>JAPPNO010000038.1 GCA_028873845.1 Gemmatimonadota bacterium | reverse complement strand
GCAAGGGCAAAGGTTTTTGAGACCTTCGCGTCTACCGGTTCCGCCACCTCGGCCAGGGTCGGGACAACCATTCTAGAAGGGTTGGCGACGGTGGTGAAGGGGCCGTGACCGGTGGCCCGCGTTGTCTGTCCCCCGCCCGCTTCCGAGGACGGCCACCGGTGCCACCCGCTGGTTCGGCCCTGCGCATAGGCGTCCGGTGGCTTGTCCCGCCCGCAAGTGTCTGTCCGCTCCCGCCCCGCTCCGCTACACTAGAAACACCGAATTCGCCGTTGAGAACCCACTCTGGAGCCGTACCCGCAATGCCCGCTCGTCCCACCGATCCCTTCGGCGCCCTCGCCTCCATCGATCTCACCGAAGGACCCACCTCCTTCTACCGCCTGAGCCGCCTCGAAGAGGATGGCTTCGCCTCCCTCGACCGCCTCCCCTTCTCCATCCGCGTCCTCCTCGAGAATGTGCTGCGCAACGCGGGCGATGGTTATGTCTCCGCCGAACACGTCGAAGCGGTCGCGGCGTGGAGCCCGTCGAACGCAGGCGCCGACTTCCCCTTCATGCCCACCCGCGTCGTGCTGCAGGACTTCACCGGGGTTCCCGCGATCGTGGACCTGGCGTCCATGCGCGACGGCATCCGCGCGATGGGTGGCGATCCCGCGCGCATCAACCCGCTCGTGCCCGCCGACCTGGTCATCGACCACTCGGTGCAGGTCGATTTCTTCGGGACCGGCTACGCCTTCGAGAAGAACGTGGCGCGCGAATACGAGCGCAACCGCGAGCGCTACGCCCTGCTCCGCTGGGCCCAGGAGGCCTTCGAGAACTACAGCGTGGTGCCGCCCGGGACGGGGATCGTACACCAGGTGAACCTGGAATACCTGGCGTCGGTCATTCACCGGCGGGAGCACGACGGGACCTTTCTGGCGTATCCGGACACGGTGGTGGGGACGGACTCGCACACGACGATGGTGAACGGGCTGGGGGTGGTGGGCTGGGGGGTCGGGGGAATCGAGGCGGAGGCGGTGCTGCTGGGGCAGCCGTACTACATGCTGCTCCCCGAGGTGGTGGGGGTGAGGCTGACCGGCGCGCTGCCCGAGGGGGCGACCGCGACCGACCTGGTGCTGCGCGTGACCGAATTGTTGCGCGCGCATGGCGTCGTGGGCCGGTTCGTGGAGTACTACGGCGCCGGGCTCTCGGGGCTCACCCTGCCCGACAAGGCCACCCTGGCCAACATGTCTCCCGAGTACGGGGCGACGGTGGGGTTTTTTCCCGTCGACGCCGAGACGCTGACGTACCTGCGCGGCACGGGTCGCAGCGAGGGAATGATCGAACGGGTCGAACGGATCACCCGCGAGCAGGGCCTCTTCCGCACCGACGACACCCCCGATCCGGAGTACACCTCGACGCTGGAGCTCGACCTCTCCACCATCGAGCCGAGCGTGGCGGGGCCCAAGCGTCCCCAGGACCGCATCGACCTGACGGACATCCGTCCCGCCTTCGCGCGCGACCTCCCGGCGCTGGTTCCCTCCGGTTTCTCGCTGGACGGCAACGGCGCGGGCGGCAGCGGCGGCGGCACGGCCGTGGCCACCACCCGCCGTCGCGCGGTCGAGATCGAGATGGACGGCCGCACCATGGAGATCGGCGACGGCACGATCGTTGTGGCCGCGATCACGAGCTGCACCAACACCTCGAACCCGTCGGTGATGGTCGGCGCGGGGCTCATGGCGAAGAAGGCACGCGCCCTCGGGATGGAGGTCATGCCCTGGGTGAAGACGAGCATGGCGCCCGGCTCCCAGGTCGTCACCGACTACCTCGAGGCCGCGGGCCTCATGAAGTACCTGGAGGAGCTGCGCTTCAACCTGGTGGGGTACGGCTGCACGACGTGCATCGGCAACAGCGGCCCGCTTCCCGGTCCGGTGGCGGACGCGGTCTCCGAGCACGGCCTGGTCGTCGCGTCCATCCTCTCGGGGAATCGCAACTACGAGGCCCGCATCCACATGCTGGTGCGCGCCAACTACCTGGCGTCACCGATGCTGGTGGTGGCCTTCGCGCTGGCCGGCCGGATCGACATCGACCTCTACAACGAGCCGCTGGGCCGCTCCGCCGACGGCCGCCCCGTCTTCCTGGCCGACATCTGGCCCACCCCCGAAGAGGTCCGGGACACCGTGGCCGCCTCGCTCAAACCCGAGATGTTCCGGGAACGCTACGCGAGCGTCTTCGACGGCGACGAGCACTGGCAGGCCCTCCCGCTCCCCGAAGAGGGCAACCTCTACGAGTGGGACCCCGAGTCCACCTACATCCGCAATCCCCCCTTCTTCCAGGACATGGGCCCGGAGCCCCCGCCGCTCGCGGATGTGCACGGCGCCCACGCCCTGGCGCTCGTGGGCCACACCACCACCACCGACCACATCTCTCCGGCCGGCGCGATCCCCCGTGACGAGCCCGCGGGCCGCTACCTGCAGGACCAGGGCGTCCCTCCGATCCGCTTCAACACCTTCGGCTCCCGGCGCGGCAACCACGAGGTGATGATGCGCGGAACGTTCGGCAACGTGCGCCTCCGCAACCTCATGCTGGAGGACAAGGAGGGCGGCTACACGGTGCACGTCCCGAGCGGCGGGATGACGACGATCTTCGAGGCGTCGGAGCGGTACCGCGCGGCCGGAACGCCGCTGGTCGTGATCGCGGGGCGGGAGTACGGGACGGGGAGTTCGCGGGACTGGGCGGCGAAGGGGACGTATCTGCTCGGGGTCAAGGCGGTGATCGCGGAGAGCTACGAGCGGATTCACCGTTCGAACCTGGTGGGGATGGGCGTGCTGCCGCTGGAGTTCGAGGAGGGTGAGGGTGCGGAGACGCTCGGGCTGACGGGGTTCGAGGTCTATGACGTGACCGGGATCGCGGGGGGGCTGGAGCCGGGTGGGGAGGTGGCGGTGCGTGCGACTCGACGTGACGGGTCGGTGGTCGATTTCGCCGCCACGGTCCGGCTCGATTCGGAGGTCGAGGTCGAGTACTACCGGAACGGCGGCATTCTGCATACGGTGCTGCGAAGGCTGGCGGCGGAGTAGCGGCCGCGCCACGGATCGCGATGCCACCCGACGACCCCACCGGCCGAGACCGACCCCGCCGCTACAGCGACACGGAGGTCAGGCGTCTCCTGAAGTACGCCGCCGAGCGACAGCAGTCGGACGAGACCGGTGGAGCCGGTGGCCGTGAGGGCGGGATGACGCTGGCCGGATTGCAGGAGGTGGCCGCGGAGGCCGGGATCGAGCCCCGCTACGTGCAGCTGGCCGCGGCCCGCATCGACAGCCCGGAGCCCAGGGTACCGAAACACCGGCTGGCCGGCACCGCCCTCCTGGTTCGCGCGGAACGGATCATCCCGGGCGAGATGCGGGAGGAGGACTACGAACAGGTCGTCGCGGAGATCCCGATGGCCACCGATCTACCGGGAGACACGACGATGGTCGGACGCACCCTGAGATGGAAATCCGCCATCTCGGAGCACCAGTTGCGCTCTCTTCGGGTGACAGTGGCATCGCGCAACGGCGAGACGCGCATCCAGGCCGAAGAACGCCTGCACACGTACGCGAGAATGCTCTATGGCGCCGTCGTCGGCGGCGTCGGCGGCGGTTGCGGTTTCGGCATCGGTATCGGCGTCGGTGTGGTGCTGGAGTCGGCGCTCTTCGCCGCGGCCTTCCCCGTGACCCTCATCGGCGGCCTGTACGTGGCGATGCGCCAGGTCATGAAATCGGTCGGACGCAAGCGCCGCGCGGAGCTGGAGAGACTGGTGGACCGGCTAGTGGAGTGCGACCAGCGGGCGCCGCGCTGAGGCGCCGGGGCCTGGCGGCCACGGAAACCGTCCCACTCTGGTGGACAAGAAAGTATACTATACATTACATTTTGTAATGTTGACATTACATTACAAACAGGTGAGCGAGGCGGTCCCACCCGCATGGCGCCACCTTTTCGGCACCCGTCAAGTCAAGTCCCCCGTAGAGCTCCGGAGCCACCGTATGTCGCGCCCCATCCGCCCACCTGCCACCCACGCCCTCTGCCCGAGTCTCACGCCCGTCCGACTGGTCCTCGCGGCCCTGGCGATCGCCATCGCAAGTCCCGCCCCCACCCTCGCCCAGACCGTCGACTACTCCCGCGCCGAGCGCTTCCTCACCTGGAACACGCAGCCCCTCATCGCGGGAGCCAGCGTCAACCCGAACTGGATGGAGACCGGCGACACCGACCGCTTCTGGTACCGGAACAACACCGGGTCGGGCTATGAGTTCATCCTGGTGGACCCGGCCACCACAAGCCGCGACCCACTCTTCGACCACTACCGGCTGGCCAGCGCCATGTCGCTCGCCAACGACACCAGCTACGTCCCCGACAAGCTGCCTTTCAGCACCTTCCGCTTCGGCGACACCGAGAGCGAAATCGAGTTCACGGCCGGCGGCAGGCGCTTTCTCTGTGACATAGCCGAGTACGCATGCACCGTCGCCGACACTCTGCCTTCACGGACCGCCTTCGTGGAGTCACCCGACGGGCGCTGGGAGGCCTTCGCGCACGAGTACAACCTGTATGTGCGCCCCGCGGAGGGCGGCGACTCGATTCCGCTCACCACCGACGGCGAGAAGTACTACGCCTACGGCTACAACGAGCCCAGGCCCAACCAGCAGCGCCAGGGGCCCGGGCCGCGCGCGCCCGCCCTCGCCTGGTCACCCGATTCCCGCTACATCGCGGTGTCCCGCCAGGACGAGCGCGACGTGGAGCACATGCACTACATCTCCTACACGCCGCAGCGCCCCCGCCACTTCTCGCAGCCCTACGCGCTGCCGGGCGACTCGGTAATCCCCCTGCCGACCGTCCACATCCTGGCGCTCGAGGAGACCGCTCCGGCAGACGGTGAAACCCCGAGCCTTCGCGCAACCGCCAACCACCGCGTCGAGGTCGCGCCAACCCCGCATCAGCTCTCCTTCCGGGGTTCCGCTCCCGACTCGGCGTGGAGCGCCGATGGGACCCGGCTGCACGTCAACTACTTCACCCGCGGCTCCCAGCGGGTATTCCTCGCCGAGATCGACGCCGCGACGGGTACGTCCAGGGTCATCCTGGGCGACTCCACCCGCACCTTCGTCTCGCTCGGGCACCGGGGCGGCGGTTCCAGCGGGGGCACCCCCTCGTGGTACGTATCCGAGAGCGGCGACGACGTGATCTGGTGGTCGGAACGCGATGGATGGGGACACCTCTACCGCTTCGACGGCGAAGGGAACCTGAAGAACCGGATCACCTCGGGACCCTGGGTGGTGGGCGAGGTCCTCCATGTGGACGAGGCGCGCCAGCGCATCCACTTCGTCGCGCGCGGCCGCGAACCCGGACGCCACCCCTACTACGCCCACCTCTACCGGGTCGGGTTCGACGGCTCGGACCTCACGCTGCTCACCCCCGAGGACGCCAACCACGAGATCGTCTTCTCGCCGAGCGGCGACTACTTCGTGGACACCTATTCCCGCATCGAGTCGCCCCCCGTCATCGTCCTGCGCCGCGCAGAAGACGGCCGCGTCGTGCTGGAGCTGGAGCGGGCCGACATCTCCGCGATCGAGCAGATCGGCTTCACCCCGGCGAAGGTGTTCTCGGCGAAGGCGCGCGACGGCATCACCGATCTGCACGGCGTGCTCTACCTGCCCCCCGGCCTCGACGAGAACGCGAAGTACCCGATCATTTCGCACATCTATCCGGGACCCCAGGTCGGCAGCGTCGGCGCGTGGGCGTTCAAGGGGGGCGGAGAGGACTTCGCGCTCGCGCAGCTCGGCTTCGTGGTGGTGCAGATCGACCACCTCGGGACGCCGCACCGCTCCAAGGCGTTCCACGACAACTACTACGGCAACTTCATCGACAACGGCATCCCCGACCACATCGCGGTGATCAAGCAGTTGGCCGCCCGCTATCCCTTCATCGACCTGGACCGCGTGGGCATCTACGGGCACTCGGGCGGCGGTTTCGCCTCCACCGACGCCATCCTGCGCTTCCCCGAGTTCTTCAAGGTGGCCGTCTCCGGCGCCGGCAACCACGACAACCGCAGCTACAACATCTACTGGGCCGAGAAGTACCAGGGGGTCATGGAGTCCGATTCCGGCGGCGGGGACAACTTCGAGTCCGCCGCCAACAAGAGCTACGCCGCGAACCTCGAGGGCAAGCTGCTCCTCATGCACGGCGACATGGACGACAACGTCCACCCTGCCATGACCGTCCAGCTGGTCGACGAGCTGATCAAGGCCAACCGCGACTTCGACTTCATCTGGGCGCCGAACCGGGCGCACGGCCTCAACGAGCCCTACTTCATCCGCCGGCGCTGGGACTACTTCGTGCGCCACCTGCTGGGGGCCGAACCGCCCCGCCAGTACGAGATCACGAGGCCGACGGGGTAGCGTGCCGCCCCACATCGGGTCCCACGCCCGCCATCCCCCTCCGGCGTCGGTTGCGTTGAAGGGGAACCCCGCCTACCCGTTCGGAAAGCGCTCCTTGCCACGCAGGGCCAGCGGCGGGCCGAGCACCTCGCGCGCCACGACGAGTCGTCGCAGGCCGCGCACCGAGCCAATGGGCAGCCCTCCCCCTTTACCACCCCACTCCGGGTCCATGCGCCGGCCTCCTCCACCAGCCGGGATCGCCGGCTCGCCGGCCGGCGATTGCCGCTCCTCCGTCCACGTGCGCTCCACGAGATCCCGCGCCCCGCGGGGTCGAACCTCGCGGGAACGAACCTCGACCGGCCGCGGAGAAATGTCACCCCGAGGAACCACTGCCATCGGTCGGGGCGGTGGCTCCGGGACGACGACCGGCACGTTGTGCGGCTGCGGCATCGGTTCCAACATCCGCTCGATCTGACCACGCAGGGTTACCGGTTCCGGCGCCCGCTCGGGAGACACGTGCGGCATCAGGTCATCCGTCACCGGCCTTTCACGGGTCGGGGGCCTGACCGGCACGACCGGTTCGCCCGGCAACTCCGGTACACGGAATCCCATCTCTCCCCCGGGGCGCCTCCGTTCGCGCACCACAAGTTCAGAAGCCTCCGGACCCACCTCACGCCCATCTTCGTCACCCCCTGACAACCGCCGCATTTCCTCGACCACCCCGGCCAGCGGGTCCGCGATGCGGGGCGCCTCCGGCTCTTCGATCTCCTCCTCCCCCCGCCTCTTCCTGGCCATCTTGGCAAGCATCTCCATGAGCGCCGCGATGATGAAGATGGCTGCGATAAACCGGATGTCCACGGTCTACTCCCGGAAGCCCGCGGCGGAATCCCGCCGGTCATTCATGGAACGATGCATCCCCTGCCCCTACTCGGTCGCCACCGGCCCATCCGGATCACCCTCGGCGATCGCCTTCCGCATGTGGGTATCCGACTCGATGTTCCGGTAGCGGGCGTAATCCATGATCCCCATGTTGCCGCTGCGGAAGGCGTCGGCCATCGCGAGCGGGATCTTCGCCTCGGCGGCGATCACTTCGGCGCGCATCTCCTCCACGCGCGCCTTCATCTCCTGCTCCGCGGCCATCGCCATGGCGCGGCGCTCCTCGGCCCGGGCCTGGGCGATGCGCTTGTCGGCTTCGGCCTGGTCCGTCTGCAGTTCGGCGCCGATGTTCTTGCCGACATCCACGTCCGCGATGTCGATCGAGAGGATCTCGAAGGCGGTACCCGAGTCGAGACCCTTCTGCAGCACGGTCTTGGAGATCGCATCCGGGTTCTCCAGCACCTTTTTGTGGGTGTCGGCGGAACCGATCGTCGACACGATTCCCTCGCCGACACGGGCCAGGATGGTCTCCTCGCCGGCGCCGCCCACAAGGCGGTTGATGTTCGCCCGGACCGTGACCCGCGCGATGGCGATCAACTGGATCCCGTCCTTGGCCATCGCGGCCACCCGCGGAGTCTGCACCACCTTGGGATTCACCGAGACCTGGACGGCCTCGAAGACATCGCGGCCTGCAAGGTCGATCGCGGCGGCCTGCTGGAAGGGAAGGTCGATGGTGGCCTTGTCCGCGCTGATCAGGGCGCGCACGACGCGGTCGACGTTGCCTCCGGCCAGGTAGTGCGCCTCGAGGTGGGACACGTCGAGCGGCAGTCCGGCCTTGGTCGAAGCGATCAGCGGCCGCACCACCGCCGGCGGGCTGACCTTTCGCAGACGCATCCCGATCAGGCTGCCCAGACCGACGCTGGCGCGTGAGGAGATCGCCTCGATCCACAGGCGGACCGGTACCGCCCACAGGAGGAGCATCACCGCGAAGAGTCCCGCAAACAGCAGGACGAAGGTTGGGATCAGGGGATCCATGAGAGTGACTGTCCTTTGTTTAGCTGTTGTGGATTACCCGGAACTGACGGCACGTACGACGTGGCGGTATCCCTCGGCGCTCATGACGCGGATCCGGGTGCCCTCCTCGATCCACTCGCTCTCCGAGACCACGTCCACCCTCTCGTCTCCGAAGAGACCCACGCCGGCCGGACGCAGGTCGGTGATCGCGACCCCCACCGATCCGACCAGCTCGGAACGCACCTCCGCCGAGGTGTAGCCCTCGTCGCGGTCGGTGGACTCGCCCAGGATGACGCCGCTCCGCCGAAGCCGCCAGCTTCCCGGAAGGTGGCGCAGCAGCGACCATGCGGTCATGCTCACCAGAGCCAGCGCGGCCAGGAGCACGAAGCCGGCCTGCAACACGTCCCCCCTGGTGGGCAGACTCCCGATCTGCGCCATGAAGAGGCCGCCCAGGAGCGCTGCGATCCCGGCAATCCCGAAGATTCCGAAGCCGGGAACCACCAGGATTTCAATCAGAACCAGGACGACCCCCACGCCCACCAGGATGATGTCCTCGGCCCCGGCCAGCCCGATGAGCAGGTGCGCGCCGAAGAAGAGGGCCAGCGCGGTCAGCCCGGCCGTTCCCGCCAAACCGAATCCCGCCGTCTTGATCTCGACGAGAAGTCCCAGGAAACCGAGCGACAGAAGGAAGGGCGCGATGACGGGATTGGTGAAGAAGCGGACGATCCGTTCCGCCCAGTTGACGGCCGCCTCGGTGACATCCGTCGCCGGCAGCTCGAGCGCGGCCAACACACCGTCCCAGTCGGCCACCGCCGTGGCGTAGCCCAGGTCGACGG
Organism: Gemmatimonadota bacterium; assembly: GCA_028873845.1. Lineage (GTDB taxonomy): Bacteria > Gemmatimonadota > Gemmatimonadetes > Longimicrobiales > Gaopeijiaceae > Bin94. Next base: position 89,779 of record JAPPNO010000038.1, on the reverse strand, counting down.
CTTCCTGCGTGGTCAGGGTGAGCAGCTTGCCGCGCTCCACCACGCCGTCGATGGCCAGCTCCTCGTCCACCATCGCCTCGGCGACCGCCGGGTCGAGACCCTGCGCCTCGGTCATCGCGCGCATCTGGGCCCGCATGGCGGACACCATCTTCTCCGACGCCTTGGTCCCGCTACCGTCCACCGGCGTCGCGGCCCCCATCACCGCGCCCTCGCGCATCAGCACCTGCCGGGTGGAGAGCGCGATCATCGCCCCCGCCGAAAACGCGTACGTGTTCACGAAGGCGTAGACCGGAACCTGCGACCTGGTGATCGCGCTCGTAATGCGCAGCGCCGCGTCCACCCGGCCCCCCTGCGTCTCGATGTCCAGCACGACCGCGGCCGCGCCCCCCGCCTCGGCCTCCTCGATGACGCGTTCGATGAAGGGGGCGAGCCCCATCTCCACCGTCCCCGTCACGGGTACCCGAACCACCTGCCCCTGTGCGGCGGCCGGAACCGCCAGCACGGACAGGCCCAATAGCGCGAACGAGCCCGCGCAAACCCGGTTCGCGATCACCGAATGGATTCTGTTCATGGTCCTCATCCTGCCTTCTGCCACCGCGTGCGCCGGCTGCGGGAGCGATCCGCCGGGCCGGGCGCAACCGGTGTCGTCGTCGCAAGCGAAGCCCGCCGCCTGCTCCTCCGGTACGGTTCGCCGGCCACGAACAATCTACACCGGCGACGTCCCCCCCGCCCGCGCATCGTCCGGGCCCCGTTGCGCGGCCGGTTCAAGGCAGCCTCACACCCAGCAGGAGACAGGCGTAGTACGCACGCTGAATGGCCAGCGAGTACCGCTCCCGTTCGATGGCGATCCGGCTCCACCACGCCAGGCGGCGCGCGCGGGCCGGACCGGCGGCCTCGCTGTCGATCTGCGATGGGGGTGGTCCGAGGGCGTCTTCGGCCGCCTCGACCAGAGTGAGGGCGGTGGCGCGTGGAGATGTGGCCCGCAGGGCGTCGGCGGCCCGCAACGCCTGGATGCCCGCCACCGCCCAGTCCCTGGCGGCAGCCGACTCCCGGGATTCCTCCAGGAAACGCCCGGCGTCCTCGATCCGCCGCGCCAGGTGGGGGGGAAGGGATCCGCCGAACAGGAGCACCTCGCCCAACGCACCCCGCACGGACTCGGTGGCGATCCCCACGGCACCCGGGTCCGGTGCCGGTTGCAGCGCACCGGCGTCCCGGTAGATCTCGTCCCGCAGGTCTTCCCCCAGGGCCATGCCGTGGTCCCACGTGGCCTCCCACCGGGCGATGATCGCGACCTCATCGCCCCCGGCCAGGCCTGTCGCGACCACGTCCCCCAGGCCCGGCAGGTCCTGTTCGATCTCGAGCGCCGGCCATGTCGCGGCCTCGACGACCCCGGACTCCACCTGCGTGAGTGTTTCCCTGCAACCGGCCGACAGCGGCACCGCAAGGACGATCGCGCAATACACGCGACCGCGGAGGACTCCCCCGGGACCGCGCGGCAAGGCGAGCTGGTGTATTCGCATCCGTGTAATGTAACGCGACCGGCGCCCCCGCCGGTCGCGTCCGGCAGGGCGCACGCCTCATGTTATCTTTGTCACCGGTCGCCGGTGCGGCGGAGCCCTCCGCCGCGGACCCCCGCCCACGGATCCAACCACACTCCAACTTCCGCACACCCATGTCCGACAAGACCCTCGTTCGCTACTCCGACGCCGGCGGCGGCGTCGCCCTGATCACCCTCGACGACCCTCCCGCGAACACCTATACCCACGAGATGATGCGCCAGCTGGACGACGCCATCCTCAAGGCGCGTTTCGCCGACGACATCCACGTGATCGTGCTGACCGGCAACGGCGAGAAGTTCTTTTCGGCCGGCGCCAACATCGGGATGCTCGCGAAGGTGACGACCGGCTTCAAGTACTGCTTCTGCCTCCACGCCAACGAGACCCTGAACCGGCTGGAACACACGCCCAAGCTGACCATCGCCGCGCTCAACGGGCATACCGTGGGCGGAGGGCTCGAGATCGCCATGGCGGCCGACATCCGGATCGCCCGCGCGGGTCGCAGCATGTGCGGCCTGCCCGAGGTCAACCTGGGCGTGCTCCCCGGCACCGGCGGAACCCAGCGCATGACCCGCCTCGTGGGCAAGTCCAGGGCGATCGAACTCATGGCGACCGGGAAGACCTTCGGGTTCGACCAGGCGCGGGAATTCGGCATCGTCAACGACGTGTGGGAAGCGGACACCCTCGACGAGTTCATGGACAGGGTGCTCGACTACGCTCGCGGTTTCTGCCCCCCGGGACGCGCCTCCAAGGCGGTCGGCCTCATCAAGCGCTCGGTGCAGACAGGTGCGGAGATCCCCTTCGAGACGGCACTCGCCCTGGAGCGCGAACTGCAGCAGCAGCTCTTCGCCAGCGACGACGCGCGCGAAGGGCTGAACGCGTACGTCGAGAAGCGCAAGCCCGACTTCTCGGGCAGTTGATGTCCGGATGCCGGCGGCAAACATGACGGAGGAGATCCGCACGCGCCTCTGGATCGGGAACGAGTGGTCCGACGCGGAGGGTGGCGGCACCTTTGCGACGATAAACCCGGCCACGGACGAAGTGATTGCCGAGGTGGCCGAAGCGCGCGCGAGCGATGTCGACCGCGCGGTGAACGCGGCGCGCGCGGCCTTCGCCGACGGAAAGTGGCGGCGGATGAACCCGCACAAGCGGTCGCGCCTGCTGTGGAAGCTGGCCGACCTGGTCGAGGCCAACGCCGACGAGCTGGGGCTCCTCGAGACGCGGGACAACGGCAAACCGTATTTCGAGGCGCGCCGCATCGATGTCCCGAGCGTGGCGCAGACGCTCCGCTACTACGCCGGCCTGGCCGACAAGGTGCAAGGGGACACGGTACCCGTACCGGGCCCCTTCCTCAACTACACGCTGCGCGAACCGGTGGGCGTGGTGGGCGCGATCATCCCGTGGAATTTTCCGCTGTCCATGGCGGCGTGGAAGGTGGCTCCGGCGCTGGCGTGCGGGAACACGGTGGTCCTCAAGCCCGCCGAGCAGACGCCGCTGACGGCGCTCCGCTTCGGCGAGCTTGCCGCCGAGGCGGGGTTTCCGCCGGGCGTGCTGAACGTGGTCCCGGGTTTCGGCGAGACGGCGGGCGCCGCCCTGGTACGGCACCCCGGTGTCGACGCCATCTCGTTCACCGGCTCGACGGAGGTCGGTCGAACCGTCATGCGGGAGGCGGCGGGGACGCTCAAGAAGGTGTCGCTGGAACTGGGCGGCAAGTCGCCGAACGTGGTGTTCGCCGATGCGGACCTGCGCGCGGCCGTGAAGGGAGCGTCCATGGGCGTCTTCTACGGCAAGGGCGAGGTTTGCGCGGCGGGAAGCCGGATCCTGGTGGAGAGCGCGGTTCACGACGAGTTCGTGGACGGATTGAAGGGGCTCGCCGCGAAGGCCACGGTGGGCGACCCGATGGCTCCCACGACGCGCCTCGGTGCGATCGTGAGCGAGGAGCAGCTCGACCGCGTGATGGGCTACATCGAGAGCGGGAGGCGTGACGGGGCGAACCTGGTGGCCGGGGGCGACCGGGTGAAGGTGGACGGCCGCGGCAACTTCGTGTCCGCCACCGTGTTCAGCGAGGTGGACCCCGCCATGAAGATCGCCCGCGAGGAGATCTTCGGCCCGGTGGCGGCGGTGATTCCCTTCGACGGCGTGGACGACGCCGTCGCCAGGGCGAACGATTCGCTGTACGGTCTCGCCGCCGGCGTCTGGACGCGCGACATCGGCAAGGCCCACCGCATGGCCGCCGAGATCGACGCGGGGACGATCTGGGTCAACACCTACAACCAGTACTCGCCCGCGTCACCGTTCGGCGGCTACAAGGAGAGCGGTTTCGGGAGGGATCTGGGTTTCCAGTCGGCGCTGGAGAAGTACACCCAGCTCAAGAGCGTCTGGGTGGCGCTGGACCGGTAGTGCGGGGGGAGGCCGGCTGATGCGTGAAGCGTGGATCGTAGACGCGGTTCGCACCCCGATCGGACGGCACGGGGGGGCGCTGGCGCCGGTGCGGCCGGACGACCTGGCTTCGGTCGCAATCCGGGCCCTGCTCGACCGCAACCCCTTCCCTGCGGAGCGTTTGGACGACGTGATCCTCGGGTGTACCAACCAGGCAGGCGAGGACAACCGCAACGTGGCGCGGATGGCGCTGCTGCGGGCCGACCTGCCTGTCGAAATCCCCGGACAGACGGTAAACCGGCTCTGCGGGTCGGGCCTGCAGGCGGTGGCGAGCGCCTTTCACGCGATTCGGGCCGGCGAAGGAAACGCCTTCATCGCGGGCGGCGTCGAATCGATGAGCCGCGCCCCCTTCGTCATGCTGAAGCCCGAGCGCGGCTACACGCGGGGTGTGCCCGAGGTGGCCGACACGGTGCTGGGCTGGCGCTTCACCAACCGGCGGCTCCCCGGCGAATGGACGATCGGGCTCGGGCAGACCGCCGAAGTGGTCGCGCGGGAGTTCGGCGTGACCCGCGAGGAGCAGGACATCTTCGCCGCGGACAGCCAGCGCAAGGCCGCGGCCGCGATCGAGGCCGGGAGTTTTGACGCGGAGATCGCCCCGGTGACCATCCCGCAGCGGCGCGGTGAACCGGTCGAGGTCTCGCGCGACGAGCATCCCCGCCCGGGCACCGCGGTCGAGGCCCTGGCCCGGCTGCGCCCCGTCTTCGCGCATGACGGCACCGTCACGGCAGGGAACTCGTCCGGAATCAACGACGGCGCCGCCGCACTCCTCGTGGTCGAGGGGGAGGCCGCGCGCGCCCACGGACTCGAACCGATGGCGGTGATTCGGGGGGCGGCGGTGGTGGGAGTGGAGCCGCACCGCATGGGGATCGGCCCCGTCCCGGCGACGCGGCGGTGCCTGGCACGGCTCGGGATGGCCTCGCGCGACCTCGACCTGGTCGAGCTGAACGAGGCCTTCGCCGCGCAGGCGATCCCATGCATGCGCGAACTGGATCTGGACCCGGCGACCGTCAACGTGAACGGCGGCGCGATCGCGCTGGGTCATCCGGTGGGGTGTTCCGGGGCCCGCATCATGGCCACGCTGGTGCACGAGATGGGACGCCGGGGCGCCGGGCTGGGTCTCGCAACCATGTGCATAGGGGTGGGCCAGGGGATCGCGGCCGTGGTGGAGGCGGCCTGAGATGACGGATCCGAAGGACGGGGATTGACGGACATGCGAACGATACGCGGATTCCGCGCGCGCGCCGCAACGGCGAAGGACACCTGAGAATGGCGGACCACGGTATTGGAAGGGTGGCCGTGATCGGCGCCGGAACGATGGGTCACGGCATCGCGCAGGCGGCGGCGATGGCGGGCCACGACACCGTCCTATGCGACGTGGACGCGGCGCAGGTGGAGCGAGCCCTCGCCCGGATCGAGGCCACCATGGACAAGGGCGTGCGCCTGGGCAAGGTGGCGGAGACGGCCCGGGACGGAGCGCTGGCGCGCCTCGCAGGGACCGGGGGGCTGCGTGAGGCGGTGGAGGGCGCGGACCTGGTGATCGAGGCCGTGCCGGAGGTGATGGCGCTGAAGAAGCGGGTATTCGCCGAGGTGGAGGCCGCCGCGGGGACGCGGACGATTCTGGCCACGAACACCTCGTCGCTGTCGGTTACCGGGATCGCGGCCGGGCTGGCCGCGCCGGGGCGGTTCCTGGGTCTCCACTTCTTCAACCCGGTGCACATCATGGCCCTGGTGGAGATCGTGAGGGGGGATCATACCACCATCAGGACCCTCAACACGGCTCTGAAGTTCGTGGCGGGTCTCGGCAAGGAGCCGATCGTGGTGACCGACTCCCCCGGTTTCGCGTCGTCACGCCTGGGAATCGTGCTGGGCCTCGAAGCCATCCGCATGGTCGAGGCCGGGGTCGCCTCGCCGGAGGACATTGACAAGGCCATGGTGCTGGGATACCGTCACCCGATGGGCCCCCTCCGCCTTACCGATCTGGTGGGCCTGGACGTACGCCTGGAGATTGCGCGCCACCTCCACGAGTCACTGGACTCGGAGGCGTTTCGGCCCCCCGCCCTGCTGGAGCGGATGGTGGCAGGAGGCAGACTCGGCAAGAAGACGGGCCGGGGCTTCTACAAGTGGGACGACGGACCATGACGACCCGAAACGTCCTCCTTTCCGTCAGCGACCGGATCGCCCGGGTCACCATCAACCGGCCCGACAAGCTCAACGCCCTGAACGAGGCTGTACGCAGTGAACTCACCGAAGTCTTCGACGGCCTGGCCGGACGGGACGACGTCAAGGTCGTGGTCCTGCATGGCGCAGGCGAAAAGGCCTTCGTCGCGGGGGCGGACGTGAGCGAGTTCGCGGCCCGCTCGCCCGAGGAGCAGCGGGAGGTGTACCGCCACCGGCGCGTATACGATGCCCTCGCCGAGTTCCCGAAGCCGGTCATCTGCGCCATCCACGGCTTCTGTCTGGGCGGCGGCAACGAGCTCGCGCTCGCGTGCGACATCCGGGTCGCCGACGCCACTGCCCGCTTCGGGCAATTCGAGGTTCGCCTGGGTCTCATTCCGGGTGCCGGCGGCACCCAGCGACTCTCGCGTCTGGTCGGCCCGGGCCAGGCGTATCGGATCGGGCTGTGCGGCGATATGATCGACGCCGCCGAGGCGTATCGGATCGGGCTGGTCGAGTTCCTGACCGAAGAGGGCGGCCACCTGGCCAGGGCTCGCGAACTCGCGGCGCGGATGGCGCGGTGGAGCGTGGTCACGCTGAAGCTGGTGAAGAAGGCCGTCCGGGAGGCCGGCGAACGGCACCTGTCGGACGGCCTCGCCGCTGAGAAGGAACTCTTTCTGGAGGCCTTCGCCTCCGAGGACGGGCGCGAGGGCGTGAAGGCGTTCGTGGAGAAGCGCCGGCCGCGATTTATGGAGCGGTGAGGACGTAGCAAGTCTCGCGACCGCTTCCCCGCCGCCGTACAATCCCAGCCCTTCCCTCCACCCGACCAGAGAGTACCTCCCATGCGCTTCCATACCTGGCGCCGCATTACCTGGGCATACCATCTGACCTTCGCCGTTGCCGTGACCTGGCCGATCCAGACACTGGTCAACACCCCCAAACCGTTCGTCCTGGGCCTCCCTTTCCAGATGGTCTGGCCGGCCACCTGGATCCTGGGAAGCCTGCTGGTGCTGTGGCGCCTGGACGCGGCGCGGGTCCGCCACACCGGGACCGCTCCGGCCGGGGGTGACGAATAATGGACAAGTCATCCCTGATCACGGTCATCATCTTCGCCTACCTCGCGGTCACCCTTGGTGTCGGCCTGGTGGCCGGCCGCCGCGCGTCGCGGAGCGTCCAGGGTTTTGTGGCCGGCGATCGCGATTTCGGCCTCCTGGTCATGTACTTCATCACGGGAGCCACCGTCTTTTCGGCCTTCGCCTTTCTGGGCGGACCGGGGTGGGCCTACTCGCGGGGGGCGGCCGCCTTCTACATCCTGACCTATGGGGTGCTGGGGATGGCTCCCTGGTACGCGATGGGCCCCAGGGTCGCCGCACTGGGACGCCGCTTCGGGTTCGTGACCCAGGCGCAATTGCTGGTGGGACGCTTCCCGTCGCGGGGCCTCTCCGCCATGCTGGCCGTGCTGACCCTGGCCGCCTTCGTCCCCTACGTGACCATCCAGATGCGCGGGGCGGGCATCGTGATCGAGGCGGTGACCGACGGGCGGATTCCGCTGGCGGCGGGCGCGGCCGTGGCGTATGCGATCGTGCTCGTGTACGTGCTCTCCAGCGGCGTTTCAGCGGTCGGCTGGACCAACACCTTCCAGGGCGTCGTCATGCTGGTCATCGCGTGGGCACTGGGGATCTATCTGCCCTATCGGCTCTACGGCGGCGTGGGGCCGATGTTCGAGCAGATCATGGAGGCACGCCCCGAACTGCTGTCGCTGCCTGGCCTTACCGGAAGCGGTGAGCCGTGGAGCTGGGGAGCGTACTCGACGGCGATCCTGGCAAGCGCCATCGGGGTCACCATGTGGCCCCACCTGTTCATGAAGGCATACACGGCCAGGAACGACACGATCATCCGGCGCACCGTCATCCTCTTCCCCACCTTTCAGCTCTTTCTGATCCCCGTGTTCCTGATCGGCTTCGCGGGCGTGCTCTTTCCCCAGTCGCCGGACCAGCCGGATTTCATCCTCCCCTTCCTGATCCTCCGTTCGGAACTGCCCGCTCTTGTGGTGGGACTCTTCTGCGCCGGAGCGCTGTCCGCCTCGATGTCCACCGGCGACGCCCTGCTCCACGGTGCCGCGTCGGTGGTCGTCGAGGACGGCGTTCAGCCGTTCTGGAAGCTCTCTGACGGGGGACAGCGGCTCCTGATGCGGATCCTGGTGGTCCTGGTCGGCGCTGTGGCCTATCTCTTCGCGCTCGTGGAAGGCATCTCGCTTGTGGACCTGCTCCTCGCGTCGTACGGGATCATCTGCCAGTACATGCCGGCCATGCTCGCGGCACTGTACTGGCGACGGGCCACGACCGCCGGTGTCGTTTCCGGGTTGCTCGCCGGTTCCGCCGTATCGGTCTTCTTCTTCCTGCAGCCGGAACTCAAGCCCCTCGGCATGCACGAGGGCATTCTGGGGCTGATGGTCCATATCCCGGTTCTCCTGGCAGTCAGCCTCCGCGGGAAGCCCCAGGACGACGAGCACGTGGAGGGCTACCTGAATGTCTGACGTTGACCGGAGTCCACAGGGAAGTTCGCCCCCGGCGGGAGTTTCGCCCTCCGGCACCATCGATCTCGAGCGCCTGCGCGAGGAGATTCTGGACTGCGACCAGGAGTTGGTTCGCATCCTGGCCCGACGGAAAGAGCTCGTGCGGGAGGTGGGCGTGCTCAAGGCGCGGCTCGGGCGTCAGGTGACAGATCCCAGGCGGGAAGCGATCGTGGTGCGCAGGGCAGCAACGCTGGCCAGGAATGCCGGCGTGGACGAGGAACTGGTGCGGAACCTGATCTGGCAGATCATGGCTTCGGCCCGAAGGCAGCAATACGCGCCTCCCACCCGGTCCACATTGAAACCGCCCAATCCCAAGGAGGGTTAAAAGAGGAAGCCCCCGGCGGGCAGCACACTACCCGCCCGGGGGCTTCGTCTCGCTGGCGAGCCGGAAAGCTCCGTTTCGGCGCCGCTTTGTGCTGCGGCCGGTTTCCCGTCTCTTCCCCCGACCGGCGTCTCCGCCGTCCAGGGCGTCCCCCGTTCCCGGGGACTTCGGCTGCTTCCAGCGACCCTGCAGCCGTCGCGGTTTCGGCCGAACCCGAACCCGCGCCCGCCTCGGTTTGCCGTCTCCGGCCCTCCTCGGCGTGTCGACCCTCGGCCGGTTGCCCCTCCGGGGTTTCCCCCTTCCTGGCCCTCTCCGAGACCCGACCCCTCCGCTTCGGCTGCGTCCCTTTCGGGCCGCCCCCTCCGCTTCGAGGAAACCACGTTAACACGCTGGATCGGAAACCGCAAGCTTTTTTTTCTGGGCGGGCCGGATTCCGGGTTGCGTACCGACCTGGACGGCGCGGTGATTTCCTAGTCCGCGTAGACCGAAACGACCCGCCGGCGCCGCAGATTCTCGAACTTCACGACGCCGTCGGCCTTGGCGAACAGGGTGTCGTCGCGCCCCCGGCCGACGTTGTTCCCCGGATGGAAACGGGTACCCCGCTGACGCACCAGGATGTTCCCAGCGATGACCTTTTCACCAGCGTAACGCTTTACGCCCAAACGATTTGGGTTGCTGTCGCGTCCGTTCCTGGACGACCCTACGCCTTTCTTGTGAGCCATCGGATCCTCCCTAGACGGTGATGTCGGCGACACGCACGACGGTGAAATCCTGCCGGTGTCCCTGCTTCCGGCGGTAGCCCTTCCGGCGCTTCCGCTTGAAGACCGTGATCTTCTTCGTGCGGTCGTGGGCGAGCACCTCCGCCGTCACCTTCGCCCCCTCCAACGTGGGCTCCCCCACCGCGACCTCCTCCCCCGATCCCGCCAACAAGACATCGTCGAAGACCACCAACTGCCCCGCTTCGACATCCAGCGACGGAATCTGAAGGGTTCTCCCGGGTTCGGCCCGGAACTGCTTTCCGCCGGTCCTGAATACAGCGAACATGGGGTGCTCCGCCAGCGTGCGAGATTGGTTCATTCGGGATAACAGGCCGTCCAGGCCAAGCCGGACAGCCTTTAAAGGTAGCCAAGGCGGCTCCGGGGTCAACCTCGATGTTTCGGGCTGTCGGGCTGCGTCGGGCCACGCCGTGTCGGGCTGTTGGCAGCGCCGTCGGGAACTGTCGTTTGGCGCCAGTTGGCAGCGTCGGTCGGCGGTTCATGTCAGGCGGTCACTCCGCGGTCTTCAGTCCGCGGTCAGTCCGTGTTGTCTGCCGTGTGCGCTCCGTCCGTGCGCCGTCAGTCCGTGAAGGGTTTCAACACTCTGGCCCTCGACGCATGGCGCAGACGCTTGAGGGCCTGTTGCTTGATCTGCCTGACCCGCTCGCGTGTCACGCCCAGTCTGGAGCCGATTCCCTCAAGCGACATCGGATCCTCGTCACCGAGACCGAAGTAGAGGCGCAGGACCCTGGCCTCGCGGGCGTGCAGGGTACCGAGGGCGGCTTCGAGAGCTTCGGCAAGGGCCTTTTCGAGGATCGGCTCGTCGGGGCCCGGGGACCGATCCGGCAGGTAGTCGAGCAGGCGGCCGTCCTCGCCGGGAGCAACGGGAGCGTCCAGGGAAACATGGGCGTGTGCGATGGCGAGCGTCTTCTCAACCTCTTCGCGCGAGAGGTCCACCTCCTCCGCAATCTCGGTGGCCGTGGGCTCACGTCCCAGCTCCTGGACGAGCATGGCCTTGCGCTTCACGATGCGATGAAGCACTCCCGCCCGGTTCAGCGGGACCCGTACGATCCTGCTCTGCTCGGCCAGCGCCTGCAGAATCGCCTGCCTGATCCACCAGACGGCATAGCTGATGAACTTGATCCCCTTCGTTTCGTCGAACTTCCGTGCAGCCCTGATCAGGCCGAGGTTCCCTTCGTTGATCAGATCGGGGAGGGGAACGCCCTGGTTCTGGTACTTCTTCGAAACGGTTACGACGAAGCGAAGGTTGGAACGCACCAGCTTGTCGAGCGCCTCTTCCTCGCCGCGCTTGATTCCCTGCGCGAGACGCACCTCCTCATCCCGGTCGATGAGCGGGTAGCGGCTGATCTCCCGCAGATACTGGTCGAGAGAGCCGCCAGCGGGATCGGGGCGTGGAGAGAGACTCATGTCCTAATCGTGGGATCGTCGGTCCACGGGGACAACCCGCCCGCACGATCGTGCAGGGAAGACCCCCGCCGCAACGGTGAGGCCGGCAAGTGGCTACTCCCGTTCCAGGCCATGGCGTTCGATCTTCTTGTACAGGTTCGAGCGGGCCATTCCCATCCTCTTCGCGGCTTCCGAAACATTCCAGTCGTAGTCGCGCAGTTTCTCCGCGATGAAGGCTTTCTCGGCCGCCTCCTTGAATTCGTTCAGGGTCTCCAGCGCCATCATGCTCTCGGGAACGCCGGTCTCGGCGGTGCCGGCCGTCGCGAGCCGGGTCACATCGCGCCGCTCCACCTGGTCTCCCGGGCTGAGGATCATCAGGCGCGCAACCGCATTCTTGAGCTGACGGACGTTGCCGGGCCAATCGGGCTGTGCGAGAGCTTCCAGGGCTCCGTCGCTGAAGTGCTTGTGCGGCACCCCGTAGGTCCCGGGCGTGAGCTCGGCGAAGTGCCTGACCAGCATGGGGATGTCCTCACTCCGCTCCCGGAGTGACGGCACGCGGATGGTGACCATGTTGAGCCGGTGGAGAAGGTCTTCGCGGAATTCGCTCCTGTCGATCAGCTCATAGAGGTCCTTGTTGGTCGCGGCGATGACCCTGACATCCACGGATACCGGCCGTGCTCCTCCGACCGGGGTGATGTCGCCCCCCTGAAGCGCCCTGAGGACCTTGGCCTGCGCGGCAAGCGACATGTCTCCGACTTCGTCCAGGAAGAGCGTCCCCTTGTGCGCCTGCTCGAACTTCCCCATCCGGTCGGCCACAGCTCCCGTAAAGGAACCCTTTACGTGGCCGAAGAGTTCGGATTCGATCAGCTCGGATGGAATGGCCGCGCAGTTCACCTCGACGAAAAGCTGTTCCGCGCGGGTCGAGCGCCGGTGCAGGGCCCGGGCGGTGAGTTCCTTGCCGGTTCCGTTCTCTCCGGTGATCAGCACGGGCGCGTCGGTGCCTCCAACCTTTTCTATGTCCTGGAGAACCTGCTTGATCGCGCGCGAACCCCCGACGATTCCGTGATGGATTTCGATTTCATGGGTCAGGCGCTCGACGCTGTCCGACAGGCCGCGCACCATGAGGGCGTTCCTGAGGGTGACCAGCAGCCGGTTCGTGTCCAGAGGCTTTTCGAGGAAATCGAAGGCCCCGTTCCGCGTCGCCTTCACCGCGGTTCCGATCGTTCCGTGCCCCGAAATCATGACGACGACCGCCCCGGCGTCGGCCTGCCGGATGCGTTCCAGGACCTCGATGCCGTCCATCTTGGGGAGCTTCACATCCAGAAAGGTCACGTCGGGACTGAAATCCGGATAGTCGATCAGTCCTGCCGGGCCGTTGCTGCACAGATGCACCCGGTGACCTTCGTATTCGAAGACCTGCCTGAGGGCCTCGCCCACCGACTCTTCGTCGTCGATGATCAGGATTCGTGCCATGATACCGCCTTCCCGGCCCGGCGCCTCGCCGCTCCATGTGCGCGGGCGGCCTCGTCCGCGGACTGCCGGGCACGTACCAGAACGAGTTCACCATCTTCGATGTACGCTCCCTTCAGCCCGCCGAGCGCCGGAACCGCCACCGCCGACGCCGGCATGCCGGGCGGCCGCTCCTGCCCCAGCGCCGCCAGGATCTCCGGGACCGTCTGTGCCGGAACCGGCCATCCCTGCACCTCGACGGCCTCGACCACGAGCATCGATCCCTCGTCGCCGAAGGGAGCGAGTGAACTCTCGACCACGACCTGGACCGTATCGGGCAGGATACCCGTGATTCCACCCAAACGGGGCAGGTCGGGGATCAGCGCGGGCACAACCTGGGCCCGGACCTCCATCCGATCCTGGTCGAAGAACACGCTCGGGTCCAGAACACCAGCCGGAAGGATTCCCGGTCGCGAGAATCGCAGAAGAGACGAAACTTCGGAAGACCCGAGGCGCAGCTCCGCCTCTTCGGAATCGCGAAATGCATTGATCCTGCCCTCGGCCCGGGCCGCTGTCTCCCGCGTCACCGTATTCACCCCGGCCCCGGCCTGGCCGATTCCCAGCTTGGCCTCCACCCGCGGGAATACCGCGTCACCCCACTTCCAGCCCCCATATGCCGCCAGGATCGCCACCAGCAACACCACCGTCCTGGCAACGAATCTCTTGAGCGCCTTACCCATCTGCTCGAGCATCTCCTGTCGCAGCCCGTGGAAGAGGATTGCCGTTGCGCTCGGACGACGATGGCGGGCACGACCGTGCCTTGCGCGTTCCGAGAACCGTCCGATGGACATTTGTGTGGCGGGGTCCGGTGGGACGCAGGTCACTGCGCACAAGGTGAACCGCCGTGACCGTGAAGGCCAGGTCAACCGTGGCCATGACCTCGCCGCGCGTGAAACCACTCCTTCCGGAGCGACCCCGGTTGGCTCTTCCTACCGTCAAATGGGGCTGAAAGATCCGATCCTCGCGCTCCACGCCTTCGCCGACGAGTGCCCGGTCCAGGTGTTCGCGGAGGCCGGGAAGCCGCCGGCTCCGCACTCCCACCCAGTAGACTCGGGGCGGACCGCGCGTCGGAAAGGTGCCCGCACCCGTCAGTCGGACCGGGAACGGAGACACCCGATCGAGCGCATCCGCCGCGGAGGCGAGCCGGGGCAGACGCCCTGCGGAAACGTCGCCCATGAAACGCAACGTGATGTGCAGCCGCTCCGGCCGGACCCAGCGCACCGAAGGCAGTGCCTCGCGCATGGGGGCCAGATTGCGCCACAGCATCTTCCGCACCTCGCTCGGCGGCCGGATCGCGAAGAACAGGCGCAGGGGTTTCAAGCCACCGGAACCGCCACCGGACGGAGGACGGCATCGACGCCCCGGACCGCGGCCTCCACATCGCCTGGCGACGAGGCCCAGCCCAGCGAGAAGCGAACGGCCCCCGCCTCGGAGGTGCCGAGGATTCTGTGGACTTCGGGGGCGCAGTGAAGCCCCGCCCGGGTTTGAATCCCATGTTCCCTGTCGAGGCGTCCGGCGAGGGACGCGGCATCCATGTCCCTGGCCTTCGCGGTCACGACCGGCACGCCGTCCGGCGCGGGGGGCGAGAGCACGTCGAGTCCCGGTACCGTGGACAGGCCGTCGTGGAGTTCGGCCTTCAGTGACATCTCGCGCGCGTGCATCGCATCGACTCCCCGCTCCACCAGGAATCGGCAACCGGCCAGCAGACCCGCCATGCCGGGAGGGTTCCCCGTTCCCGCTTCCAGGCGGTCGGGCATGGCCGGGGGCATGAGCCGGTTCCGGGAGTCGCCTCCGGTACCGCCAACCAGCAGCGAATCGACCTCCAGGCCGTCCCTGACCCACAGACCACCCGTGCCCTGCGGCCCCAGAAGCCCCTTGTGACCGGTGAAGGCCACCACGTCGGCCCCCTCCGCGGCCACGCTGCGGCTCCAGTGCCCGGCCGACTGGGCGGCGTCCACCACCACGACCGCCCCGGCCTCGTGCGCCATGCGTGCCAGCGGGCGCAGCGGCATGAGCGTGCCCAGAACGTTCGACGCAATGTTCACGACGAGCACGCGCGACCCGTCCAGCAGTTCCTCCGCCTCGTCCAGGTCGACCGAGCCGTCCGGGCTGCCCGACAGCATTCGAAGCTCCACCCCGCGGTGCTCGGAGAGGTAGTGGGACGGGCGCAGCACCGCATTGTGGTCGTACTGGGAGATCACCAGCGTGTCGCCGGGGCCGAGCAGTCCCCAGAGCGCGGTGTTGAGGGCGTGGGTGGCGTTCTGCATGAAGGCGATCCGTCCGGGATCGCCCGGCAGCCCCATGACCCGTGCCAGTTCGCGGCGACAACGAAACGCGAGGCGCGCCGCCTCCATCGCCCCGGAGTGTCCCCCGCGTCCGGGCGAGCAGCCCACCCCCCGCAGAAACTCGGCGACCGCTTCGGCCACCTGGGGCGGGCGCACCGCCGAGGTGGCGGCGTAGTCCATGTAGTGTCCCATGCCAGGGCTCCTCCGGCCAACGGCCGTACAGGGTACGGTATCTCATTGGCCAGCGTAATCGCTGGAGGCGCCGGGAAACAAGGGCGCGACCCCCGCGGCGCCGTCGGCAGGGGGCGGCCGGAGCCGGTGGGCGGGCATCCCCAACCCCCTCCCCAGGCCCACACGGAGGCGGAGCGCCTCGGCGACTTCCCGCGTACCCAGGCGGTCCTTCCGCGCAAGATCGGAGATGGTCCGCGCGACCCGCAGGGTCCGGTGCACCGAACGGGCCGACAACCCGTACCGGGCGATCCCGTCCTCGAGAAGCCGGCTGCCGGACGCCGACAGGCTGCAAACCCGCATGACCTTGCGCGACGGCACCAGCGCGTTCAGCGCCCCTTCGCGGGAGTAGCGCCGCGACTGCAGCCGCCTTGCCCCGGTCACGCGGTCCCTGGCCCCCGCCGAGTCCCCGCCCGCCTCCCCCGCGGCGCCCGTCAGCTCGTGCCAGGTGACGGGTCCGACGTGAACCTGAAGGTCGATCCGGTCCAGGAGAGGTCCGGAAAGCCGGGACCGGTAGCGCGCGATATCGCGGTCCGCGCAGATGCAGTCTTCTCCTCCCTGTCCGCACGGGCACGGGTTCATGGCCGCGATCAGCTGAAAGCGGGCCGGAAAGGTGACCGTGTGCCGTACGCGGGAAATGCGGACGTGGCCGGACTCGACGGGTTGGCGGAGGGTTTCGAGGACGCTCCGGCTGAATTCGGGAAGTTCGTCCAGGAAGAGCACCCCCAGGTGCGCCAGGCTGATCTCGCCCGGCCGTGGCGGGTTGCCTCCTCCGATGAGCCCGCCGGCGGAGATCGTGTGGTGGGGAGCGCGGAAGGGGCGATCGGTCTTGAGGGGGTCGTCGTCATCGAGGAGGCCGGCGACCGAGTGGACGCGCGTCACTTCCAGCGTCTCCGCCTCGGCCAGGGGCGGCAGAAGGCCGGGGAGGCGCCGCGCAAGCATTGTCTTGCCTGAGCCGGGCGGGCCCGACATGAGAAGGCTGTGTCCTCCGGCGGCGGCAATCACGAGCGCGCGCTTGGCAAGCGGTTGCCCCCGAACATCCCCGAGATCCGGATGATGACGCGATGCCCGGGCGGGTTTGCAGTGGGGGACGGGCGCGGGCTCCAGATCACCCCCCAGCAGCCCGACGACCTGGTTCAGTGATTCCACCCCCACCACCTCCACCCCGGGCACCGCGGCCGCTTCACGGGCATTGCCCATTGGAACGAACAGGCGCCTCATTCCCTGCGCACGGCACCTCATGGACAGTGCAATCGCCCCCCGGATCGGGCGAACCGAGGCGTCGAGACCGAGTTCTCCCACGAAAGCGCACTCCGCGAACGGCCCGGGGGGAACGTGGCCGAACGCCGTGAGGAGCGCGACCGCGATGGGAAGATCGAAGCCCGACCCGGACTTGGGCATGTCCGCGGGTGCCAGGTTGACGGTGATGCGGCGCGGCGGCAGGGCCATTCCGCTCTGCGCCAGCGCGGCGAAGACCCTCTCCTTGCCTTCTCGCACTGCGCCTGCCGGGAGCCCGACCACGGTGAAGATGGGGAGCCCCGTCTGGACCTTGACCTCGACCGTGACAGGCTGTCCCTCCACCCCGTGGACCCAGTAGGAATGCACGACTGCAAGCATGGCCACCTCTGCGGTTTCGAGTTGCCGGACCGCAGTTTACCGTGGCTCCGCGGGCGCCGGAATGTCGGAATCGGCCAATCGGCGGCGAGGGCGCGGGCGCGGGGCCGGCCCGGTTCCGGTTCGGGGGCTGGCGGAACCGGCCGCACCGATGCAAGTTGGACGCGCTTTTGACCGGGAGAAGATATTGATGACCATCGCGATCATGGCCGAGAGCCGGCCGGGCGAACGCCGCGTCGCACTCGTTCCCGACGCAGTGCGGCACTACCGCAAACGGGGCTGGGATCTGCGCGTCGAGGCCGGCGCGGGGGTGGCCGCCTCTTTCCCGGACCAGGACTACGAGGCGGCGGAGGTCTCCGTCGTCGCCGGGCGTGAGGCGCTCTTCGACGGGGCACGGGTTGTACTGAAGGTACAGCCGCCGACCCGCGAGGAGGCGAATGAGCTGCCCAGGGGCTGCGTGCTCGTGTGCCACCTCGATCCGCTCGGGCCGCCAGGGGTCATCGGGGCGCTCGCGGCGGGCGAGGTGAGCGCATTCGCCGTGGAGCTGATCCCGAGGATCACCCGGGCGCAGAGGATGGACGTGCTTTCCTCGCAGGCCACGGTCGCGGGGTACAAGGCGGTCCTCGACGGTGCCGGGAGCATGACCCGCTTCCTCCCCATGCTCACCACCGCGGCGGGAACGGTCCGGCCCGCCAAGGCGATGATTCTGGGTGCCGGCGTGGCGGGACTTCAGGCGATCGCGACGGCGAGGCGGCTGGGCGCGGTGGTGTCGGCCTTCGACATCCGGCCCGCGGTGAAGGAGCAGGTCGAGAGCCTCGGGGCGAAGTTCCTCGAGGCGACGCTGGACGAGGCCAGCGAGGACGAGGGGGGCTACGCGAAGGAGCTGTCGGAGGAGCAGCACGAAGCGGAGCTGGAGCTGATCGCCACGCACATCCGGGACCACGACCTGGTCGTCACCACGGCCCAGATCCCCGGCCGCGCCGCCCCCGTGCTCATCACGGAGGAGATGGTCTCGACCATGCGTCCGGGCAGCGTGATCGTGGACCTGGCCTCGGAGACGGGCGGAAACTGCGAACTGACCGCGGCGGGCGAGAGCGTCGAACACGGCGGCGTCACCGTCATGGGGCCCACCAATCTTCCCGCCGAGCTTCCCTTCCACGCCAGCCAGATGTACGCCCGCAACCTGGCCGACCTCGTCGACCACCTCTTCGACGAGGACGGGAAGATCGACTACGACGACGAAATCACCGCCGCCACCTGCGTGACCCGCGGCGGCGAAATCACCAACGAGCGCGTCAGGGACAACCTGGCGGCCGCCACGGAGTAGAGAGCCCATGGGTGAACTGCTGATCGGCCTGTACGTCTTCGTGCTGGCCACACTGGCCGGGAGGGAGGTGATCTCGAAGGTCCCCCCCACCCTTCACACCCCCCTCATGTCAGGCGCCAACGCGATCTCGGGGATCGCGATCATCGGGGCGCTGGTCGTGACGGGGGTCGCGGACTCGACGTGGGTGAAGGTCCTCGGGATCGCGGGAATCGTGATGGCCACGATCAACGTCGTGGGCGGTTTCATGGTGACCGACCGCATGCTCCAGATGTTCAGGAAACGCTGAGGCCGTCGTGGAAACTTCCATCATTGCCCAACTCGCATACCTGGTCTCGGCGATCCTCTTCGTCTCCGGGATCAAGCAGCTGTCCTCGCCGGCCACGGCCCGATCCGGGAACGCGCGCGCGTCGGTGGCAATGCTGCTGGCCATCGTGGTCACCCTTCTGGACAACGAAATCCTCGACTGGACCACCGTGGCGGCCGCGGTCATCGCGGGCGCCGTCATCGGGGGCGTGCTGGCCCGCAGGATCGAGATGACCGCCATGCCCCAGCTGGTGGCCGTCTTCAACGGTTTCGGGGGGGGCGCCTCGGCGGCGGTCGCGGCCGCGGAGTTCGTCCGGCTGGGCGGAAGCGGCGCGGGAGTCGAACTCGGCGCCGGGGTCACCATCGTGCTCAGCACCCTCATCGGGGCCGTGACCTTCTCCGGGAGCCTGATCGCCTTCGGCAAGCTGCAGGGAGTCGTGACCGGCAAGCCCGTCACCTTCCCGCTGCAGAAGTCCTTCAACGCGCTGCTCTTCCTGGCCGTGCTGGTCGTTGGGGCGGGGCTGGCCGACGCCGGTGTCGGGGACGCGGTGGCCTCGATCTTCGGGTCCGGCGGGATCGAGATCGGCGTGCCCTTCTTCCTGGCCCTGGTCGCCGGCGCGCTCATGCTGGGCGTCCTGCTGGTGATACCGATCGGCGGCGCCGACATGCCGGTCGTGGTGTCGCTGCTCAACTCCTATTCGGGGCTGGCGGCGGCGGCCACGGGGTTCGTCCTGGGCAACATGATGCTGATCATCGCGGGGTCGCTGGTCGGCGCCGCGGGACTGATCCTCACCCAGCTCATGTGCAAGGCCATGAACCGCTCGCTCGGCAATGTGGCCTTCGGGGCCTTCGGGACGGACGGTCCGACGACGAAGGCGAAGACCGGCGAGCGTCCGGTGCGGGATGTCGACGCGGAACAGGCCGCCATGGTGCTCGCCTACGCCGGGTCGGTCGCGGTCGTGCCCGGGTACGGACTCGCCGTGGCCCAGGCCCAGCACGAGCTCAAGAAGGTGTGCGATCTGCTCGAGGAACGTGGGGTCCGCGTTCGCTTCGGGGTCCACCCGGTGGCGGGACGGATGCCGGGGCACATGAACGTGCTCCTCGCCGAAGCCGATGTCTCCTACGACAAGCTGCTCGATCTGGACGACATCAACGCGGAGTTCGACACGACCGACGTGGTGCTGATCGTGGGCGCCAACGACGTGGTGAACCCCGCCGCCCGCGATCCGGCCTCGGTGATCGCGGGCATGCCGATTCTCGACGTGGACAAGGCGCGCACGGTCATCGTGATGAAGCGCTCGCTGAGCGCCGGGTTCGCCGGCATCGACAACGACCTGTTCTACATGGAGAATACCCTGATGTTCTTCGGCGACGCACGCCAGCAGATGTCGGAACTGGTGAAGGAGGTGCGGGAGGCGTAGCAACCTCGGGGTCCGCGGAGGCCGGCGGATCCGGTGGATCGGATCGCCGGGCGGTGCGACGGGGTCTGGCCGGGATCCCGGGCGGGCGTGGCGGACCGCTATCCGATCGTGTCCGCCGCGTCTCTGAGTGTCTCCCAGGTCGTGTCCACATGGTGCACCGCCGTGTGGATGTTGCCGATGGCGAAGCGCAGCCAGGTCTCGCCGTCGATCTCCGTGGGGGACAGGAAGGCGGTGCCGCTTTCGTTGACCCGCTCCATGATCGCCGTATTCAGCGCGTCCCGTTCCCGTCCCCGCACTCCCGTGGGCGACCGGCGAAGGACCACCAGGGAAAACGGCGACGGCCGGTGGCGCTCCCAGCCGGGGGCCGCATCGACCCGATCGGCCAGATGCCGCGCCAGGGCGATATGGCCGGCCAGAATGTTCCGCAATCCCTCCCTGCCGAAATACCGCATCACAAACCAGAGCTTGAGGGCCCGAAACCTGCGTCCCAGCGCCAGACCGTGGTCCATGAGGTGCGTGACCCCGGTCTCGGGGG
Source organism: Gemmatimonadota bacterium (assembly GCA_028873845.1). GTDB lineage: Bacteria > Gemmatimonadota > Gemmatimonadetes > Longimicrobiales > Gaopeijiaceae > Bin94. Next base: position 69,349 of record JAPPNO010000038.1, on the reverse strand, counting down.
TCTCCAGATAGGCGGGGACGAGGGAGAACGCTTCCCTGAGCTGCGCGGGATCGCGGACGTAGAGGACCGAACAGTCGACGGGCGTGAACAGCCACTTGTGCGGATTGACGACGATCGAATCCGCATGTTCCCAATCCGCAAAGTGGCGGCGCATTCCGGGAAGGGCGGCCGCGACACCCGCATAGGCGGCATCGATGTGGAGCCACAGGTTGTGTGAGCGCGCGATCCCGGCGACGGCGCCCACCGGGTCGACCGCGGTGGTGGAGGTGGTCCCGATCGTGGCCACGACCGCGAGCGGCCGAAACCCTGACGTAACGTCATGCTCGATGGCTTTGGCCAGCGCGGCCGGGTCCATCGCGCGGTTCGGGCCGGTGGCAATGGCGCGCACGCCGCGTCTGCCGAAACCGAGGGCGTGGACCGATTTCAGCACCGACGAATGGGCCTCGCTCGAGGTGTAGACCCGCCCTGGTGGAGCACCGGCCATGCCGTCCTGCCGCGCCTCGGGAAGGTGGCGTTCGCGCGCCGCCGCCAGCGCCACGAAGGTGGAGGTCGAAGCCGTATCGTTGATGGTCCCCCTGAAAACCGAAGGCAGGCCGAGAAAGCTGCGAAGCCACCCGAGCGTCACCTCCTCCAGCTCCGTTGCGGCGGGCGAGCTCTTCCAGACCATGGCGTTCACGTTGAGTGCCGCGGCCAGCAGCTCGCCCAGGATCCCCGGCCCGGATCCCGAGACCGCGAAGTAGGCGAAGAAGGCCGGATGGTTCCAATGGGTCATGCCCGGAACGATCACCGACCGGAAGTCCTCGAAGACCGCCTCGAACGGATCGCCGGTCAACGGTGCCTCCGTCGGAAGCGCATCCCGCACCTGGCCCGGCTTCGTTCCGGCAAGCACGGGGTAGTCGCCGATCTCCTCCAGGTAGTCGCCCACCCAGTCCACGAAGCGATGACCCCACCGCCGGAACTCCCCGGGGGCCATCCCGCCGGGCGCCGGAGTGATCATCCGGCCGCCGGGCCTGAATCCGTCTTCCGGTTCGGATCCGCCGCCGTGCCGCGTCACTCGCGCCCGATCCGGGCCATGTGGCGCATGATCCGGCTGCCTTCTTCCTGAAGCGTTCGAATCTGATCGCGGACCTCGTCATGGTCGTCCGGGCCAAGAGGCGCGGGCCCACCCCACCCGTGAACCAGGTTGAAGAAGAGAAGATCGGTGTGACCGACACTCGCCTGCGTCACCCCGATGTCGACTGCGCGATTGAGGTGCAGCACATCGCGCAGCTCAAGTCCCCGCACCGTGCCCGGCGGCTGCTCGAACATCAGATGCAAGACGACTTCGCGCAGGATCTGGAATTCCTCGATCACCTCGCCGGCCGAGAGTCCGCGCCGCGCGGCCACCGAGCCGAAGAGTTCGGCGCACTCCGACCAGAGCGGCAGGATCTGCGCGCGATAGGGACCCAGCATTCCCGGGAGGAACGACACGAGCCCGCGACAGAACCGGTGCACCAGCGACTCGCCGGCCCGGGACCTGGAGTTTCCCGCGGCGAGAAGCCCGTCGGCCCACCGCTGCGCGATCGGAGCGGAGTGTTCCTGCAGCCACCCGGCGAGATTCATCGGGGCCGCAACGGAGCGCTTCCCGGCGCGGGGACCCGGATCGCCGGCCCGTTCGAAGTTCATGTGTAGCACGGATTCATTCTACTCGGCCCGAATCCCGGCCGCCAAGACCGCCGCGCGCCGGGGGCTTCTTCGCGGACCCGGTACTCCCCGCGCGCAGCCGCACGCTCACGCGCGTCCCTTCGTCCACCACGCTCTCCACCTCCATCACCCCTCCCCATGAGTCCACCAGCCGCTTGGCGATGGGCAGTCCCAGCCCGCTCCCCGTCGATCGCGTGGAGAACCGGGGTTCGAAGATGCGCGGCAACAGATCTTCCTCGATCCCCGTGCCTTCGTCGTCCACCGTAACCAGCACCATGGACTCGGGGCTGCCCAGGTCCGTCGCGCCGATCCTGACGACCCCCCCGCCCGGCATGGCCGCGCGGGCATTTTCCAGCAGGTTCAGGAGCACCTCCTTCAACTCGTCCGGACGGCAAAGGACCGGCGGCAGCGCATCGGACAGATTGCTCTCGATCCGTATGGCGGACTCGCCTCCGCCCCGGTACAGGTCCAGGACTTCCCTCAGTACGCCGGCCAGGTCCACGGACACGATCGGCCCCTGCCCGGCCGCACCGGGCGAAGCCAGCCGCGCAAAGCTGCGCGCGATCGACGCAAGCCGGTCGATCTCGGTCAGGATCGCACCCACATTTCGCTCCAGAATCCGGCCGAAATCGCTCTTCCGGTCACTCCAGGCACGGCGCAGGTGTTGCACGGAGAGTTTCATGGGCGTCAGCGGATTCTTGACCTCGTGCGCGACCTGGTTGGCCATTTCTCCCCATGCCAGGATCCGTTCGCTGCGCAGTTCGTCGGTAACGTCTTCGAGGTTCACCACCACACCGCCCAGATGCCCTTCGTGCGCGATCCGCCGGGCACGAGCCCGGATCCTCCGTTCGCCCCACTGGAAGTCGGCGTCCGACTCCACGGCTCTTCCTTCTCCGTAGAATTCGTCGACCCAGGCGGCGAGTTCCGCGGCGTGCGGACCCGTGCCCGGAATGGCGCTTCCGGCCTCCAGCGAAGTCTCCAGGAGCAATTCGGCCCTGGGATTCGCCACCGTGATCCTGCCGCCGGTGTCCACGGCGATCACTCCGGTGGCCACCTCCTCCACGATCGCCTCCGTGCGCCGCGTGGTGCGCAGCAGTTCGCGGCGGGCATTGTCGAGTCGCAGCACCATGCGGTTGAACGCCGCGAAGACCGAACCGAACTCGTCCACGCGGTCCTCCGGCAGGTGCACGGCCAGGTTTCCGCTCCCTACCCTTTCCGAGGCCACCTGCAGCGTCTGAATGGGGCGGGTCAGGGCCTGTCCCACCAGGAGTGCCAGGCCGAGGGACAGGACCGGGCCGAGCACGATGACGAACCCGAGCAGGTCCGCCACATCACGTCTTCGCAGCGCTGCCGCCCCTGCCCGCAACGGAACCGGAGAAGCCACGATGTCGCCGTCGGGAAGCCGGCGATGGGCCATGACGTACTGCCATCCCCCCAGGTCTTCCACCTTCGACGCCCGAAGGCTCTGCCGGGTCTCGAGGTCCTCGTAGATGCGCGGATCGACCCAGCCTTCGTACAGGCCCAGTTCGATGAGCTCGTCCACCGAGCCCCCCACCAGCTCCCCGTCGCGGTACTCGAGCAGATCGGCGCCCACGCGGCGAGCGAGCGATTCCATCGAGCCCCCCTCCTCCAGGTATGCTTCGCCGATCTGCGCAACCACCCGCTCCGCGAGCGCCGTCGCGGTTCGCTCGGACGCCCCCGCAAGCGTTCGGTAGGCCAGCGCTCCGAACAGCGCACTCGACAGGATGAAGAAGCCGAAGAGCGTCCAGGTAACACGGGCCCGGAAGGAGTGATACAGACCCCTCCAGTCGACGGGACCCGGGAAACGCAGTCCCAGGATGCCCACGCCGAGAAGCCACAGGACCGCGAAAGCCGCGAGATTGATGGCCAGGACCAGCGTGGCCCGCGCCAGCATGACCTGCATGTTGGGGATGCTGAGCGTGTAGAAGACCGAGTAGGGACCGTCCGGATAGCGGGCAAGCCCTTCGCCCCTCCACCCTTCATCGTTGCGGGTCCACGCAACCGGACTGTCATCCGGCGGGGCGTCTTGATCGGCGGTGCGGACGAGAGTCAGGAATTCCTGGTCGCCCCCTTCCTCGACGGAGGCGAACAGGGGCCCGAGACCCGGTGGCGCGTCGATGGTTCTGCGGGGGGGTATGGCGCCGGTCAGAAAACGGTCACTGCCCAGGGGTACCCCGAAGAGATGGTGAACATCTGTTTCGCCGGGCCGCCGGTACTCGCGCGTGCCGCTTTCCCTGAGCCCGGGGAGCGACGCGTCCACGACCGGCGACCGGGCTCCCTTGACCCCCAGCCTCAATTCCTGCAGGGGAACGTCGTCCGCGGACCAGAGGGTGAGGAAGATCGGCGATCCCTGCGCCGCAAGCCCGCTGGTCACCCAGGCCTGGTACATCAGCTCGACGTCGCCGGCCCCGGTCTGCTCCAGGGAGTTCGCGTGGAGGGCAAACCGTTCCAGCAATGAATCGGGATACGGCTCGGGAGTGACGCCCAGCCGCGCCATCTGTGTCTCCGCGATTTCGAGACGCGCCTCCGTGCGCATGGACCATGCGAAGGGAAGCGCCGCCGAACCCGCCAGCCAGAAAGCGCAGAACCAGCGCAGGTAGGACAGGCGCCGCGACCCGCCGAGTCCGCGCACCATGAGTATGGCGGGCAGCATCCATAGCGCCGACAGCGGCACCGACACACTCGGACCGACCCTGACGCCCACGGCCACGCCGATACTCAGCATCGCGGCGGCCGTGATCCCCAGGAAGACCAGACTCGGCGTGCTTCGGGTGCTCCCGCGGACACGACACGCGAATGCCACACCCGCGATGAGCGTGAGGATCAGCGTGATCGCCGCCTGGAAGATGATCCAGCGCAGGTCGGTGGTGCCCAGGAGTTCCGGCGAGGCGCTCTGTCCCATGAAATGCAGGACCAGCGGGAAGCTCAGCGCCACGATCGGCGGAGCCAGCCAGCTCCCCATCCGTTCCTGGCGCGGCGCCAGGAGTACGGCCAGTGGCACGGCTGCGACACATAGCAGCAGGACGCGGCCCAGCGGGAGAGGGAAGGGTCCGAAGAGGCGAAAGAAACCGGGGTCGACCAGGTCCGGCGTCAGCAGCAGCCTTTCAAGCGGAAGCAGCGCCACCGCGGCGAACAGCGCTGCCACGATGTACGCCGGATTCCGTTTGGGACTTGCGAAGGACTCGATCAGCCATACCAGGGCTGCGAGGAGAATCACGATGTGGATTCCCCTGCCCCGGCGGTCGGACCGGCGCGTCTCCGGATCGGGTTCCTGCACGGTGAAGCTGAGCAGGGGATCGTCATCCCAGCCGAAATCGAAGACTCCGGGACCCGCCACCAAATCCGAACGCGCGATCCGGATTCCTTCGCCGGTCTCGTCCCGGAATCTCGAGACGAAGTCGCCCAGACCGGACGCGAAGGCCTCGGGGAGGTCGGACCGCATGAGGCTCGCGACCATCGCCACCCCGAGTCCGCCGGGGATCTCCGCGGTGAAGTACAGATAGGAGAAGAGCGGAGTCCCGGAATAGGAGTACGGGCTCGCACCTGCCAGCACCCCTTCCGGGACGCGGCCGCGGTGCCCGCCCGCCCACGCCACCAGGCGGCCGTCGGGTCCATACACGGCGGCTCCGGCCATGCCCGACTCGTTCACCACCGACTGCAGCACATCCTGAAGAACGTCGCGCTCCCCGGTGGTTGTCGCGGCTTCCACGACCCTTGCCACCGAGGAGTCTCCCCGGGCGACCAGTTCGCTCAGCACGCGCTCGAGTTCCACTCCCACCTCGTCGCGCCGACCGTCCCAATACGACTGCCAATCCTCCGCGAGACGCCTGTCGGCCACCTCCGTGTGAACGCCCACCGCAATGCCGACCGCCAGGAGGAGTGTCGAGATGGCGTGGATCCGGCTGCCCCGTGCCCTGATCGCGGAGGCGCAGACAAGAACCGCCGCGGCGGCGAGCGACCAATAGGCTTCGAACCTGGCCCACAGAATCAGGGACAGGAACCCCATCCAGACCAGGAACCCGGATCCGGACGGCAGCCCGCGAAGGCGTTTCCACATCGTCACGGAGGAACCCGCAGGCAAGGGTCGTCTGTCAACGGCATGGTCCTCCAGAGTGGTTCGAGCCGGCCCGCCGATCCCCCGGACTTGATGCCGACATTATGATTCAAGGTAATGAATCGCACCCTATCTTCGTTAAGGCCGGGCACATGGCCATCCGGGACCCTGGTGGGATGGGCCCTCATGGCCATGTCGGCCGCGGTGACACCGGACGGGACTTCCGGCCAGCTGGTGGACAGCGGCGCCTTCGTGCTGTATGCCGGTGGCGAGGAAGTGGGCACGGAGGAGTTCACGATTCGGCGACAGGGCACGGGAGAAGCGCAGGTCACCGCGGCTACGGGCACGCTGCGGCTGCACGACGGCCGGATTGTGAAGACCACCCTGCGGCTGGTCGGCACTTCGATGGTCCTCGACAAGTACGAGGTGTCCGTATCCGGTTCGGACACGCTGGAAGTGAGGGTCGTTCGTGACGGCAACCGGCTCCGTACGCGAACGGTGGCTCCCTGGGGCGAGCAGGCGCGGGAATACCCGGCGCGTGCCTCGACCGTAGTCTTCGACGATGGCGTGGCCCACCAGCATTTTCTGCTCGGCGCCCTGGCTGAAGCCTACGGTGCGGAGGCCCGGATTCACGCGGTGGCGCCCCTTGTCGAGATGGAGGAACCGCCCGTACAGCCGGATGTCGGCCAGGAGACGATCGAGGTCGCCGGCGAGCGGGTCGAAACCACGCGCATTCGCCTGTCGTCGGATGGAGGTGCGAGGACGGCATGGTTCGACGGCAGCGGCCGCCTGGTGCGGGTGACGGCCACGCGGCAGGACTTCCGGGCGGAGCGGCTTCGCTGAACGTGAAGCCGGTCTTGCGTGTCTGCGTATTGGTGAGTTGGGCACAGCCGCGGCGGCGCGGTGCGTGCCGCATTGTCGCAACAGGTACTGGAGGCTCCCCAGGGAGACCGACATGAACCAAGGAGGCTCCGTGAAGAAATCGCTGACGACCCTCGCCGCAACCGCGGCATTGCTCGCGGGGCTGGTGCCGCAGGGCGTGTCGCCGGTACCCGCCGCGGGTCAGGAGGCCGTGCCCGCTTCCCTGACCCTCCGGCAGGCCCTGGAGGTCGCGCTGCGGAACAATCCGCGGATCCAGGCGGTGCGCAACGATGTCACCGTGGCCGACTGGAATCTCAACTCGGCCTACGGCGCCCTGCTCCCCTCGGCATCGCTCAGCTCCAGTGTCTCGTGGCAGGGTGCGGGAGAGCAGCGATTCGGCAGCATCACCGCCGACCAGCTGGGGTTCCAGGACCAGCCGTCGTTCCTGTTCAGCTCGTACAACGCCGGCGTCAACTTCTCGCTGAGCGGCCGCTCGCTGATGGCCCCCGGGCAGGCCCGGCGCAACCGCGATGCGACACGGGCCCAGGTCCGGACCGCGGAGGCCAGCCTTCGTCTGAACGTGACGAAGGCCTACCTGGAGGTGCTGCGCCAGACCGAGGGGCTGTCCCTGGCGGAGCAGGAGCTGTCCCGGGCCGAGCTCAACCTGCGCCTCGCGCGGGGGCGCCTGGAGGTCGGTTCCGGCAACGCGATCGATGTGCAGCAGGCCGAGGTGAACGTGGGACGGGCCGAGATCACCCTGCTGCAGTCCCGCACCGGGGTCCGGAACGCCCGGGTCAGGCTCCTGCAGAACCTGGGGGTCGAACTCAGCGCCGAGCCGGCGCTGGAAACGACTTTCGCCGTGACCGAGCCCACCTGGACGGTGGACGCGCTCTACGCCACGGCGACAGCGCAGAACCCGGACCTGCAGGCGATGCGCGCGGGAGAGGAGTCGGCGCGCTACGGGGTCAGGATGGCGTGGTCATCGTACCTGCCGAGCCTGTCGGTGTCCGCCGGATTCAGCGGATTCACGCGGCAGGCGAGCAGCACGGCCGGCCAGGAGCAGGCGGCTGTCAACGCCGGGCTTGCCGCCATCGCCCAGTGTGAATTCCTGAACGACCTGATCTCCCGCCTTCCGGATCCTCCTCCCCTGCAGAACTGTTCGCTGCTCGCAACCCCGCAGTCCGCGCTGGAGGCGATCCGCGAGGGGAACAAGGCGTTTCCCTTCAACTTCACCACCCAGCCGCCCTCGGCCTCGCTTTCCATCTCCATCCCCGTCTTCCAGGGTCTGGGGCGGCAGCGCGAGGTCGAAAGCGCTCGCGCGCTCCTGCACGACAACAGGCACCAGGTTCGCGAACAGGAACTGGCGTTGCGGGCCGACATCGACTCGCGCCTGGCGATTCTTCGCACCGCATACGAAACCGCGCTGATCGAAGAACGCAACCAGGCCCTCGCGGACGTGCAGCTGCGCCTGGCACAGGAACGCTACCGCGAGGGCCTCTCCAACTTCATCGACCTGGTCGAGGCAGAGACGGTCAAGGCGCGGGCGGACCGGGAGCGAATCTTCTCGATCTTCACCTATCACGATGCGATCGCCGACCTCGAGGCCGTGGTCGGCACTCCGCTCAGGAATCCATAGACATACGATGAAAGTACTGATCGTTGTGCTGGGCGTTCTGGCGCTGGGAACAGCCGCCTATTTCAGCTACACGCAGCGCCGGGCGAACGGAGTCGAAGTCCGGGCAGCAGTCGTCGAGCGGCGTGACCTGACCGCCACGGTGACGGCCAGCGGCAACGTGCGGGCGCGCCGAAAGGTCGATATCAGCTCGGACATCTCCGCGAGGGTCACGGAACTGCTCATCGACGAAGGCGACGATGTCGAAGAGGGCCAGGAGCTCCTGCGCCTCGATCCCAGCCGCTACGAGGCAGCCGCCAACCGCAGCCGCGCCAATCTGATGCAGTCGCAGGCGGCGGTGGCGCAGGCCCAGGCCAACTTCCTCAGGGCCGAGCGGGAGGCGGACCGGAAGGAGGCGTTGTGGGCGCGGGACTCGTTGCTCGTCAGCCGCCAGGAGGTCGAGAACGCCCGCACCGACCTCGAGGTGCAGCAATCGCTCCTCGAGTCCTCGCGGTTCGGCGTAAGCCAGGCCCGGGCCGCACTCGACGAAGCGCAGGACCAGCTCTCCAAGACGGTCATTGTGGCGCCGATGTCGGGCAGGGTGACCCGGCTGAACGTCGAAGAGGGGGAGACGGTGATCGTGGGTACGATGAACAACCCGGGGAGCCTGGTCCTGACCGTGTCGGACTTGTCGGTGATGGAGGTGGTTCTCGAGGTGGACGAGACGGACGTGCCCGAGATCAACCTGGGCGACAGGGCCACCGTCGACCTGGACGCCTTTCCGGACCTGGAGTTTCCGGGCGTGGTGACCGAGATCGGCAACAGCGCGATCCGGCCGCCCTCGCAGGTGGCCGGCAGCGGGCAGACCCCGACCATCGACTTCGAGGTGGTGGTCACGCTGGAGAATCCGCAGGCGGAACTGCGCCCGGACCTTTCCGCGACGGCCGAGGTCGTCACCGAGACCCGGAACAACCAGCTGAGCATCCCGATCATCGCCCTTACGCTTCGTGAGGACGAAGAGGACGGGAACGAGGACAGCGATCCCATCGAGGGGGTGTTCGTCATCACGGAGGGACGTGCGCACTTCACGCCCGTCGAGGTCGGGATCGCGGGACAGGAGTACTTCGAGGTGATTTCGGGACTCTCTCCCGGCGACAGTGTGGTGAGCGGGCCGTACCAGGTGGTGCGGACCCTCGAGGAGGGGTCGGCGGTCAGGCCCGTCGAGGACGACGATGAAGAAAGCGACGGGTAGTGGATCCGGGGTCGAATCCGCTCGGCTTGCGATGTAACGTCAGCATTACATTTTGTCATGTATAGTATACATCGTTCTCGGACAACCGGATGAGACTGCTCGAGGGAATTCGTCTCGCCTGGGACCAGATCCGGACGCAGCGGCTCAAGAGCTTCTTCACCCTGCTCGGGGTGATCGTCGGCGTCATGTTCCTCGTCGTCGTGGTCAGCATCGTCGAGGGGATGGACCAGTACATCCGCGGCACGCTCACCGACAAGATCATGGGGGTGAACACGGTCAGGGTGGGCAGGGAACCCAGGGAGGACATCAATACATCGCCTGCGCAGAGGCGGGCATGGGCCCGGGCACCGTGGCTGACATTCGAAGATCTGGAGCACCTGCGCCAGGAGGTCACCTACCCCGTCCTCATCGGAGCACAGTCCGACACGGGGGGGGAGGTGGAATCGGAGCAGGGCGTCAAGGCGGAGAACGTCCAGATCACCGCCGCGTCGGCGGAGATCTTCGAGATCCGCAACTGGAACGTCGAGGTCGGCCGCCCCTTCAGCCGCCAGGAAGCCGAGCAGGGCATTCCCGTCGCGGTTCTCGGGACCTCCACGGCGGACGTGCTCTTCGGCGCCGTGAGCCCCATCGGAGAAACGGTCCGGATCCGGGGCTTCCCCTACAGGGTGATCGGCGTCCTCGAGGAGCAGGGGTCGTTCCTTTTCTTCTCGCTCGACAACCTGATCATAGCGCCCGCGAAGTCTCCGGTACGCGCCCTGATTCGCCGGGGCAACGTCATCGAGGAGATCATCCTGAAGACGAGCGATCCGTCCCTGGTCATGCCCGTCTGGGAGGAGACGGTCGAGATCATGCGGTTGCGCCGCGGTCTGAGACCTGATGAACTCGACAACTTCGCCGCCGAGACGACCGATGATTCGCTGGGATTCTGGGACACGATCAGCCGCATCCTCTTCATCGCGCTGCCGGGCCTGGTCGGAATCTCACTGGTCGTCGGCGGGATCGTGATCATGAACATCATGCTGGTGTCGGTCATGGAGCGGACCCGTGAGATCGGCGTCCGCAAGGCGATCGGGGCGCGGCGGTCGGACATCCTCGTGCAGGTGCTCATCGAGAGCGCCACGCTCTCCGGTGTCGGGGCGGTCATCGGGGTGGGGGTGGGCGCGGGATTGACACTGGTGGTCGGGGGAATCTCCCCGCTGCCGGCCGCTGTCGCCTCGAAGTGGATGGCCCTGGGGATTGCACTGGGACTGGTCGTGGGCGTGTTGTCGGGGGTATATCCGGCATCCCGTGCCGCAAGGCTCGATCCGGTCGACGCCCTGAGGTACGAATGAGCGACACCGTCCCTCACCGGGGCTCGCACGAGGAGCCGTTCCGGCACGCACCCATCGCGCGGATCGTGGGAGAGGGGTTGCGGGTCGCGTTCGACGCCTTGCGCGCGAGCTGGCTGAGGACAATCCTGGCCGTGCTGGGGGTGGGTATCGGCGTTGGGGTCGTCGTCACCATCGCCGCACTGATTTCGGGGATTCGCGGCGAAGTGATGGCGGCCTTCGAGGCTACCGGACCGCAGAGCTTCGCGGTCATGCCCTTCGACTTCTCCGACGTGCGTGCCTCCGCCAGCGCCGGGAGACCGCCCTGGTGGGACCGCCCGCCAATCACCGACGAGGAAGTGCGCAGGGTCCAATCGCTGCCGGCCGTGGGCGAAGCGGTCGCGCAATATGAGTTCGAAGCTTCCATACGCTTTGAGTCGCGGTGGGCGTGGGGCGTGATCTTCCGTGGAATGTCGACGGGGTGGCCCGCCTTCTATGGTGGTGACTTCGTGGCCGGGCGAGACTTCACCGCCGCGGAGGTGGGTCAGGCGCGGAGTGTCATGGTCGTGTCCTCCGAGCTGGCCGAGAACCTCTTCGGCGAACTCGATCCCGTCGGCAAGCGGGTCCGGGTAAGCGCGGGACGGAGAGCGTCCAACGAACTCTTCACCGTCGTTGGTGTGTACGAACCTCTGCCGAACCTGCTCGGCGAGGTGGCGGACAACTTCGCGCACATACCCTTCACCGCCGCGGACAAGCGCCTGAAGGCCCGCACACGCTGGACCTTCATGAACATCCAGGTCAATCCCAGGGAGACGGCGGGTTCCGGGGAGGCCGAGAACCAGGTCGTGGCGGCTTTGCGCTCCATGCGCGAACTGGGGCCTCGCGAGGATAACAACTTCCGGATCATCCGCAGCGAACAGATGGTCGAGATGTTCAACCAGTTCACCGGAATGTTCCTCGTCGTCATGGTCGGTCTCTCGTCGGTCGGCATGCTGGTGGGCGGAATCGGGGTCATCGGGATCATGTTGATCTCGGTGACGGAACGCACGCGCGAGATCGGCATCCGCAAGTCGATGGGGGCGACCCGCCGGGAGATCAAGTGGCAGTTCCTCATCGAGGCTTCGCTCATCACGGCGGGGGGGGCGGGGGCGGGGCTTCTGGTGGGCTGGGGGATCTCGGAGGGCATCGCCGCCATTTCCCCCCTGCCCGCCCGCATCCCCCTGTGGTCCGTCTTTGCCGCGCTGACCATCGCCGCACTGACCGGCATCGTCTTCGGGATGCTGCCGGCGGTCAGGGCGTCGAAACTCCCACCGGTGGACGCGCTCAGGCAGGAATGATCGAGCCCCTCGACGTCCTGGCCGTCATGGCCCACCCGGACGACGCCGAGATCTTCTGCGGGGGTGCGCTGATCAAGTCGGGAGAGGCCGGCGAGCGCACGGGTGTCGTCGACCTTACGGCCGGCGAGGCGGGGTCGCGCGGGACCGTTGAGTCCCGGGCCCGCGAAGCCGCGGCTGCCGCGGAGGTGCTCGGATTGGCGGAGCGCCGGTGTGCGGGGCTGAGGGACACGGATCTGGGCAATGACCGGGAATCGCGCATCGTCGTCGCGGGCGCGATTCGCGCTCTGCGGCCCAGAGTCGTCGTGACGCACTGGACCGGGGGCCGCCATCCGGATCACCGCGCCGCCGCCGCGCTCGTACGGGACGCTTCGTTTCTGGCCGGTCTGCGGAACTTCCCGGCCGGCGGGGCGCCCCATCGTCCCGAAAAGGTGGCCTACGCGCTCGCCTTCACCGAGGAGCCGGTCAAGCCGACCTTCGTGGTGGATATCACCTCGCAGATGGGTCGCAAGATCGAGGCTTTGTCGGCCTACGGCACACAGTTTCACGGAAAGAGCGGGATCGGCGAGGTCTTTCCGGCGGGCGACCGTCCTGTTCTGGAGCAGATCCGGAATGTTCATGCGGGCTACGGCTCGCTGATCCGCCGCGCCTACGGGGAGCCGTACTGGACGGCGGAGACCACAAGGGCCGAGACGTTGGGCGGTCTGACCGTAGCGACCTTCTGACTTCGCCGCCGGGGTCGCGCCGCACCCGGAGTGGTTGCACCGGCGGACCCGTAACAGGAGTCCGCCGGCTTCCAGGGGAGAAATGGCCATTCGAGCCCGTGGCCCGGGGCCCAGGCATGCGAGGATTGTGGGCCACGGACGAGTCCCGGGGGTTACAGCACGCCTTCGAGCTTGCAGCAGTATCCGGGAATGAAGCAGTAGACCGGGCATATCTTGAACGGCCCGATCCGGACCTCCAATCTGGGGATGTCCCAGGCCTGAGCCGTCGCGACTGACGTGCCGGTCAAGGCCGGAACCCCGACTGCCATCACCGCCGCGATTGCGACGGCTTTTGCTGCAGCGATCGTACGAATCCTGATAGACTGAACAAAGTTCTTCATTGGTCCTGATCCTCTCCTGTCAGAATTGTTTGGTGTATGGCAAGACCTATTGCCGCATGCCGGATCCCTCCCCTGATTCGACTTCATCGTTCGCAATCGATTCAACAAGATCAGCGATGCTCTGCCCGCGGCCGTCCGCCGATCGCCGGAACCGCGCCGAGTCGGCCGCGATCACCGCCTCGACCACCGCTCTCCGATTCACGAGGTAGAAGACCGAGAGCGGCGTTGGCCCGTAGTGCCGCAGGTACCGCTTTGTGGTCCGCAGCTCCACCCCGGCCGATACTCGTTGGGACGCCAGGAAATCGCTGACGAGCTTCCTGTCCTCCTCCCGCCCCTCCCCGACCGCCACGACCACCGTCTCGATGCGTCCGCCGAATTGACGCTGAAGCGATCTGACGGTCCAGGCGGCATCGCCCAGTTCACATCCCAGGCATTGCTCGACGCCGACCACCCAGACCAGCGCCGGCCGCTCTCCGGACAGCGCGATGTCCGGCAGCGGTTCTCCGACGACGATCCCCCCGGCGTTCGACGACCCGGACCCGGAACAGGCGCCCCCAAGCGCCGCCCACGATACCAGCGCGAGGGCCCGAATCCACAGGTGTGGGACCGGTCGCCTCATCTCACCCATCCCCCCGCCACCGCGCCACGATCCAATGATTGGGGAACAGGGAAGCCGGATCGCTGAAGTAGAAGAGGTCCCCCGCAACCGCGAACAATCGAGGCATCCTGGCCGCGCCCCACAGCCGTGCACCCTGCCGGTCCACGATGATCAGGTCCCATACGGCATCGAAACCCCGCGCCTGCATGGTTTGCACAACCAGCGCATCATCGCCGAGCAGGAAGACGCTGTTGACCTGCGTGAGGCTCTCGGCGGCAGCCTGTCGGGCCCTCGGGTCGGTGATGACTCCAGCCTCCGCCCCTGGCAGCACACCCATCGGCCTCGGCAGCGACAGCGGGAATCTCTCGAGCACCCCACCATCCCTGTCGAACTTGTACAGCGTGTCCGAAAGGGCCCATACGGCCCAGATGGTGTCGCCCTCCGGAACCGCGTCAACCGAGGTGTAGGAGGCCGCGTACGGGCGCGATTCCTCGGGTACGCCGATGGGCATGAAGCTGCGCTCCACCTCGTCGGCCTCGCGATCCCAGATGTGCAGAAGGTGAGGCTGCCTATCGGTCATCACCTGACCCGACAGCAGATACCGGCTACCTCCCAGATCCTGGGCTCCCACAACAAGTGGCAGCGGCGACGCCAGCACTTCGGGCTCCCCGCTCCCCCAGGGAGGGTAGAGTGTGAGGCGCGACAGCATCACGTCCGCGACCATGATCCCCCCATCCAGTGTCTTCCGAGCCGAAATCGGCGCACGGAACTCGCCCGGACCCTCACCCCTCCGGCCGACAACGCGCAGGAGACGGCCAGCCGTGTCGTACACATTGACCTGACCCTCCTGGGGTTCGGCAAGTAGAAACTCGCCAAGGGCGCCGACCGAGACCATCGGAAGCACCGTCATGGCCTGGTCGGTCTCTTCGAGGACCAGTCGGCGCCGGATTTCGAAGGCGCGCCCAAAGGTCTCCATGTCGATGAGCATCGTATCGCCGGATCTGTCGGTTTCCCGCGCGTCGGCGAAGGCGACGAGGGCAGCCGCCGGCATCTCCCTGCCCGCCGTGTCACAGGCGGCGACGGGGATGCATGAGAGCAGGACGGAGGCGCGGCCAGCAATTCCCACGGCTTCGCGCCACACTGGGGCGCGGCATTTCATTTCGGTTCTCTGGCCCTTCCGCCCGATCTCTCGCGTTGCCATCCGGTGGCTGCCTCCGTGCGTATATGGGCTCGCTGCAAGGCCACCCAATGGTCTGCGTTGAGCCGTAAGACCCGGACCGGGTTCCCGGACCCGGGGTTGTACGCACGAAGATGGGGCGCCGGGCGGGACGCCTACATAGCAAAATGGGACAGCGCCACATCCCCCCACCACCCCTGGCATTCGCTCAGCTCAGATTGCGACCCCCTGGTCACGAAGCCAGCCCCCCATCGTCTCCTGAATCTCCGCCAACCGGTCCTGCGTCCTCGCCTCATACCGCGCCACGATCACCGGCTGCGTGTTCGAGGCGCGGATCAGCCCCCACCCGTCGCCGAAGAGAACGCGCACCCCGTCCACCGCGATGACCTCGTGCCGGCTGCTGAAGTGCTCGACGGCACGCTCCACGATCCCGAACTTGTCCGACTCCGCCACCTCGATGCGCAGCTCGGGGGTGGACTCGTACGCCGGCAGCGCCCCAGTCATCGCCGAGAGCGGACGGTCCGAGCCCGCGAGCAGTTCGCCCAGGCGGCAGGCCGCGTAGAGGGCGTCGTCGAAGCCGTAGTAGCCGTCGGCGAAGCAGATGTGCCCCGAGAGCTCCCCCGCGAGCGGCGCCCCCGTCTCCTTCATCTTCTCCTTGATCAGCGAGTGGCCCGTCTTCCACATGACCGGCACGCCGCCGGCCTGCTCGAACACTTCGGCCAGCACCTGGGAGCACTTCACGTCGAAGACCAGCGTCTGATCCGGTCCCCGCCGCCGCAGGAGATCGAGGCCGAAGAGGAGGAGGAGAATGTCGCCCCGAACGATCCGTCCACGGTCGTCCACCACCCCGATCCGGTCCGCGTCCCCGTCGAACCCGATTCCCACCTCGGCGCCGTGATCCCGCACGGCCGCGATCATGTCCCGCACGTACTCGTCCACGGTCGGGTCGGGGTGATGGTTCGGGAAGGTCCCGTCCGATTCGCAGTAGAGCGGAATCACCTTGAATCCCACCGCCTCCAGCAGCTCGACGGCGATGACCGCGCCGGTCCCGTTTCCGCAGTCCACAACCGCCTTCACCGGGCGGTCTATCCGGAACCGTCCCGACACGTCGGCCACGTATGCGGGCAGCGGGTCGACGGTCTCGAGTCCCCCGTCACCCACCGCCACGTCCCCCGTGCGAATGCGCCGCAGCAGACCCTGGATCGCATCGCCGTACACGGAGCCCTTCCCCATCGTCATCTTGATCCCGTTGTATTCGGGCGGGTTGTGGGACCCGGTGATCTGCACCGCGCCGTCGGCGGCGAATTCGTACTCGCTGAAGTAGGCGACGGGGGTGGGGACGGTTCCCAGCTGGACGACGTCGCAACCGGCCGACCGCAGACCGCGCACCAGCCCGCGGCGCAGGACCGGTGAGGAGGGGCGATTGTCCGCGCCCACCACGACGCGGGGGACCGCACCTGCCAGCCGTCCGCGCAACTCCGACCCGTAGGCCCGCCCGACCGCCTCCGCCACGCCGGGGTCCAGATCCTCGCCGACGACGCCCCGAATATCGTACTCGCGAAAGATGTGTTCGGGAATCCGCATCGCGCCCGCCGGCCCGGCCCGCTCAGGGACCCGCCGCGGCCCCCGCTTCGGTTGCAATCTGCCGCAGACTCTCCGCCGAGCTCTCGGCAAGCTCGAGCGCCGCGTCCGGGAAGATCCCCGCGAGGATGATGATCGCGACGCTCACCACGAGCACGATCCGGGTGGCGAAGGGCGTGATCGCCGGGTCGGCCGAGTCGGCCCCCTCCGGCGCCTCCTTCATCCACATGTACCAGGCCACGCGCAGGTAGTACCAGTACGACATCACCGTCGTCAGGACGAGGATGACGATGAGGATCCAGAGGCGCGACTCGGCCGCGCCCAGGAGCACATGGTACTTGGCGATGAAGCCGGCCGTGCCCGGGAATCCCGCGAGCGACAGCAGCAGCACGGTCATCAGCACGCCCAGGACGGGCTTCCGCCATCCAAACCCCCCGTAGTCCTCGATGCGGGCGTTGGCCTCGCCCTGGTTGCCGACCGTCACCACAACCGCGAAGGCGCCGATGGTCATGATCGTGTAGACCAGCAGGTAGAAGAGGAGCCCCGATGTCGCGGTGTCGTTGGCCGCGACGATGGCCACGAGCAGGTAGCCCCCGTGCGCGATCGACGAGTACGCCAGCATGCGCTTGACGCTCGACTGGACCAGCGCGATCACGTTCCCCGCGATCATGGTGATGGCCGCGATCCACCACAGAATCCCGAACCAGTCCTCGTAGAGCCCGTCGAGGCCCACCAGGAAGACGCGCAGGAACGCCACGAACGCCGCGGTCTTGACCGAGGCGGCCATGAAGGCGGTCACCGGCGTGGGCGCGCCCTCGTAGACATCCGGCACCCACATGTGGAAGGGCACCGCCGAAACCTTGAAGGCGAAGCCGATCGCCAGCAGCGCGACCCCCGGAATCATGAGAGCGCCCACCGTCGTCCCGTCCTGGACGGCCGCGGCCACGGCGCTGATGTTGGTGCTGCCGGCCGCGCCGTATACCAGCGCGATGCCGAAGAGGAGGAAGCCGCTGGCGAAGGCGCCCAGGAGGAAGTACTTGAGCCCCGCCTCCGCCGACCTGCGGTCACGCCGGTTGAACCCGGCCAGCGCATAGATCCCGATCGACATGAGCTCGAGGCCCAGGAAGATCATCATCAGGTCGCGGGCCGAGCCCATGAACATCATCCCGACGACCGCGAAGAGGATGAGGGAATAGTATTCGCCCGCCTGGAGCCTCTGACGCGCCACGTACGCCAGTGAAATGACGATCGAGAGGGCCGCCCCCAGGATGAAGACCCAGTTGGCGAAGAGGCGGAACCGGTCCACCGCGATCATCGCGCCGGTGCCAACTTCGCTCACCCCCGAGTAGAGCCAGCCGTTGGCCACCGCCGCCAGCGCGAGTCCGGCCAGTGCGAGCCAGCCCAGCTCCTGCCCCGAGCCCGCCCCCTGCTTGCGGGACACGCCCGCGATGAGCACCACCATGCCCCACACCGAGAGGACCAGCTCGGGGAGCAGGGCCATCACATAGTGGAAGCTGGAGGAGTAGTCGAGGAGCATGGGGTCAGCGCTCCTCTCGGGGCGGCGTGCCCCCGGGGTCCGAAATGACCGGATCCGGGGCATCCACCAGGACGGCTCGGGCGTCGACCAGCGTGGGCGCCTCGATCGTCCCCGCTTCCGCGCGCGGTGCCCCCTCCACCCTCTCCAGCACCACCTCGATGCTCGGTTCCATCCGCTCCAGGAAGGGCGTGGGGTGGACACCGATCCAGATCATCAGGGCGACCAGGGGGGCCATGATCGCCATCTCGCGGCGGGAGAGGTCGGCGAAGGTGCGGTTCTCGGGCTTGTCCAGCTTGTTGAAGAGGATCCGCTGCACCATGGGCAGCATGTAGTAGGCCGCGAAGATGACGCCCAGGGCGGCGATCGCGGCCACCACCATGTGGGTCTCGAAGGCGCCGAGCAGCGCGAGGAACTCACCCACGAATCCGCTCGTGCCGGGCAGCCCGATCGAGGCCAGCGCGGTGATCACGAAGGCGGTGGCGAACCAGGGGGCCACGCGGCCGATGCCGCCGTAGTCCTCGATGAGCCGCGTGTGGCGCCGTTCGTACATCATGCCGAGCAGGAGGAAGAGGGCGCCCGTCGAGATCCCGTGGCTGATCATGACCACCATGCCGCCCTGCAGGCCGTTCAGCGTCAGCGCGAAGACGCCGATCACCACGAAACCCATGTGCGCCACCGAGGTGTACGCGACCAGCTTCTTGCCGTCGGGCTGAACCGCAGCGACCCACGCCGCGTAGATGATCCCCACGACCCCGAGCACCAGCATGACCATGACGACCACCGGGTGCCGAGAGGCCTCGGGGAAGAAGGGCAGCAGGAACCGGAGGAAGCCGTAGGTCCCCATCTTCAGCAGCACCGACGCCAGAATCACCGACCCGGGCGTCGGGGCCTCGACGTGCGCGTCGGGCAGCCAGGTGTGCAGGGGGAAGACCGGCACCTTGATGCCGAAAGCCAGCGCGAATGCCGCGAAGAGCCACAGCTGTTCCCGCAGCGACAGGCCCGCGTTCATGAACGCGTCGTAGCCGAAGGAACCGCTGTCGCTGCTGAAGTACACGTACAGGATGGCCACCAGCATCAGCAGCGATCCGACGGCCGTGTACAGGAAGAACTTGATCGCCGCGTAGATCCGGCGCTGTCCGCCCCAGATGCCCACGATGAAGTACATCGGCACCAGCGTGAGCTCGAAGAAGACGTAGAAGAGGAAGATGTCGGTCGCCAGGAAGAACCCGACCACGCCCATCTCCAGCAGCAGCATGAGCGCGTAGAAGGCCTTGCGGCGCGTCTTCACGTACTCGAACGACCCCAGAATCGCGATCGCGCTCGTAAAGGTCGTGAGCAGCACCATGAAGACGGAGATGCCGTCGATCCCCAGCGAATAGCTCACGCCCCACGACTCGATCCAGGGCGCGGTGGACACCATCGTGAAGCCGCCGTCGCCCGGATCGAAGCTCCACCACAGTCCGAGGCTCAGCACGAAGACGAGCGCCGACCAGCGGAAGGCGATGTTCTTCGCGCGATCCGCCGAGGTCAGCAGCACGTGCACCGTCCCCACCAGCGGCAGCCAGATCAGCGCGTGGAGAATCCAGTCCTCGTACAGGATCGAAGCGAGCAGGTCGGTCATGGCACGATCACAGGAAGACCGCCGCGCCCAGGACGCAGAGCACGCCCAGCGTCAGCACGAAAGCGTACATGTTCACCTGGCCGGTCTGGAAGAGGCTGGTCCCCCATCCGGCCAGGCGGGCGAAGTTGCCCGTGAAGTTCACGAACCCGTCGATGACCACCGTGTCGATCACCTTCCAGCACCAGCGGGACAGGGCGAGCACCGGCCGCACCACGACGGCGTCGTAGAGCTCATCGAAGTACCACTTGTTGTAGACGAACCGCGGCAGCACCGACTGCGGACCCGGGTCTTCCGCGGCGGGCACGTACTTGCGGCGGCCCACGACCATCACGGCCGCGGCCACGACCAACGCGGCGGCCACCGTCGAGATCAGCGCCCACACCACCTCCCCGCCCCCCACCGGCGCCACATACGCCGCCTCGCCGATTCCCGCCACCTGGATCTCGGCCGCCGTGTGCGTGACCGGTTCGAGCCAGTGGTGCAGCCATTCGCTCATCGGCAGCGCGCCCCACAGCCCGGCGAAGGACTCGCCGAGCGCATCGGGCACATTGATCCACCCCCCGAACACCGAAAGCACCGCCAGCACGATGAGCGGCACCGTCATCACGTTCGGGGCCTCGTGCAGGTGGGAGCTCGCGGCCTTGCCGGTCCGGTTGGCCCCGTGGAAGGTCATGACCATCAGGCGGGTCATGTAGAATGCGGTCAGGAGCGCGGTCAGCAGCGCCAGTCCCCAGTACACCGCGTACAGCTGCCCGAACGGGTTCGACTCCGCGCCCGCCCACGCGGCCGTGTACCAGATGATCTCGTCCTTCGAGAAGAACCCGGCGAAGGGCCAGATCCCCGCGATCGCGAGGGTGGCGATCCACATGACCGCGCAGGTGACCGGCATGTACCTGCGCAACCCTCCCATGTTGCGCATGTCCTGCTCGTCGAGGTGGCCGCCGCCGTGGTGGGCCGCGTCGTGCATGGCGTGGATGACCGCGCCCGCGCCCAGGAAGAGCAGCGCCTTGAAGAAGGCGTGCGTGACCAGGTGGAAGATGCCCGCGGTGAAGGCGCCCACCCCGACCGCCAGGAACATGAAGCCCAGCTGCGAGACGGTCGAGTAGGCCAGCACCTTCTTGATGTCGTACTGCTGAAGCGCGATGGTGGCCGCGAGGAGGGCGGTGAGCACCCCGATCCCGGCCACGATCGCCTGGCTGGTCGGGGCGAGTGCGTAGAGGACCGACGACCGCGCCACCATGTAGACGCCCGCGGTGACCATGGTGGCCGCGTGGATCAGGGCGGAGACGGGGGTGGGGCCGGCCATCGCGTCGGGGAGCCAGATGTGGAGCGGCAGCTGGGCGCTCTTCCCGGCCGCGCCGAGCATGAGCAGCAGGGTGATGGCGGTGATGGTGGCGCCGCCCGCCACGAAGTGATCCTCGGCTCCGTCGAAGATCGGGATGAAGTCGAGGGTCCCGAATCCCTTGAAGAGGAGGAACATCGCCAGCAGGAAGCCCACGTCCCCGATCCGGTTGACGATGAACGCCTTCTTCCCGGCGTCCGACTTCTCGCGGTCGCTGAACCAGTAGCCGATCAGCAGGTAGCTGCAGAGCCCGACGCCCTCCCAGCCCACGAACATCGTGGCGAAGCCGGAGCCCAGCACGAGCACCAGCATGAAGAAGACGAAGAGGTTCAGGTAGGCGAAGTAGCGGGGATAGCCCGGGTCCCTGCCCATGTAGCCCACGCTGAAGACGTGGATGAGGAAGCCGACCCCGGTCACGACCAGCGTCATGATCATGGAAAGCTGGTCGAGCTGGATGGCGGCGTCGATGCGCAGGTCGCCGGTGATGATCCAGCCCCAGTAGGAACGGACGACGGGGTCGTGCAGGTCCGCCGGCATGCCGAGGAAGTTGAGCACCGCCAGCGCGAAGGCGAGGCCCATCACGCCGGGGCCGATCCAGGTGGGGAGCCGGTGCGTGGCCGGCGGCCTCGGTCCGGCGAAGGGGTCCCACTCGCGGCCTTCCCGCAACGCCGCGGAAGAATGCCGGGCGGACCGCAGCGCGAGGATGCTGTTCACCACGAACCCCAGCAGCGGCAACAGGACGATCAGTCCCGGGAGGACGGGCTCCCACTCGGCGGCTGCCTGAGGAGCGCCGGCGGCGGCAGCGGCGGCCGGAACCGGACCGCCGGGCAAGGCCAGGGCGCCCGCGAGCGAAGCAGCGCTCACCCCGGTCACCATTTCAACAGGTTGAACTTGTCCACGCTGACCGTCTCGTAGTGACGGAAGATCGAGATGATGATCGCAAGGCCGACCGCCGCCTCGGCCGCGGCCACGGTCATCACGAAGAAGACGTACAGCTGCCCCTCGATGCCCGTGTACCGGGAGAGCGCCACGAAGGCGAGGTTGACCGCGTTGAGCTGCAGCTCGATGCAGAGGAAGATGATGATCGCGTTCTTGCGGACGATCACCCCCAGCGTCCCGATCACGAAGAGCGCCGCGCTGAGCAGGAGGGCGTACGTCAGCATTCTACTTCTCCCCCTGTCTCGCACGCGGCTTCGCGAGGACCACCGCGGCCACGATGGCCACGAGCAGCAGCAGTCCCATCAACTCGAAGGCAACGACCCAGTCGGTGAAGAGCGGGTCGGCGATCACCCCCACCGCCCCCTTCTCCACCACCGCCGCGTCGATCGCGGCCGCGACTTCGGCGCCGCCCGCGCGCAACCCCGTCTCCCCGGTCCCCATCAGCCCCTGCACCAGCACCCCCGCCGTGAGCCCCACCACCACCAGCGACAGCAGGAACCACGACCCGTACTTGAGGTCGGCCCGGTAGTCGTGGCCCAGGTTGAGCAGCATGATCACGAAGAGGAAGAGCACCATGATCGCCCCGGCGTACACGAGCACCTGGATCGCCGCCAGGAAGTGCGCCTCGAAGAGCACGTAGATCCCGGCCAGGCTGGCCAGCGTCGCCACCATGAAGAGCAGGCTGGCGACGGGACTTCGCCCTGTCACGACGCCGATGCCGCCGCCGACGGCAACGACCGCGAAGAGGATGAAGAGGACGTCGGTCATTCGGAGCGCGGATCGGAGGGGTCCCAGAGGAGCGTGGTGGGGTGGTCCTGCTCCATCAGCCGGTCCAGGTCGTAGACGAAGCGGTCGCGCGTGTACTCCGCGTTCTCGAAGTGGCGGCCCACGTGGATCGCCTCGACGGGGCAGACCTCCTGGCACATCCCGCAGAAGATGCAGCGGAACTCGTCGATCTCGTAGACGATCGGGTAGCGGTTCCCCTGGTCGTCCTCGCCGCCCACCAGCCGGATACAGTTGGCGGGGCACACCGTGGGGCAGAGCCCGCAGGCCACGCACTTGGGGCGGCCGTCGGCGTGGACCTCCATGCGGTGGGTGCCGCGCCAGCGCGGGTGCAGGTCGGGCTGCTCCTCGGGGTATTCCAGCGTGACCTTGGTGGGCCGCACCAGGTGTTTGAAGGTGAGGCTCATGCCCTTCAGCGTGGCCCGCATGTACGAAGTGCGGCCCGCCTCGGGGCGCCGCATCACCTTGACCGATATCGCCATCGTTCTCCGCTCCGGTTCAGCTCGAGACGGCCGGATCGCCGGCTTCCGCGGGCAACCCTGCGCGCCGTCGGGCGAGGTTGCGCTTCCTGTGGGCACCCGCTATGACACGGTCGCGATCCACGAAGAGGAGGAACGCGAGCGTCGTCACCCCGCTCACCGCCGTGAGCACCCCTCCGTAGACCGGGCCGAAGGGCACCTCCAGCTGGTCCAGCACGAGCATGGTCCCGGCCACCAGCATGACGTACCCGAGCGCGCCCGGCAGCAGGACTTTCCACCCCAGGTGCATGACCTGGTCGTAGCGGAAGCGGGGCAGCGTCCACCGGATCCAGATGTACAGCAGCAGGAAGAAGCCCGTCTTGGCGCAGAACGCCCCCAGGGTGAGCAGGGTGATCAGCACGCTCGGCGTCGCGGGGATCGGCGCTCCCGCCTCGTCGAAGCCCCTGATCCACCCCGACTCGTGGCGGAACATGTCGTCTCCGGTCCAGAAGGGGATGTCCCAACCGCCGAAGAAGAGCGTCGCCAGCAGCGCCGAGGCCGTCACCACGTGCGCGTACTCGGCGATGAAGAACATCGAGAACTTCATGGCGGAGTACTCGGTGTGGTACCCCGTGATGAGCTCCGACTCGGCCTCGGGCATGTCGAAGGGAAGCCGGTTGGTCTCGGCCAGCGCCGAGATCAGGAAGAAGACGAAGGCCAGCGACAGCGGGAAGACGAACCACATGCCCAGCTGCTGCTGCTTCCAGACCGTTTCCGTAAGGGTGACGTTGCCGACCAGCAGCAGGACCGCGATCACGCTCAGCCCGAGCGCCACCTCGTAGGAGATCATCTGGGCCGAGGCGCGCAGGCCGCCCAGAAAGGCGTACTTGTTGTTCGACGCCCACCCCGAGAGCACGATCCCGTACACGGCCAGCGACGAAAGCGCCAGGATGTACAGGATCCCGATGGGCACGTCCGCCACGACCATGTCCACCGTGCCGACCGGCGTGGGCAGCGGCGCCGCGAACGGAATCACGGCGATCGTCACGACCGCCGGCATGATCGCCAGGGCGGGACCCAGCACGAAGTAGAACTTCGCCGCCGTGCCCGGCATCGTCTCTTCCTTGATGATGTTCTTGATCCCGTCGGCGATCGGTTGCAGAAGTCCGAAGGGACCGACGCGGTTGGGGCCGAGGCGGTCCTGGATGAAGGCCGACACGCGGCGCTCGGCGAGCGTCATGTACGCGACCACGCCCATCACGACCGTGAAGACGGCGACGACCTTGACGGCTGCGACGGTCACGAACCAGAAGGTCGAGAGCTCCTGCATCTCACCCATGGACGGCCTCCGTCCGCAGGGCGGCTCCCCGGTCCCCCAGCCCGTCCCAGGCGAGCCCCGCGAACGCCGGGTGCGCGGCGACGAGCTCCGCGAACACATCGCCCGCACTCTCCGGGACGCCGCCGTCCGCCAACGCCGCCGCCAGCGCCCCCAGCACCAGCCACGCGGGCCGCGCCGACCCGGGCGCCTGCAGTCCCTGCCGGTACCGTTGCACCCTGCCCTGCGCGTTCACGAACGACCCTTCCTCCTCGGCGAATGTCGTCACCGGAAGCACGAAGTCGGCGTTCCGCGCCGCCGGCGAGTCGAAGGTGCCGAGGTACACGTAGAGGCTGGCCGCGGCCCCGAAGTCCTCGTTCTGATCGGTCAGCTCGTCCCCGAGCACCAGCAGCGCCCCGTCGTGCCCGGCCACATCCTCGAGACCGCCGTTCGCCCGGTCGTCGCCGGTGCGTTCGAACCCCAGCAGCCCCGCCCCGTCCACGTTCGACGCCAGGTCGCGGCGGCGAACCAGCAGGGGGAACCCCGGCAGCGGGACCTCGTCGGCGGCCCGCGGGGAGCGGAACACGCGCGCGGACACCTCCCCCGCCGCCCCGGCCACCGCAGCCAGCGCAGCCAGCGCCTCGTTCGACGCCGACGCCGAGCCCACCGCCTTCACCTCCGCCCCCTCCCGCAGCTTCACAAACAGATGTTCCAGCGCCGACCTCCAGTCCGCGACGCACCGTTTCGCCCCTCGCCCCGCGGCCGGCTCCTCGAGCCGCCCCGGCCGGTTCATCCACTCGTAGTTGGCGCGCCCGTAGTCGCACATCCAGTGCCCGTTGACCTCCCGGTTCTCGCGCGGCTTGAGCCGCTGCACCAGGTTGTCGCGGGTGTGAAGCTCGATGTTGCAACCCTGGCTGCAGTTCGGGCACACCGACGGCGTGCGGTCCAGATCCCACGCCCGCGCCTTGTGCAGGAAGTCCTTCGAGACCAGGGCGCCCACCGGGCAGATGTCCACCACGTTGCCCGCGAACGACGCCCCCTCGAGCCCCCGGTCGAAGAAGGTGTCGATCACCGCGCGGCTCCCCCGCTCCACCACCGTGAGCCGCGGGTCCCGCGCCACCTCGTCCATGAAGCGCACGCAGCGGGTGCACATGACGCAGCGGTCGCCGTAGAAGAGAACGTCGCCGCCGAAGTCGTCGCGCCCGAAGACGCGCTTGGGTTCGCGGCCGCGCCCTTTCTCCCGCCCCTCCTCGAAGACGTAGTCCTGCAGCATGCACTCGCCCGACATGTCGCAGATGGGACAGTCGAGCGGATGGTTGACGAGGTAGAACTCCAGCACGCCCTGCCGCATCCGCTTCGCGGCGGGGCTGTCGGTGTGGACGACCTGCCCGTTCTCGGCCATCGTCACGCATGAGGGCTGCAGCTTCGGCGCCCCCTCGACCTCCACCAGGCAAATGCGGCACTGCGCCGGGGCGGTTAGACCCGGGTGATAGCAGTAGTGCGGCACCTCGGTTCCCAGCGTCTCGGCGGCGTGGAGCAGCGAAGTCCCCTTCGGCACGGTGACCTCGTGCCCGTCGATGGTCAGGGTGACCGTATCGGCCTTGCGTCCGTTATCCGCCATGGGGCCTCCTCGCTTGCATCAGGCGGTCGCCGCCTGTGCGCGGCGGGCAAGCCGCGGGCCGGGGACGTCCACCCATCACGCCGCCCCCACCCTTTCCCCCCGCCGAATCAGCGCCAGGTAGTCGTCGCGGAACTTCTCGATCGACGAGATGATCGGCATCGCCAGCGAATCCGAGAGCACGCAGATCGTGGTGCCGGTCATCTGTTCGGAGATCTCGATGAGCGTGTCCAGGTCGTCCTCGGTGCCGCGTCCGTCCTCGATGCGCTGCAGGATCCGGGTAGCCCATGTCGTCCCCTCGCGGCAAGGCGTACACTGCCCGCACGACTCGTGCGCGTAGAAGTAAGCCATCCGTCTTACCTGCTTGACGATGTCGGTCGTGTCGTCCATCACGATCACCGAAGCGCAGCCGAGCATCGACCCGGCGGCCTCGACCCCCTCGTAGCAGAGCGGGCACTCGCGGCAGTCCTCGGCACTCATGATCGGGACCGAACTGCCGCCCGGAATGACCGCCTTCAGGGCGCGGCCGTTGGGGATCCCGCCGCAGACGTCCTCGATCAGCTCCATCATCGGGAAGCCCAGGGGGAACTCGTAGTTGCCCGGCTTGGCCACGTGCCCGGAAACGCAGAAGAGCTTGGTGCCCGGGCTCTTGTCGGTGCCCCACTGCCGATACCACTCCCCGCCGTGCCGCAGGATGTGCGGCGTCGCGGCCAGCGTCTCCACGTTGTTGATCGTCGAGGGCATCCCGAAGGCGCCGACCGCCGCGGGGAAGGGAGGCTTGACGCGGGGTTCGCCCCGGCGCCCCTCGAGCGAGCTCATCAGGCCGGTCTCCTCGCCGCAGATGTAGGCGCCGGCCCCGACGTGGAGCGTGATGTCGATGTCCACGCCCGAACCCATGACGTCCGTGCCCACGAGCCCCTCCTCGTACGCCTCCTCCAGAGCCCGCGCCAGCACCCGGGTGCTCTCGAAGAACTCGCCGCGCAGGTAGACGTAGCAGTGGGCGGCGCCGATCGCGTAGGACCCCACCAGGCACCCCTCGATGAGCTGGTGCGGCGTCCAGCGGATGATCTCGCGGTCCTTGAAGGTGCCCGGCTCCGACTCGTCGGCGTTGCAGAGGAGATAGTGGGGCCGCCGCGCGTCCTTCGGCATGAAAGACCACTTTAGCCCGGTCGGGAATCCCGCCCCGCCCCGTCCCCTCAACCCCGATGCCTTCACCTCCTCGATCGTCGCCTCGCGCCCGATCTCCAGCGCCCGCGCGATCCCCTCGTACCCGCCCATGGCCTTCCACCCGGCCACGGTGCGCGCGGCGGGATCCCCGAAGCCCCGGCTCAGGATCCGGGTCTCGCTCTCGTGTCGGTACGGGTAGGCCAAGGCGGTGTCGTGTCAGAAGCCGTCGTTCACCTCGCGCTTCAACCGCTCCAGCACGGCCGGCACGTCCTTCGCCGACACGTCCTCGAAGTAGCGCGAGTTGATCTGCACGCAGGTGGGAAAGCCGCACCCGGCCAGGCACTCGGCCTCCGCGATCGTGAAGTCGCCGTCGCTCGAGGTCTCGCCCAGCTCCGTGCCCGTGTGCTCCAGGAAGGCCGCCAGAACCTCGTCGGCGCCGCGGATGTTGCAGGAGATGTTGGTGCAGACCTGTATCAGAAAGCGCCCCACGGGACGCTTGTTGTACATCGTGTAGAAGGTGGCCACGCCCCGCACGAAGGCGTCGCTCAGACCGAGAAGCGCGGCCACCTCGTCCATCGTCTCCGGCGACACGTGGCCGCGCAGCTCCTGCGCGAGGTTCAGCGCGGGAATCAGTGCCGCCCGGGCCATCGGGTAGCGGCTCCGGATCTTCTCGAAGCGCTCCAGGTAGGGTCCCTCGAAGAGGGGTGCCTCCGGGTCCTTCTTCACCAGCATGTAGGGCAGACTGGGCGCCACGCTCGGGTGCCCGCCGTCCAGCGGCTGCTCGCCCACGAACTCGCTCCCCCGCACATCGGCCTCCGTCAGGTCGAACTCGCCGGTGTTCCCGGCCCAGCCGGGGTTCCGGAAGCGGGCGTCGCTCACCGGTCGATCTCCCCGAGCACGATGTCCAGGCTCGCGTTGATCACGATCAGGTCGGCCATGAGGTGGCCCTCGGCCAGCTTCGGGATCGCCGACAGGTTCACGAACGAGGGCGGCCGGATTCGCCAGCGCACGGGCTTGGGGCCCCCGTCGCCCACCACGTACATCCCCAGCTCCCCCTTCGACCCCTCCACCGAGAACCAGCAGTCCTCGGCGGGCGCCGGAATGCCGTCGGTGACGAGCTTGAAGTGGTGGATCATCGACTCCATGTCCGACATGCAGTCGGTCTTCGAGGGCAGGCTGATCCGCGGATCCTGCACGTCCATCGGCCCGCCCGGCAGCCGGTCCAGCGCCTGGTGCAGGATGCGGATGCTCTGCCGCATCTCCTCCATTCGCACCAGGTAGCGGTCGTAGCAGTCTCCGTGGCAGCCGATCGGGACCTCGAAGTCGTAGCTCTCGTAGTCGTAGTAGGGACGGTCCTTGCGCACGTCGTAGGGGACGCCGCTCGCGCGCAGGTTGGCGCCCGTGAGCCCGTGGTTGACCGCCTCCTCCGCCGAAATCGCGCCGATCCCCTGCGTGCGCCCGACGTGGATCGCGTTGCAGGTGAGCAGAGTGTCGATCTCGTCCAGCGTCGCGGGCAGGTTGTCGGCGAACTCCCGCACCCCCTTCGTCCACCCCTCGGGCAGGTCGGCCATCATGCCCCCGATGCGCGTGGCCGAGGTGGTGATCCGCGCGCCGGTGAGCGCCTCGTGCAGCGTGTAGACCTTCTCGCGCTGCTGGAAGGCGTAGAGGAACGGGGTGAAGGCCCCCACGTCGATCGCCCACGTGCCCAGCCAGAGCAGGTGGGAGAAGATGCGGTCCATCTCCATGCAGATCACGCGCGCCACCTTGCAGCGTTCCGTCACCTCGATTCCCATCAGCTTCTCGACCGCCATCACGTAGGCGCAGTTGTAGATCAGCGGCGCCAGGTAGTCCATGCGGTCGGTGAGCGTGACGATCTGGTTCCAGGTGCGGTACTCGCCGAGCTTCTCGAAGGAGGAGTGCAGGTAGCCCAGCCGCGGAACCACGCTGACCACGGTCTCGCCGTCGAGTTCCACGACTAGGCGCAGCACTCCGTGGGTGGCGGGGTGCTGGGGACCCACGTTGACGAGCATGGTCTCCGACCCGAGTTCGGGCTCGGGAGCGTCGAAGGGCTCGGCGGGGCTGGGGACAGGAGTCCCCCCCGGTCCCATCTCGGGGTTGCGGCGGACGGCGTATTCGGTCGTGCTCGCGGCCATCAGCCGGCTCCCTCCCCTTCGCCCGCCGCGGCGCCCGCCTCCTCGACCACCTGCGGCACGCGTTCCGCGATCTCACCCGGCACGTAGTAGTCCTCCGGGTCCTGGGTGAGCGCCCGGCGCGTCTGTTCGGCGCGCGAGAACCGGCCCCGCAGCGGGAAGTCCTTCCTGAGCGGGTGCCCTTCGGCGTAGTTCTCGGGCATCAGGATCCGGCGCAGATTCGGGTGTCCCCCGAAGGCGATCCCGAAGAGGTCGTAGACCTCGCGCTCCAGCCAGTCGGCGCCCGCCCAGATCCCCGTGACGCTCTCGATCTCGAGCCGGTCCGGCGGCAATTCGCACTTCACCCGCAGCGCCGCGCGGTTCGGAATCGACCAGAGCTGGTAGACGACCTCGAGGGCCCGGCCGCCGCCGTAGTCCACCGCGGTGACGTCGGCGAGGTGGTCGTAGCGCTGGTCCGGGTCCTCGCGCAGCCAGCGGAGGATCTCGGCGATGCGCGCGGGATCGACGTAGACGACATCTTCGTCGCCGGCGCAGATCTCGTTGCGGAAGACCGCGCCGGGGAATCGCTCCCGCAATGCTGTCACCGAGGGGTTTCCGGGCGCCACGCTGTCCGGCGCCGGGGCCGCACCGGCGTCCTCGCGCGAGGCGCCCGGTCCGGCCGCGACCAGGTCGAAGCCGGAGAACGAGCCGCTGGAGGACGAATCGGCCGTCACCGGGCGCACGTCCGGCCCGGACGCATCGCCGGTCGAATGCCACGCGGGTTTTGTCCACGGGCTCCCAAGGCGGCGGGCACCGTCAGGGCAGCCGGTCCTCGGCCCGGCCTACGGCGCCGGTCTCGACCAGCCCGCTCACCCGGTTCTGGCGGGTCGAGTTGCCGAACGGTCCGGTCAGGTCGGCGACCTCGCGGTCGCCGGCCCGCGGCCGCCCCGCGGCGAGCGGGTCCTCCGCCCTGAGCGCGGCGTGGTTGGCCAAGCTTTCCCCGCGGATCTTCTCCTGCACCATCATCAGCCCGTAGATCAGCCCCTCGGGACGCGGCGGGCACCCGGGAATGTACACGTCCACCGGCACGACGGTGTCGATTCCCTGCACCATCGAGTACACGTCGAAGACGCCCCCGGAGGAGGCGCACGCCCCCATCGAGACGCACCACTTCGGCTGCATCATCTGATCCCAGATGCGGCGCAGCACCGGAGCCAGCTTGTAGGGCACGCGCCCCGCGCAGATCAGCACGTCGGCCTGGCGCGGGCTGAAGGACATGCGCTCCATCCCGAAGCGGGCCAGGTCGAAGTTGCTCGCCGCCGAGGCCATCATCTCGATGGCGCAGCAGGCGGTTCCGAAGGGCATGGGCCACAGCGAGTTGCGCCGCGCCCAGTTCACCACGAAGTCGAGCCTTGTGGTGAGGAACGCGGGTGACCCGGCGCCCGCCACGCCCGGTTTCCCTACTCCCATTCCAGGCCGCCTTTCTTCCACTCGTATACCAGTCCCACCGCCAGCACCACCACGAAGAAGAACACCGCCACGAACGGCCCCCAGCCGAGTTCGCGCACCCGCACCGCCCACGGGACCAGGAAGATCGTCTCCAGGTCGAAGACGATGAAGCTGATCGCCACCATGTAGAACTTGATCGAGAAGCGCTGCCGCGTGTCGCCGAGCGGGATCATCCCCGACTCGTACGGCATCGACTTCTGGGGGGTGGGGCGGCGGGGATTGAGGATGTGGGAGGCGACGGCCATGCCGACGGCGTTGAGCACCGTCACCCCGAAGATGATCAGGAGCGGTATGTAGGACTTCGCCATGCTGACTGAAGACCCTCCCGTGTTGGTTTCCCGCCCCGGCGGTCTGCGCTCGTCATGACGCACCCCGACCGGAGGGAGCTCTCGCCGATCCACGCGAGCTTGTGAAAATTTTCACGAACTCTTGAATCAAGGCTGTAAGATACGGGGGGATGCCACGGGATTCAAGTTTGCGCACCAACACCGCACCGTCACCGGGCCACGACGGCTCCGCGGATGCTTCCCGGAACTCTCCCCAGGCTCCGAATAGGCCCCGTATCCGCCCCGGGGCCGCCACGGCGGGCCGACAACAGCCGGATCGAACGAGCCACGTTTCCGCTTGGCGCGCGTGCCCCGCCGGGCCTATCTTCCCGTCGCCCGCAAGCTCATGACTCCGCCGCGCCCCCCCCGCCGCCAACTCCCGTCCCATCCCTCCCAATCCCCCCGATCCCGACACTCCATGCCCGTCAAAAGCGACCGTTGGATCCGCAGCATGGCCCTCGAACACGGCATGATCGAACCCTTCGAGAGCGGCCAGGTGAGAAACGGCAGCATTTCCTACGGACTTTCGTCCTTCGGCTACGACATCCGCGTGGCCCCCGAGTTCAAGGTTTTCACCAACGTCCACAACCTGGTGGTCGATCCGAAGTCCTTCGACGAACGCTCCTTCGTGGACGTGAAGGGCCCCGAGTGCATCATCCCGCCCAACTCGTTCGCGTTGGCCCGCACCGTGGAGCACTTTCGCATCCCGCGCGACGTGCTCGTGCTGTGCGTCGGCAAGAGCACCTACGCGCGCTGCGGGATCATCGTGAACGTGACGCCTCTGGAGCCGACCTGGGAGGGATTCCTGACCCTGGAGATCTCCAACACCACCCCCTTGCCCGCCCGGATCTACGGAGGTGAGGGGATCGCCCAGCTGGTTTTCTTCCAGGGAGACGAGGCGCCCGAGGTCGCGTACGCGGACCGGAAGGGCAAGTACCAGGGACAGGTGGGGGTGACGCTGCCGAAGCTGTAGGCAAGGCCGGGGGACGGTCGGCCCAAACCCATTTTCTGACAGGAGAAGGAGAGCGGTGATCAAGAAACGGCATGCATTCGGCGCGGCAGCGGCGATCCTCACGACCGCCGCCGTTTCGGCTCCGGCGTGGCCGCCGGACGCCGGACCGCGCGGGGAAGCGGCCACGCAGGTCGGCGACGACACGGCCGAGGCGCTGGTCGACGGCTGGATCGACGCGCTGGGCGGCATGGAAACGTACCGGAAGCTGCAGAGCGCCTCCTACACCCTCACCACCGAGATCTGGGACCCGGTGAGCGGCCGCCTCCGCCGCACCCGCCCCCGCTACGTCACCATCGCCCGCCTCGAGACCGGCGAGGCCGCCCGCATCGAGCGCTGGGAGGGCAACGACTTCATCCAGCACGGCTTCGACGGCGTCGCCGAGTGGGCGGTCATGAACGGCGAGTCGCTCGGCCCCGGCGACAAGGACTACGACGAGGCGCGCTACGTCTCCGGCGATGTCTTCTACTGGATCGGGCTTCCCTTCAAGCTGAAGGACCCCGGCGTCTTCCTCCACTACGACGGCACCGACGACGAGGGGCGCCACCTGGTGCGCGTCACCTTCGGCGAGGGCGTCGGCGACCACAGCGACACCTGGTTCTACACCTTCGAGGAGGACCGCGCGATGCCCGTCTCGATCAGCTACCGGGAGGAGGGGCGCGAGAACGCCAGCCGCACCTACTGGGAGGACATCCGCGAGGTCGACGGGTACGTCTTCACGGGCCGAAGAGTGCACCTCAACGCCGACGGCAGGATATGGAAGGTGCTTGTGACGAGCGACTTCGTGCTGAACCCGGAGGTGGATCCGGCGGTGTTCAGGGGGCCGTAGGTAGCGGAACCCGGACCCTCACCGGTGATCCGGCCGGAAAGGCTTGGCCAGGAGAGCTGGCTGGTTACCTCCCGGCAATTTCGATCTCGAACATCACCGGCCACAGCTTGCCGGTAACGTAGAACGTGCCGGTTCGCAGGTCGTAGGCGATGCCGTTGAGGACCGCCGCCGGATTGGCGGGACGACCACTCGCCCGCGCCAGGGCCTCGGCGTCGAGCGCGCCGTTGACCACGCCCGTCAGCTTGTCGATCCGCAGGATCTCGCTGGACCGGTGGATGTTGGCGTAGATGTGATCACCCACGCATTCCAGTTCGTTGAGGTTGTGCACCGCGGAATCGGCTCGCGTGACCCCGATCCTGCCGAGGAGACCGAAGGTAGTCGGGTCGCGGCGCTGAAGCGTGTCGCTCCCGTCGGACATGTAGAGCGACTCGCCGTCGTGGCACAGACCCCAACCCTCTCCCTGGTAGTCGAAGGTGCCCAGCGAGTCGAGCGTTGCTGCGTCGTGGACAAGGGCCAGACCCGCCTTCCAGGTGAGCTGGATCAGCCGTTCGCCGACCCTCGCCAATCCCTCGCCGAAGCGATTGTTCGCAAGGGGGCGGCTGAGCAGCACCTCTCCGGTGGCGATTTCCACCCGGCGAACCTCCGACTTTCCGTACCGGCCCGTGCTCTCCAAGAAGATCCCGTCGTGGATCAGCAGTCCCTGCGTATAGGCCCCGGTGTCGTGGGGAAGGGTACGCACCAGATCGTATGTCAGCTCGGCCACCGGCGGGCGGGCACGGTGACCGTGAAGGCCTGCGCGGCCGCGAGGCCTTCGGTGTCGGTGGCCTCGATACCCACCCTCGCCTCCCCCTCCGCGAGTGCGGCGATGCGGACGGTGCCTTCGGAGACCGATACACCGACGACGGTCGTGTCGGAGGCTGTGACCGCATGGACGAGCGGGTCTCCGTCGGGGTCGTTGAAGTAGGCGGCAAGGTCGACTGTCGTGCTGTCCCCGATCGTGATCGTGTCCGGCGGAATCGTGCCGACGGCGATCGGCGCGCGGTTCGGGACGGTCACGCCGAACACCTGCGCGGCCGTGAGTCCTTCCGCGTCGGAGGCCGTGACCGACACCGTCGTCTCGCCCCTGGCAAGCGCCGCAATCGAGGCGGTGCCGGCTTGCACCGACACTTCGGCCACCCGCGGGTCGGCGCTGATGGCCGCGTAGGAGAGCGGATCTCCGTCAGGGTCCCTGAAGTACGGAGCCAGATCCTGTGCAACCGTCTTCCCCGCCCCGACCGTTCGCGCGGCGATCGAGCCGACCGCCTCCGGCGCCCGGTTCGGAACCGTCACGGCAAAGCTCCGGGTCGTCTCCAGTCCCCCGGGATCGGTGGCTGTGACAGCCACGGTCGCCATCCCCTTCGCGCGCGCTGTCACCGTCAATACACTGCCCTCGACCGAAACCGCCAGGACCCGCGCGTCGGACCCCGCGGCCGCGTAGCCGAGTCCCTGCCCGTCGGGATCGTCGAAGTAGGCCGACGCGTCCACCCGGGCCGAGTCCCCGGCCGCCAGTTCCAGCGGCGAAATCACACCCACCGCCAGAGGCGCCCGGTTGGGGACCGCGACCTGGAAGCGTTCGTCCGCCTGGAGTCCGGCCGGATCGGTCGCGGTGACGGCCACCATTGCGGTTCCCGGCGCCACACCTGCGAGGGCGACGCGATGCCCGGTGGCCCTGGCCGCAACCACGGCGGGATCCGAAGTGGACGCCGCGTAGACCAGCGCTTCACCGTTCGGATCCTCGAAGCACGCCTCCAACGTGGCGGTGTCACCCGTGAAGACCGTCTGTGCCGGAATATCGCGGCACGACAGCGGCGGCCGGGGATCCTCGCAGGCCGCCGAGAACGCCACGGTGACGGCAACGGCAATGGCCGGGGAGGAGCCCGGCAGCCCCGGCGAGCGGACCGCGAGGCGGCGGAGGCTGCCCGGGCTGCTACAGGTGCGCCATCGTACCCCGCACATGATCCGCGCTCTTCGCCAGTGCCGCTGCTTCCTCCGGGGTCAGCTCCACCTCGACCACCTCGAGCAACCCGCCCTCGCCCAGCTTGCAGGGCACGCCCAGGTAGATCCCCTCCTGGCCGTACTCACCCTCCAGGTAGGCGGCCGCGGGCAGTATTCTGCGCTTGTTCTTCACGATCGATTCGGCCATCTGCACGGCCGCCGCCGAGGGCGCGTAGTAGGCGCTCCCCGTCTTCAGGTAGCCCACGATCTCGGCCCCGCCGTTGCGGGTACGCTCGATCAGGGCGTCGAGGCGATCCGGCGCGATCAGGCGCGAGACCGGGATGCCGCTCACCGCCGTGTAGGAGACCAGCGGCACCATGGTATCGCCGTGCCCCCCCAGCACCATCGCCTGGATGTCCTCGACGCTCACGTCCAGCTCCATCGCGATGAACGACCGGAAGCGCGCCGTGTCGAGCACGCCTGCCATGCCGATCACCCGCTCGCGCGGAAAGCCGGTCGTCTCCTTGGCCACCCAGGCCATCACGTCCAGCGGGTTGGAGACCACGATCACGACGGAATCCGGTGCCACCCTCGCGATCTGCTCGCTCACCGACCGCACGATGCCGGCGTTGGTGCGGAGCAGGTCGTCGCGGCTCATGCCCGGCTTGCGCGCGATCCCCGCCGTCACGATGAAGAGATCGGACCCTTCGGCGGGCCCGTAGTCGTTCGCCCCGACCACGCGAGTGTCGAAGCCCTCGACGGGCGCGCTCTCCCACTGGTCGAGACCCTTCCCCTGCGGGATCCCCTCGATGATGTCGATGAGCACGACTTCCTGGCACAATTCCTTCTCTGCGAGACGCTGGGCACAGACTTCTCCCACGTGTCCGGCGCCGACTACGGTGATCTTTCTGGCCATCTCTCAGGCTTTCTCCATCGGGTTGAAAGGCGACAGGTTGCTGCGAACCGGCCCCGGACCGTCGTCATCCGCCCGTCTGCGAGAGTGCGATCAGACCGCCCGAGCCCTCGGACGAGCCCTGGACCAGCAGGTGTTTCTCGGGCTTGATGCGGAGTGTCTCGTTGACAAGGGGCTCCAGCGCTTCGCCGCGCCTCAGCGCGTCGCGGAGCGGGGTCTGGATGGTGCCGAACAGGCAGGGGCGCAAATGTCCGTCGGCGGTGAGTCGCATGCGGTTGCAGCGGCTGCAGAAGTTGTGGCTCATCGGCGTGATCACCCCGATGGTTCCCTGGGCTCCGGGGAAGCTGAAGTATGTTGCCGGGCCGTTGCCGGGGGGACCGGAGACCGGTTCCAGGGCGTCCACCTCGGCCACGCAGGCAAGCGCCTCGTCGCAGGAGAGGAAGTTGGACGCGCTCAGCTCCAGGTTCGACTCCGTCGGCATGACCTCGATGAACCGCACATGAAGGGGACGCGTACGCGAGAGTTCGGCGAAATCCGGGATCTCGTCGTCGTTCTCTCCGCGCATGAGCACCACGTTGATCTTGATGGGGTCGAACCCGACGGCGTGCGCCGCGTCGAGCCCTTCCATGATCCGGGCCAGCGTGCCCGGCCGGCGCGCGATGGCGTCGGCGCGGTCGGGGCGCAGCGAGTCGAGCGAGATGTTGACCCGGCTCACGCCGGCATCGCGAAGCCGCTTCGCGACCGGCGCCAGCAGCACCGCGTTCGTGGAAAGGGCGATGTCCTCGATTCCCGGTACCGCCGCGAGGAGGTCGACCAGGCGGGGCAGGTCCTTGCGCACCAGCGGTTCGCCGCCGGTCAGGCGGAGGCGTCTGAGCCCCATGCCGGCCATCACCCCGACGATTTCGGCGATCTCCTCGTAGGTGAGGATCTCACCACGGCGGAGCCACGGAAGGCCCTCCTCCGGCATGCAATAGACGCAACGCAGGTTGCACTTGTCCGTCACCGAGATGCGCAGGTACTCGATGCGTCGGCCGAAGCCGTCCACCATGTCGCGGGCACCGCCGTTTACGGGAGCGGACCGGACCCGAGGCGATGCGTAGCTCATCCGTGCGGTGTCCCGGGGTGAAGGTGGCCGTCTTCGTCCCCGCCCCGGCGCCCGGCGGCTGCGCCAACCGCCACCGGCACCTCCCCGTCCAGCCACTCGGCCTCGCCGTCCAGGTACCGTTCGCGCTTCCAGACCGGCAACCGCTTCTTGATCTCCTCGATCACGTACCTGGCCGCGTCGAAGGCCTCCGCCCTGTGAGGGGTGGAAACCGCGATGGCCACGCTCACCTCGCCGATGGCCAGCTCGCCCAGGCGGTGTACCGCGGCGATGCGGTCGCTCCGGGCGCGGGCCGCGGCTTCGGCCACGATCGTCGCCAGCTGCTCGCGCGCCATGTCGCCGTAGCCCTCGTATTCCATTCCCGCGACCGGACGCCCTTCGTTGCGGTTCCGCACGGTTCCCAGGAAGAGCGCAACGGCTCCGTCCCGCGGTGCGCCAACCCGCTCCACAACGGTGGAAGGGTCGATGGGGTCGATGGTTATGTCGCTCCAGGCCATTTCGCGCTACACCGTCTCACCCCCCGGCAACGGGAGGGATAAGGGCCACTTCGTCTCCGTCGGACAACTCGCTTCCGACGTTGGCGTAGCTGCGATTGACCGCGACGGCGGGAGAGGACGGAAGGTCCGCCCAACCACCGCCGCGGGCCCGCAGCTCCGAAAGAAGTGTGCCTACGGTGGCGCGTTCCGGCAAGGAGACAACCGTGCTCTCCGTGCCGACCCGCTCCCGGTGAGCGGCAAATAGAAGAACCGTGACCTCCACCGGGGAAACCCGCGCGGTGACTCGGGGCCGCTAGCCGGCCCCGGTCGACGGCCCGTCCGGCGCCTCGATGCGCGCGACCCTCGCGCGCAGGTGCTTGGACGGCTTGAAAACCGGTGATACGCGTGCGGGGACCTGTACCGGCTCACCCGTTCTGGGATTCCGTGCGACACGCGCCTTGCGGTGACGCACCTTGAAGGTTCCGAAGCCCCGGATTTCGATTCCCTCCCCCTGGGCAAGCGCATGCTTGACCGCGTTCAGAAACCCATCGACCACCAGAGCGCACTCCTTCTTGGTGAGACCCGGGCCGATTGCATCGGCTACCTGCTCAACTAGATCCGCTTTCGTCATTGCCCCTCCTCCGAGCCGGCGCCTGAGGCGCCAAGTTGGCTGCTCCGCCCCTCTCGTTGGAACGAGTTGGCTGTGTATGTGTCGGTAAGTAACAGGGTTGGGTATCCAGCGTCAAGTTGGACCGTCAGGGGGCCTTACGGCGAGGTCCGGATGCGCGCCGCCATCAAGGCCACGAAATCGTTGAAAAGATAACGGCTGTCGTGGGGTCCGGGCGCCGCTTCCGGGTGGTATTGGACCGCCATCACCGGCAGTTCCGCGTGGGAGACGCCTGCCACTGTGCCGTCGTACAGGTTGCTGTGCGTGACCCTGAGACCGGGTGCGCCGGGGACTTCATCGCCCTTCCCGCCCCTCACCGCGAACCCGTGATTCTGGGAAGTGATCTCCACCGTGCGCAGGTCGTGGTTCATGACCGGGTGGTTCGCGCCATGGTGGCCGAAGGGCAGCTTGAAGGTCTCCGCACCGAAGGCCCGGGCGATGAGCTGGTGCCCCAGGCAGATGCCGAAAACGGGTATCCCCCGTCCGGCCACCTCGAGGATCGTCTCGGCCACCCGCTCCACGGCGGCGGGGTCGCCCGGTCCGTTGGAAAGGAAGAGACCGTCAGGCTCCAGTGCCAGCACGTCGGCCGTATGCGCTTCCGAAGGCAGCACGGTGACCCGGCAACCCCGCTCGGAAAGCAGCCTCGGCGAGCTCGACTTGACCCCGAAGTCGAAAGCGGCCACGTGGTATTCCTCCCGTCCCGCCGCGGGGACCGTGTAGCGGCGTTCGGTGGAGACGCCGCAGGCCAGCTCCAGACCCTCCATCTTCGGGTGGGCGAGCACGCGTTCGAGAAGCTCATCCTCCGGCATGTCACCCGGGGCGATCGCGGCCCGCATGGCCCCCTCGTCGCGGATGTGGCGGGTAAGCGCCCGTGTGTCGACTTCCCGGATTCCCACCACTCCGTGACGCCGGAGATAGTCCTCGAGGGTGAATCGGCTCCGCCAGGAACTGGGTGCGCGCGCCGCCTCGCGCACGATGAACCCGGCGACCTGGGGCCGGACCGATTCCACGTCTTCGGCGTTGGTCCCGTAGTTGCCGATCAGCGGATACGTCATGGTGACCAGCTGCCCCGCGTACGACGGGTCGGTGAGTACCTCCTGGTAGCCGGTCATCGAGGTGTTGAAGACCACCTCGCCGAGTGCGACGCCCCGCACTCCGAGAGACAGTCCGTCGAGGCGACGCCCGTCCTCCAGAAGGAGGCACGCGGGACGCGGAGCAGGGTCGCCTGGAGAGTCTGTGGATGGTTGGGGACGCGTCATCGTGCTGAATCTAGCAGTCCGTGGACAATCCGCGCGAGGAACCTGCCGACGGACCGTCCGGCTGAAGGGCCGCCTCCGATTCTTCCGGGGCTTGCTATCTTCTTCGAAGGGGCGCGGCACCGTCGGACGCCGCGCCGAAACCGCACGGGAACCGGAGAAGAGTGCATGGCGACAACCGGGCCGCTGGTCTTCGTCCACGCCGACGAGTCGTGTCTGGGGAACCAGTTCGTCGGCCGTGATCGTCCCGGGGGCGCGGCCGTTCTCCTCGAGCACTGGAAGGACGGGGCCTGGGAGCGGCGGGACCTCTGGACCTCGGACCCCTCCACCACCAACAACCGCATGGCCATCACCAGCGCCATCCTGGCGCTCGGCGCGTTGAAGGGGCGCTGCAGGGTCCGGTTCGTCTCCGATTCCCAGTACCTGGTGAAGGGCGCCTCGGCGTGGATGCCCGCGTGGAAGCGCAAGGGATGGAAGCGCAAGGGCGGCCCCATCGAGAACCTGGAGCTGTGGCGGCGGCTGGACCGGATCATCGCGCGCCACGAGGTGACCTGGAAGTGGATCCGGGGGCACGCGGGGGACCCCAGGAACGAGTACGTGAACGACCTGGCCCAGAGGGCGGCCCGCGAACTGTCAGCAGCGCCCGAACCGGTGCCGTCGGGCTTCGGGGACTGGCTGGAGGAGCAGCGCGACACGAAGGAGCTGTATCTCGACTACTTCGAGTTCGCGCCGCCGGTGCAGGAGGAATAGGGGGGCGAAGCACAGGGCGGCGGTGACAGGATGCCAGCAGAAAGTGCTAGCACTTCGCCGACCAGTCCCGGACGGAGCCGTAGCCGAACTCGGCCACCATCGCCGCGACGACGGCCGGTGCCACGGCCGCGGGGGTGATCTCGCGCCGCAACAGGCGGGTGAGGCTCGTTACGGGGCGGCCGTGCAGACCGCACGGCACGATGGCGTCGAAGTACGAGAGGTCGGTGTTCGCATTGACCGCGAAGCCGTGCGAGGTGATCCACCCCGACGACACGCGGATTCCGATGGCTCCGACCTTGGCCCCCCGCACCCACACCCCGGTCGCGCTCTCGTCGCGCTCGCCCTCGACGCCGAAGGCGCGAAGCACGCCGATGAGCACGGCTTCCAGGCCGCGCAGATACGCGTGCAGATCCCTGTGGTCCGGCTTGAGGTCGAGGATCGGGTAGCCGACCAGCTGTCCCGGTCCGTGATAGGTGATGTCGCCGCCACGCCCCGCTTCGTGCACCTCGA
Organism: Gemmatimonadota bacterium; assembly: GCA_028873845.1. GTDB lineage: Bacteria > Gemmatimonadota > Gemmatimonadetes > Longimicrobiales > Gaopeijiaceae > Bin94. The sequence continues at coordinate 28,534 of JAPPNO010000038.1, read as the reverse complement.
TGCCCCGGGCGGCGAGCTCCGCGGGCGACAGCAGGAGGTGGCCGCGATCGCCGGAAGACCCCAGCGTGATCACGTGGGGGTGTTCGAGGAGGAGCAGCGTGTCGGGGATTTCTCCGCTTCGCCGGCGCTCGACGAGGGCGGCCTGCCGTTCGAGCGCGGCCCGGTAGCCGGTCAGCCCCAGATGTCGCACCGCGAGGGTACGGTTCCGCCGGGGCGTCACGGCCGGTGCCGTGCCGTGCGGGGGTCGTGGGCCGCGGCCACCCTGCAATCCCCCGGCGTCAGGCGTCCTCGGGGAAGTCCTCGAGAAGCTCCTTGAGAGCGGACAGGAAGCGCGCCGAGTCGGCACCGTCCACCAGCCGGTGATCGTACCCGAGAGAGAAGTACGACCGCTTGCGGATGGCCATCGAGTCCTGGCCCGACCCGGGGTCGGTCAACACCACCACCCGCTTCTCGATCGATCCCGTCCCCAGGATCGCCGAAGTGCCCTTGGGGATGATCGGCATGCCCACCATGGTGCCCAGCACGCCGGGGTTGGTGATGGTGAAGGTGGCGCCCTGGATCTCCGACGGCGACAGCTGCCTGTCCTTCGCGCGCGTGGCGAGGTCGATGATCTTTCGGGCGGTCCCCACCAGGCTCAGGTCGTCCGCGTCGTGAATGACCGGAACGATGAGGCCCGGGTTCAGGTCCACCGCCATCCCGAGGTTCACCGAGCCCCGGTAGATGACGTTGTTCCCCGAAAGGACGCCGTTGACCGTCGGGAAGTCCCTCAGAATGCGGGAACAGGCCCAAGCCACGAAGGCGGTGTAGGAGACGCGCGCCCCGCGCTTCGCCCATCGCGCCTTGTTCTCGCGCCGGATCCGGTCCACCACGCTGAAGTCGATCTCGATGATCGAGTGGACGTGGGAATGGATCCGCTTGGAGAGCACCATGTGCTCCGCGGTGAGGCGGCGCACCTTGTCCATCGTCTCAACGCGGTCTTCTTCGCGAACCGGGAAGACGGGGTGGTCGACCTCGCGGGCGAAGCGGTGCCAGAGGTCGTCGCCGGAGGGGGCGGCGGGGGGTGGGGTCGGGAGAGGGGTCGGCTCGCGTGGGGCGGTGGCCGGGGCGGCCGGAAGTGCCGGCTCGGTGGTCGGTCCGGCGGGGGCCGGTGCCGGGGCGACGACCGTGTCCGGTCCGCTCTCGATGTAGGCCAGGATGTCCTGTTTGGTGACGCGTCCCTGATGGCCGGTGCCGGTCACCCGGGAAATGTCCACACCGGCTTCCGCGGCAATCCGCCGCACGACGGGTGTCGACCGGGTGCGCAGACGCTCCTCGCTCGTGGCGGTGCAGGCGACGTCTTCGGGGTCGTGGGGGGGCGAGGTCGCAGGAGCGGGCGGAGGGGGCTCGGCAGCCGGGGACGGCTCGGGTTCGTCGGGCGCGACGGGTGCGCTCGCGGCCCCACCCGCACCATTCGGGTCGATATACGCCACGATCGTGCCGACCTCGACGGTCTCACCCTCGGCCACCAGGATCTCGGTCAGTGCTCCCGCCGACGGCGACGGGATCTCGGCGTCCACCTTGTCGGTGGAAATCTCGAGGATCGGCTCGTCGCGCTCGACGGCGTCGCCGACTTCCTTCAGCCACTTGGACACCGTGCCCTCGGCGATCGACTCGCCCATCTGGGGCATCGGGACTTCGATTCGGGACACGGTCACTGCTCCATGCGCGGGTTGGGGGGCGGGCGGGCGGCGCGGCGGGAAAGCCGCCGGTCAGCCGGGGGCTAGTATTCTACAAGATAACGTGCCGCGATCACCACATCTCGGACGCCGGGAAGGAAATAGTCCTCCAACTCGCCGCTGAACGGCACGGGAGAGTCGATGGCCGTGACCCGCAGAATCGGCCCGTCCAGCCATTCGAACGCCTGCTCGTTCATGCGGATCGCGATCTCGCCCGCGATCCCTCCGGTGCGCGTGTCCTCGTGCACGATCAGGAGCTTGCCGGTCCTCTTCAGCGAGTCCGCGATCGCCTCTTCATCGAGGGGCAGCAGCGTCCTCAGGTCGATCACCTCGGCGCGGATTCCGTCCCGGGCGAGTTCGGCGGCCGCTTCCAGGCTGCGATGCACCATGAGGCCGTAGGTGACGATCGTGAGGTCATCGCCTTCCAGCGCGGTGCGTGCACTGCCCAGCGGGATCGCGTAGTCCTCGGCCGGGAGGACCTCGCGGCAGTGGGGAGCGCGGTACAGTCCCTTGTGCTCCTCGAAGATCACCGGGTTGTCGTCGCGGATCGCGCTCTTGAGCAGCCCTTTCGCGTCGCGGGGATTGGACGGGTAGACGATCTTCAGGCCGGGGGTGTGAAAGAAGGCCATCTCCACGTTCTGCGAGTGGAACGGCCCGCCCCGGTTTCCGCCGCCAACCGGACCGCGCACGACGAGCGGCATCGGTCCGGCACCCCGGTAGAGCGAAGTCGCGATGTAGTTGGTCAGGACATCGTAGGCGGGCGAGATGAAGTCCATGAACTGCATCTCCACAACGGGGCGGAGGCCCATGTGCGCCGCCCCGGCGGCCGCTCCGGTGAAGCCTCCCTCGGAGATGGGCGTGTCGATGACGCGCGAGGGGCCGAAGCGCTCCAGAAACCCCCGCGTGACCTTGAAGGCCCCCCCGTAGGCGCCGATGTCCTCGCCCAAGAGGAACACGCGCTCGTCCCGCTCCATCTCCTCCCAGAGCGCTTCGCTGATGGCTTCCAGCAGAGTGGCCGGTTCGCCCGAACGCGTCCGGGCGACGTGCGAGGGTGTTTCACTCGGCATGGGGCTGTTCCGCCGGATCGTATGACGCGGGGGTGTCGGGGGCGGGGGGGTCCCGACGGGTCCAGGGCGGCGGCGGCGGGCCGTCGGTGCAAACCGGCGCCAGGGCGTCACGAGCGGTCGGCCCGGGCTCCTTGGCCAGCCGGTCCACTGCATGCTCCACGCCCGCCGCAGCCGCCCTCCGGATCGCATCCAGATCGGGTTCCGAAAGGCCATCTTCGGCTGTCGCACGCTCCGCGAATGCGTCGTGCGACGCCCACCGTTCCTCATTGCCGACGTGGACGAGTTCGATCAGCGTCGGTCCTTCGCCGTGCACCGCACGCCGCCGTGCCGCGGCGACCGTCCGAAAGAGGTGCTCGGGCGGTTCCGCCCCCACCTGCGCAAAGGCGACTCCGTAGCTGAGTGCCACAGCCTCGAGGTCGGCATGGACGGATCCGCCCGCGGTTCGCCGGGCCGCCACAACCACGATCAGCGGCGCGCGCACCGCTCCCGCCAGGTTCATTCCCTCATGCCAGCCACCGGACTGGAGCGCCACGCGACCCTCGAAGACCATTGCAGCCCGGTCCTCGCCCCGGTTTCCGAAGGCTAGGGCCGCGCCCGCCAGCACCTGGGTCGCCGTGCCGCCGCGTGCCGCTCCCGAGCCGATCATGCCCCGCCGCACGTCGGTCCAGTCGAGCCCGCCTTCCCGCGCCGAGGCCGGACTGGTGCCCTTCCCGGCCACGTGACGGAGGAACTCCAGGGGCGTGGCGCCGAAGGCCAGGGCAGGCCCGGGAGCCAGGGGACCCGCGTGGCAGAGGTCACCCGTCCCGTCCGTTGCACAGCGCATGGCCCGGGCAAGGACGATCGATCTGGTGTCGATGCGGAAATCGGCCAGGCCGGGGTGCAACCCCTCGGACCCGGCCAGGTCCCGCAGGCCTGCCTCGAGAAAACGTGCCTGAAACCCCAGGTACAGGAGGTCGCTTGTAGCCTGCGCCCCAAGGGGAGCGTGATGCCCGGTGGGCGCGTGACCCGCCGGCCCCGGGGTCAAGAGGCCGGAGTCCCTAGCAGCCCGTGGACAAAATCCCCCCGGCATTCGACCCGCGATGCATCCGCGCCGGACCGCTGCGCCAACCTGATCACACTGTCAACCATAGTGTACATTATGTCATGTTTACCATGCATTCTACCGCTTTGTGGCTGCGCTCTGCGTTGCTCCGCGGGTGAATAGCCCTGCTATTCCCCTTTCGTCGCGCCTTGCCGGCCCGGCGCCTCACGGCTCTCGGTGCTCGGGCGGCTTCATCCACGGACTGCTACCTGTCGGGAAAGCCGGACGGCTCGTTCCCGTCAGGTGGTGGGACCACTTCGCCGGTCGTCTCCTCCGCGTCCGGAGGGACTTCCTCGACGCCCGGCACCAGAATCGGCGAAGCATTCTCCTGTTCCAGCAGCGGCGTCGGCACCGGCGGGGCGTCCAGTCCCTGGAGGACCGACGTGGGGCCCGTCGCGCGGGACGACATGATGGCCAGGATGAGGGACAGGCCCATGAACGCGGACCCGGCGATCCAGGTCGTGCGTGTCAGGAAGGACGTGGCTTGGCGGCCGCCCAGCACCTCGGTCGCGGCGGCGCCGCCACCCATCGCGGCCAGCCCGCCACCCTTCCCCGCCTGCAGCAGAATGACCACACCCAGAACGAGGCCGTCGACAACCAGAAGAGTCAGAAGAAATCCGTACATGTCACTGTTTTTCCTGTATCCGTACAGCTGATGCGCCCCGGAAGCTGCCCCGGCGGGTGTTCGGTGTCAACTCCCGGCACCGGCCCTGCCGGCGCTTGCACAGGCCTCCGCGATCCGCGCGAAGACATCCGGATCGAGGCTCGCGCCGCCCACCAGCACTCCGTCCACATCGGGGACCGACACCAGCGCGGCCGCGTTGCCGGGCTTGACGCTGCCCCCGTACAGCACGGGAGCCCCCCGCCCCAGCGTGCCCAGCGCATCCCGCACAATACCGTGAGCCTCGGCCGCATCGCCGGGCGTGGCCGTCTCTCCCGTCCCGATCGCCCAGACGGGCTCATAGGCGACCATGAATTCGGCGGCGCCCGCAAGCGACTCCGCAAAGGCGCCGACCTGCCTGCGCAAGACCTCGTCGAGCCGGCCCGCCCGCCGCTCGGCTAGCAGCTCGCCCACGCACACGACCGGGACCAGGCCGGCCCGGGCCGCGGCCGCCACCTTGCGGCCCACTTCGGCATCGGTCTCACCGAAGATGTGCCGCCGCTCGGAGTGGCCGATCAGTGCCAGCGTGGCCCCGGCTTCCCTCGCCATTTCGGCCGAGACCTCTCCCGTCAGTGCGCCCGAGCCTTCCCAGTGGATGTTCTGGACGCCGAAGTCCGCCGGAACGCGCGTGCCGGCGACCGCGGCCGCGAGCGACAGGTGCGGGGGGAAGAAAACGAGCCGGACCGAACCGTCTTCCACCTCGGGGCGAAACCGGGAAAGGAAACGCGTGGTCGCGGAGGGTCCGTGATGCATCTTCCAGTTGCCCGCCACCACCTTGACCATCTGCATGTCCTTTCAGCGTTTTCGGTTCTGGTCCTCGGAACGCCCCCCGGCGTTCGGGCGGCCGGATTCCCGGACGGCTTGCGGCGTTCCCGGCACGGAGGCCGGAGGCGCGCGTCCCCGTGGCTTTCAGGTGTCGCCGCGGCAGCGCCGGCCCGAAAGCGCCGCCACTCCGGGCAACTCCCTGCCGGCGAGCAGTTCGAGCGACGCTCCGCCACCCGTAGAAATGTGACTGATCCGCGGGGCGACGCCAGCCGCGCGTGAGGCGGCGGCCGAATCGCCCCCCCCGACGATCACCGTCGCGCCGCGGTCGGCGGCATCCGCGGCCATCCGGGCCACCTGGACGGTGCCGCGCGCGAATTCGTCGACTTCGAACACCCCCATCGGCCCGTTCCACACGACCGTCGCCGCGTCGGCCAGGTATTGACCGAAGAGACGCACGGAGACCGGACCGATATCGCCCACCGCTTCGTCAGCGGGGATTCCCGTGCGTTCGACGATCCGGGCGGAGGCTCCGGCCCTGATCGCCGGCGCGGTGACGCAGTCGACCGGGAGCACCAGGCGGGCGCCGGCAGTCTCCAGCACCCCCGTCGCGACCTCCTTCTTCTCCGCCTCCACCAGCGATGCGCCCGTTTCCATTCCCATGGCGAGGAAGAAGGTGTTGGCCATGGCGCCCCCCACGAGCAGCGCGTCCACCTTCGGCAGCAGCGCTTCGATCACGTCGATCTTGCCGGAGATCTTGGCGCCCCCGATGACGGCCACGAACGGGCGGCACGGTTCATCGAGAGCATCCGCAAACACCGCCAGCTCCCGTTCCACCAGCCTTCCCGCGACCGCCATGCCACCCTTGGCCCGCACCGCCCGGGGAAGCCCGCAGGTCGAGGCGTGCGCGCGATGCGCGGTCCCGAAGGCGTCCAGCACAAAATGGTCCGCCCATGTCGCCCAGTCGCTTGCCAGTGCCGTTGCGTTGGCCGTCTCCCCCGGCAGAAAACGGGTGTTTTCGAGGAGCGTGACCGATCCCGGCTTCGCGGCCTGCACCGCGCGCTTGACACGGGATCCCGCCGCATGCGGCACGAATCCGGCCGGCGCGGTGAGGAGCCCATCGAGGCAGCGGGCCACCGGCGCCAGCGTGAAAGCACTGTCACTGCGCCCTCCCGGCCGGCCCAGATGCGAGAGAATGACGACTCTCGCGCCCGCCGCCACGAGCCGGTCGATCGAGGGCAGGGTGCGCTCGATCCGGGAAGCGTCCGATACCCGGACCGTCCCTTCGGCCCCCCGGGATTCGCCGATTCCGGATCGGTTCAACGGGACATTGAAATCGGCCCTCAGCGCGACGACGGCTCCTTCGACCAACCGGTCTTCGAGATCGTCGAGGTTGCAGGGAACACGCTGTGCCCCTCTGCGTGAGCTGCCGACCCCAGGAGAATCTCCCCCCGGCATTCGGGCGGCTCCGTCCACGGGCTGCTATTTGCCCAGGGGGATCTCGAAGGCCTGATACTCGGGATCGGGCTGGGACCCCTCCGAATCCGGCTCGAACCGGATCGAGAACTCGACCCAGGTCCCGACCTGCTGCCCCGCACGGGTTGCAGGGACGAACCGGAAGGACCGCGTCGCTCGCAGCGCGGCCTCGTCGAGCTCGGGTGTGCCGGACGAAATCCGCACCGCGGGCGTCTCCGGAGTTCCGTCGGGACGCACCCAGAGCAGCACGCGCACAATGCCTCCGATCCCGCTCTCCTGCAACGCGACCGGGTACTCGTCGGTCACGATTCGACGAGCAAGGTCACGGTCCACGAGGGACGGCAGCGTCGGGGGGATTGGAGGTGGGGAGCCGTCCAGCGCGAAAACGAGCGGTGGCCGGGGCATGGGTTCCGGCTCGGGTTCCAGGCGCAGATCCTCCAGAGCGGGAAACTCCGGCACGGCCGGGACCGCCGCGGGTACCGGCGGCAACACTTCGGGCGCGGGATCGGCGGCAACGGGTTCGACCTCCGGCGAGGATTGGAGCCACCGCGCGATGGAGGCCCGGGCCGGCGGGACCAGCCAGCCCCCGATCAGCAGCAGGACGACGGCGGCGGCGGCCAGAAACCCGTGCCGCGCGCCGGTGGAGCGTGACGGACCGGCAGACTGCAGGCGTGCATGCTCGGCTGCCAGCTCGGCCCGCAACTCGGACGCGAACGAGGATCGCTCCTCGATCGACAGGCCTCGGAGGTCGCGATCCAGCCGGGCCAGGTCCGGCGACAGCATGGGTCCGGCCTGCGGCGAGTCCACACCGGCCCCGCTGGCGTCTCGACGGCGTTTCATCGGCCGCTCCCGGCGCCGTCTTCGGCGACGGCCGCCTTCAGCCTGGTGAGCGCGCGGTGAATCCGCACGGCGACCGCATTGGAAGTGATCTTCAGCGCCTCGGCAATCTCCATGTTGCTCAGCCCTGACCCGTAGCGGAGCGACAGGATCTCCTGGTCGGCGGGCCGCAGGGTCGCGGCCGCGTTGAAGAGCCTTCGCAACTGTTCCTCCCGCAGAAGCCGCTCCTCCTGGGACGGCTCCCGCGAGACCAGGTCGGGCACCCGGTCGAGAGAGATGTGGAGGGAACCCTTCCGTCGCAGCGAGCGCAGGTAGTCGGTGACCGCGTTGCGTGCGATTCGGAGCAGCCAGGTGCGGGGTGCCGACCGCTTGGGGTCGTAGCGCCCGCGCGCGCGCAGTGCCTTCAGAAAGACCTCGGAGGTCACGTCTTCGGCGACTTCACGGGTGGGAACCCGAAAGCGCACATAGCGATAGACCGACTCGCGGTGGTCCCGGAACCAGACCTCGAAATCGGGAGGGAGATCCGTGGAAGCGGCTACCGACTCGCGGGTCCCGGAGGGCCGGGGGCCGGATCGTCGCCGAATCTCCGTCTTGGTGGGGCTTGTCATCGTTATGCGCAATACGTCGCCAACCGCAGTGTCTTACACCGGGACCGGCCGATCGCCGCTCGCACCGGACCCGTCACCGCAGTCGCTCGCCGACGTACTCGACGAGGTCGACCACCCTGGATGAATAGCCCCACTCGTTGTCGTACCAGGCCAGCACCTTCACCAGGCGCCCGCCCATCACCGCGGTGCTGGGCGCATCCACGACCGAACTCGCGGACTCCCCGGTGAAGTCCACCGAGACCAGAGGCGCCTCCTCGACCCTGAGGATGCCCGCCAGCTCCCCGGAGGCCGCCGCGCGCAGGGCGTCGTTGATCTCCTGTTCGGTGACGTCCTCCTCCAACTCCGCAACCAGGTCCACCAGGGAAACGTCGGGGGTGGGGACCCGGATGGCCATGCCGTCCAGCCTGCCCTCCAGCTCGGGAAGGACCAGGGAGATCGCGCGCGCGGCCCCCGTGGTGGTGGGGATCATGCTCACCGCTGCCGCACGGGCCCGGCGGAGGTCCTTGTGAGGCCCGTCCAGCACCGCCTGTCCGGCCGTGTAGGCGTGGATCGTCGTCATGAGACCGCGCACGATTCCGAACTCCTCCAGCAACACCTTGGCCACGGGCGCCAGGCAGTTGGTCGTGCAGCTGGCGTTCGAGATCAGGTGATGGCTCCCGGGGTCGTAGAGGTGGTGATTGACCCCCAGCACGACCGTGATGTCCTCGTCCTTGGCGGGGGCCGAAATGACCACCTTGCGGGCTCCCGCCTCCAGGTGCTTCGAGGCCAGTTCGCGGCTCCTGAAGAGACCGGTCGACTCGACCACCACGTCGACCCCCAGCTCCTTCCAGGGCAGCCGGCCCGGGTCGCGCTCCGAGAGAACCAGGATTTCGTCCGCGTCGACCGTCAGCCCGTTGCCGGACACTTCCACCGAACCCGGATAGGGGCCATGGACGGAGTCGTACCTGAGCAGGTGGGCGAGCGTCCCGCTGTCCGCAAGGTCGTTGACAGCCACGAAATCGAGACCGGTCCCGCCCGACTGCTTCGCGGATCTCAGTACGTTTCTGCCGATGCGGCCGAAGCCGTTGATCGCGACTCTGATGGACATGTAAGCGCAGCTCCCGCGGCGGTCCGCGCCGCTTCAGATGGAATCGAGGGAAATCGGGACTGTACGTGAAAACGCGTACGCGACGACGGAGTGTGGACCGCTTGCGCCGAGCGCCCCGGCCGCTGCCACCAGCGTGGCCCCGGTGGTGATCACGTCGTCCACCAGGAGCAGCCGGCGACCCGCCAGCCTGTCCGCGAAACCCTCCACCACTGCGAACGCGCCACTGACGTTAGCCCGGCGCTGCATGGGATTCAAGGCGGTCTGCGTGCCCTTCTGGGTGGGCCGCTCCAGACATTTGAGGAGCGGCATGTCCAACTCGGCGGCCAGGGCGGCGGCGATCACCTCGGCCTGGTTGTAGCCGCGGCGGCGAAGGTTGTGCCGGGAGGTGGGAATCGGGACCACGCAGTGCGCCTTCAGCACCGCCTCCCCGGCCCGGCGCGCCATCTCCGCCCCCATGAAGTCGCCGGCGCCGCGCCAACCCTGGTACTTGAGCGCATGCACCAGCTCCCGGGCCGGAGACTCCAGGAGGCTTGCGGCATGGGCGCCGGCCAGCAGTTCGGGCCAGTCCGCGCACTCCAGACAGGAAGGCGCCATGCCGGTCCCGAGCGGCGCCCCGCATCGGGTGCACACCGGCAGCGGAATGCGCGGCAGCCGCAGACGGCAGTTCCGGCAAACCGGCCCCTCGCCGGCCCGAACCTCCTCGCCGGCCGACCCGCCGCACCCGGCGCAGGCAGGCGGCAGCAGAAAGTTCACCCACCCCGCCACCACCCCACCCCACCTCGATCCGGCGCGCCCGTACAAGGTCATTCGAGTGCCCGCGCCATCAACCCTCGGGGCGGCGGTCTCCCGAACCACCGGAGGTGCGACGCCTCCGCCTGCAGCACCAGCATCTCGCGTCCGTCGCGGGCCGGAATACCAAGCTGGTCCGCCTGCCTGCAGAGCGGCGTCGGTTCCTTTCCGTACACCAGGTCGATCACGCTTCGGGGAGGCGCCGCCAGTTCGAGCAGGTCGATGGGTGCGGAGCGCCCGTCGAGCCCGGCGGAGGTGGCGTTGACGACCACGTCGGGAGACTCCCCGCGCCAATCCCGGATCCGCGAGAGGCGCGGCTCGCCGAACCGCTCCGCCAGGCTCCGAGCCCTGTCGCCGTTCCGGTTCCACAGCATCACCCGGTCCACCTCCGGCGAACCCCGCAGCGCGAACAACACCGCCCTCGCCGCGCCCCCCGCACCGAGCACCAGCACCCCCAGGTCCCTCCCGAGCCCCGCCGCCACCGCCTCCCACACCCCCAGGAATCCCTCCACGTCGGTGTTGTCTCCCCAGACCCGCCCGTCTCTCGCCCAGAAGGTGTTGCAGGCTCCGGTCGCGTCGACGGCACTGGTGCGGCGGTCCAGCCAGGCCAGGACGTGCTCCTTGTACGGTACGGTGACGTTGCCTCCTCCCCCGTTCAGCGCCATCCGCCTGAGCACGGGACCGCACTCCTCGGCGGTCACCTGGCGCGCGACGTAGGACGCATCCCGCCCCGTGGCCCGGAACACCGCGTTGTGGATTGCGGGCGACAGGCTGTGCGCCACCGGATCGCCCAGTACCGCGTACATCGCGGGACGGTTCGGCCGACGGGTGCTCACGGCCCCCGGCCATGGACGGAAAGTGATCGACGCACCCGTCCGCGCACTCTGCCCGCGCCCGCCCTCACTCTGCCGGCTCCCCCGCGACCAGCCGGTCCATCACCGCCTCGACCAGCCGTTTCAGTTCCTCAAACGTCACTCGATACACGTCGTCCGGGCCCCCGAAAGGGTCCGCGACCGCTCCGCTTTCGCCCGCCATCCCGGTCAGGAGGCGGCACTCGTCGCCGCCCCCGAGCTCCAGAGCCCGCCACAGGTGGAATTCGTCCATGCAGAGGACCAGGTCGGCGGCCGCGACGGCCGCTTTCGTGAGCGCCGTGCTCCGGTGCGCCTCCAGATCCAGCCCCGCCTCGGCCGCGACCCTCAGCGCTCCCCCGCTGGCGGGCGCCCCGTCGCTTGCGGCGGCTCCCGCCGAACTCACGGTCACCCCCGCGATCCCGCGCTCGGCGACGGTCCGCCGCGCGATCGCCTCCGCCATCGGCGAACGGCAGGTGTTTCCCGTGCATACGAACAGGATGTGCAAGAGACCTCCCGAATCGTTTCGCCGACCCCGGCGCGTGCCCACGGTGCTCGCGACGGGGGCCGCGGGTTGCCCTGACCGATCCCGGCGGACGCCTGTCGGCGCGCGCGAAGGATCGCTAGTCCAGAGCGCCCCCGCGATCCCTCCCGTCACCGGGCGGCACGGAGAGCGGCAGGCGCAGGACTTCGTTCAATTCTAGCAGGTCGTGCGGGCCCTGGCGTATCAAAATGGGACAAAGTTCGCGCAGGCTGACCAGCGTCGATGCGGCGCCCCCCGGAAGGGGTCCCGCGTCGAGCGCAAACGGCTCCGTTCCGAGCGAGGCCGCCGCCCCAAGGGCACGCCGCGCCGTCGCGGCCGGAGGCTCACCCGGCCGGTTGGCCGAGGTCGAGGTGATGGGACGCGCGGTGTCTCGCAGGAGGCGCAGCGTGAGGGGGTGCCCGGGAACGCGGACCGCCACGGATCCGTCCGGGGCCTTCGCGGCCGGATGAAAGCGGTCCCCGGGATCGTCGAGGACCAGCGTGAGCGGGCCGGGCCAGAATGCCCGCGCGAGGGCCCTCCCCTCCGCGTCGAGGAGGTCCGCGACGCTCCGTGCCGACGGGATCAGGACGACGAATCCGCCGGCCGGCCGGTTCTTCAGTCTGCGGAGCCGCGCCAGCGGGGCGTCTTCGAGGAAACCGCCGAGCCCGTAGACCGCCTCGGTGGGGTGAATGACGAGTTCCCCCGCCTCCAGGTGCCGGCGCGCCTCCCGCAACGGTCCCTCGTGCGCAGTCACACGAGTCCCCGGGCCACAAGCGCCTCGGCGACGACGAGGTCTTCAGGGCGCGTGATCTTGAGGTTGGTCGCGGCGGAGGGCACCATCCGAACCTCGACCCCCAGTCTCTCCACCATCGCGGCATCGTCGGTGGGTGCGACCCCGGCGGCGCGACAGTGCGCGACGGCGCGTGCGAAGGCCTCCCGCGGGAAGACCTGCGGCGTCTGCGCGTACCAGAGGACGTCGCGCTGCGGCGTCGCCACGATTCTGCCCTCCGCGTCGGTCCGTTTGACGGTGTCCACGGCCCCGATCCCCGCCACCGCCCCACACCCCGACGCGGCCGCGCGGACACACGCGTCGATCACGTCCGGCGGGGGGAACGGGCGGGCGCCGTCGTGCACCGCGATCACCGTGGCCGGCGACTCGACCCGGTCGAAAGCGTTGGCCACCGACCCGAACCGGCTGTCGCCCCCTTCCACCACGCGGACGCGCGAATCCCGTCCGGCGACGCCGGAGGGATCGCCCCCACCTCCAAGCGCCACCACCACCTCGACCACATCATCCCTGTCGAGAAAGCGCGAGAGGGCCCAATCCAGGATCGATCGGCCCGCCACCTCGAGGAAGGGTTTGCGCACCCCCCCCATCCGGTGCCCCGCACCCGCCGCCGGCACGAGCACCGCGACCCGGGGTGCGCCGCCCAACGCGGGCGCGGCCTCTTCCCCACTCATGCGGCGGATTCCACGGTCGCCGGCGGGCAGGAGGCGGTCACCGGCGATCCCCGCCGCTCACACCCCGGCTTCGGACGGCTCCGGGTCTCGCGCGACCGAGTCGAAGCGGGTATAGGCCTTGTGGAAGTAGAGGTCGAGCTTCCCGGTGGGACCATTCCTCTGCTTGGCCACGATCAGTTCCGCCCCGCCTTCCAGCGACTTCCCGTCCTTGTCGGTGGGTCCGTAGTAGTACTCGGGCCGGTAGAGGAACATGACCAGGTCGGCGTCCTGTTCGATCGCCCCGCTCTCCCTCAGGTCCGAGAGCTGGGGCCGCCGGTCGGGGCGCTGCTCGGGCGCCCGGCTGAGCTGGCTCAGGGCGATCACCGGCACCTCCAGCTCCCGCGCCAGCGCCTTGAGCCCCCGGGAGATCTCGGAAACTTCCTGCACACGGCTGTCGGTCCGCGTGGACCCCGACATGAGCTGGATGTAGTCGACCACGATCAGCCCCAGCTCGGCATCCGCCTTGAGGCGCCGGGACTTGGCCTTCATCTCGAGCACGTTGCCGGTCGCCGAGTCGTCGATCCAGATCGGGGCGGAATTCAGATGGGCGGCCGCGCGGGCAAGGCGCTGGTATTCGTCCGCCGCAAGCCTGCCTCGGCGCAGCTTCTGCGCATCCACGCGCCCCTCCGCGCAAAGGAAGCGCTGCACCAGCTGTTCCTTCGACATCTCGAGGCTGAAGATCGCAACCGGCACCCCGTGTTCGATCGCGGCGTTCTGGGCGACGTTGAGGGCCCACGAGGTCTTCCCCATCGACGGCCGCCCCGCCACGATCACCAGGTCTCCGGCCTGCAGGCCCGTCGTCATGCGGTCCAGGTCCGCGAAACCGGTTGCGATCCCGGAGATGCCCCCCTGCGACTCCTGCAACCTTTCGATGTGCTCGAAGGTCGGCCAGAGCACCTCCTTGATCCACACGAACCCCTCGCGATTGCGCGACTCGGAGACGCGGAAGACGATCTGCTCGGCATGGTCGAGCACCTCGTCGACGGGACGGTTCCCCGGCTCGTGGACATCGCGCACGATCGTGTGGGCCGCGTCGATGAGCCTGCGCAGCATTGCCTTGTCGTGAACGATCCGTGCGTGGTACTCGATGTTGGCGGCAGTCGGCACGGCATCCAGGAGCGAAGCCAGGTATTCGAGCCCACCCGCGTTGTCCAGCTCGGCCCCTTCCTTGAGCGACTCCGAGACCGTGACCACGTCCAGGACGCTCCCGCGCTCGAAGAGGCGCACCATGGCCCGGAAAATGCGGCGGTGCGCCTCCCGGTAGAACATGGTTTCGTCCACGAACTCCACGACGCGCGCGACCGCGGTGCCGTCGATCAGCATGCCTCCCAGCACCGACGCCTCCGCCTCCGGCGAGAACGGCGGCTGGCGATCGTACTCGACCCCCTCGACGGACGGCTGGATCGGAATGGGTTCGCTCATCGGACCGCCCCCGCGACGGCATGCCCCCGAGACCGGGACCGGCTGACCGGGCCGCGCCGGGTCCGGTGGGGCTGTTCCACCCCGGCGCGAAGGATCAGACTCCGTGTCAATTCGTCAAGATATTGTCCTATAATCATTTATTATCCATGATCTGACACAGAAGTTGAAGATCTTCCCAAACCAGGCGGCTCCACCCCGGGTTGCGCAGGAGCGCGGCGGGGTGATAGGTGACGACCAGCGGGACGCCCTGGTAGCTGTACACCTCTCCCCGGAGCTTACCCACCGCCTTCGTGGATCCGGTGAGCCACTGCGCCGCGAATGAACCTACCGCCAACAGGACCTCCGGGGCCACCAGCTCGATCTGGCGCTTGAGCAGTGGGGCGCAGGACTCGATCTCGTCCGGCATGGGATTGCGGTTTCCGGGGGGACGGCACTTGAGCACGTTGCAGATGTACACCGAGTCCTGCCGCGACAGTGCCACGGAGGCCAGCATGAGGTCCAGGAGCTTGCCGGCCTGGCCGACGAAGGGACGGCCGGTGGCGTCCTCGTGCGCCCCCGGCGCCTCCCCCACCACCATGAGGCGGCCGGCCGGATTGCCGTCGGAGAAGACGACGGTCCGGCGGCCCTCGGCGAGGCGGCAGCGCGTGCAGGCCAGCGCCGTTTCGCGCAGTTCCTCGTAGTCGGCGGTCCCGGGTTCGCGAGGAACCGGCTTCGATTTCGAGCCCGCGCGCGACCGGGTCGCAGCCCGCGCCGCCGCCCGTGCACCCGCCCCGGCCTCTTTCGCCGCCTCCGCCTTCCTCTCCGCATCCGCCCGGGCCGCCAGGAGCCCCAGCAGTTCGCCCGGCGCGAGACCGTCGGGCACGATCCCCGGCTCCCCCATCCGCCGCCGCTGGTCCAGGTACGCCGCCAGCCGGGTGCCGCGAGCGCTCATTCCGGTTGCCGCCGCGCGGCCCCGGCCGACTTCCGATGCGGGTGACCCGTCCTCACGACCCCACCCCCCTTCCCCAACCGCGCCTCGATGAGGCCCGTGATCTCCCACGCGACCGCGAACTTGTCCATCAGCGGCAGCTCCCTCGGCGCCACGCCACGCCCCAGGATGGTCACGCGGTTCGTATCGGCCTCGAATCCGGCTCCGTCCTCTCCCGCCCGGTTCGCCACGATCAGGTCGAGTCCCTTCGCGGCCAGCTTGGCCTCCGCCCGGGCCACCAGGTCGGAAGTCTCGAGCGCGAATCCCACCGACACGCTTCCCGCCTTCATCCGCGCGACCGCCCCGGCCGCGATGTCCGGGTTGGCCGTGAACCCCACCGTCAGCGAGTTCCCCGCCTCGCTGCGCTTGATCTTCCCGGACTTCACCTCACGGGGACGATAGTCGGCCACCGCCGCCGCGAAGACGGCCGCATCGGCCTCCCCGGCCAGAGCGAGAACCGCGTCCCGCATCTGGCGGGCGGTCTCGACGCGCACGACCTCCATGCCATCCGGCAAAGGGACCGAGGCCGGCCCCGTGACCAGCGTGACCTCGGCACCGCGGAGCCAGGCCGTGCGGGCCAGCGCCACCCCCATCTTCCCCGAAGACCGGTTGCCCAGATAGCGCACCGGGTCGATCGGCTCCCTGGTCGGGCCACCGGTCACCACCACCCTGGCGCCCGACAGCGCTCCTCCGCTCCCCATCACCCTGCCCACCGCGTCGACGACTTCGCCCGGTTCGGCCATCCGGCCCGGCCCGCTTCCCTCGCCCGCCGCGAGCAATCCCGTGGCCGGCCCCACCCGATGGTACCGCGGAGACGCCTCAAGGCGGGCCAGGTTCGCCTGTGTGCGCGGGTGCGCGAACATGGAGTCGTTCATTGCGGGCGCCACCACCACCGGCGCCCCGCTCGCGACGACCGCCGTCGTGAGGAGGTCGCTGGCGCGTCCGGAGGCGGCCCTCGCGATGAAGTCGGCGGTGGCGGGCGCGATGCAGACGCAGTCCGCCTCCCTGCCCAGACTGACGTGGAGCGCGGCCCCCTCGACCGAGAACAGATCGGTCAGGGCCCCGCGTCCGGTCACCCCCTCGAAGGACAGCGGCGCGACGAAGTTCCGGGCGGACCCGGTCAGGACGACATCGACGGTGGCACCGAGGAGCGTGAGGTCACGCGCGAGCTGGACCGACTTGTACGCCGCGATTCCGCCGCAGACGCCCAGCACCAGGCGGCGTCCCTTCCAGGGCGCGCACGGCTCCCGGGCGTCACCCACGGGGCCGCCCGACGTCATGGCCGGCTATTCCGTCTCCGGCCGGCGCCGCTTCATCAGGCGGTAGTCGACCTGTCCCGAGGTAATCGCCTCCAGGGCGCGGGTCGAGAGCTTCTTCTGGTCCGCCAGCTGGGTGTCGTGGGGGAGCACATTGAGCTCCCGCGCGTACTTGGCGGCCACCAGCACCCCCTGGTACTTGCTCTGGTTGTGCTCGGCGATCTCGCCGGGTGTGAAGACCCTCATGTTCTCTCCTTGCGGGCGCCCTCGAGGCGCCGGATCTCCGACCGGGCTCCGGCCTCCAGCCCACGGCACAGCGCGGCAACCTCCGACGCCCCTCCGAGGCGCTCCTGCCGCCCCGCCACCGCGGCCAGAACCAGGCGCACCGTCCGGTCCAGATCCGTGTTCACGACAAAATGTTCGAATGACGGAGCCGCACCAAGCTCTTCGAGCGCCGTAGCCAGGCGGCGTGCGATCGCCCGCGGCGACTCCGTTCCCCTTCCGGCCAGGCGATCGATCCACTCCGCCGGGCCGGGAGGGAGGATGAAGATAACGAAGGCGCCGGTCCCGCGCTCCATGATCTGCCTCGCACCCTGGATGTCGATGTCCAGCACCGGGACCGGTCCGTCTTCCGACAGGTCCTCCAGGTTTCCGGCCGGCGTTCCGTAGTACTCGCCGTGGACCTCGGCCCATTCGGCCAGGAGCCCGCCGGCGATCATCCTCCGAAAGGCGGGACGCGAAACGAACTCGTATTCGCGGCCCCGTCGCTCCCCCGCCCTTGGCCGCCGCGTGGTCGCGGACACGGAGAGCACGAAGAGCTCCGGGCGCATCCGCACCAGCCGGTCCGCGATCGTGGTCTTCCCCACCCCCGACGGCCCCACCAGGACCAGCGGCCGCCGCGGCGCGTTCACTCGACGTTCTCCAGCTGCTCCCTGATCCGTTCCAGTTCCTCCTTGATGGCGATCGCCGACGCCGAGATCGCGGCGTCGTTGGCCTTCGACCCCACGGTGTTCGCCTCCCGGTGCATCTCCTGCACGACGAACCCGAGGCGCTTCCCCGCCTTTCCTCCGGCGCCGCCGCCCCCCAGCCCCTCCCCGAAGAGCGCGACGTGCGACCGGAGCCGCACGATCTCCTCCGCGATGTCCCACCGTTCGGCAAGGTACGCGATCTCACGCGCCAGGCGGTCCTCGTCCACCTCCACGCCTTCCGAGAGCGCCGCCACCCGTTCACGCAACCGGTCCCTTTCCCGCAGCAGCCGCGCGGGCGCGGCCTCCTCGATCGCCGCCACCTCGTCCAGAATCCGCCCGAGACCGGCCCGCAACTCCACCTCGAGCCGCCGCCCCTCCGCCTCCCGCATCGCGACCACCTCTCCGAGCGCCGCCTCCACGCACGCCCCCAGCGCCTGCTCATCCGGCTCGGCGGCCGGCGGACCCTCCATGCGCAGCACGCCGGGCAGCCGCGCCAGCGCCTCGATGTCGAGGTGCCCCTCCACACCCAGCTCCGACCCGGCCTCGTACATCAGCTCCACGTACCTTCGGGCGCGCTCCAGGTCCAGCACCGGTTCTCCGTCCTCCTCCCGGCCGGGGCTCTCGCAGCGCACGGCGAGCGACACGCTGCCCCGCGACAACGCCGAGCGGATCCGCTCCAGCACGCTCCGCTCCAGCCCCTCCCAACCCCGCGGCAGGCGCACGCTGGTGCTCAGGTGCCGGTGATTGACGGTGCGCACCTCGGCCCTCAGGACCCGTCCGTCGGAAAGTCCGCTTTCGCCGGCCCCGTAACCCGTCATGCTGCGAATCATCTGCGACCCTCCCCTCCTTCGAGTCCGGGCAGTCCGTTGACGCCGCCGGAGCGCTTCGCCGGCCGACCCGCGGCGGGATACCACCCGCGGGCCGCCCGCCGCGACCGCGCCGTCAGTTCCAGAATGTCCACCGTACTCCGTACACGCCCCGCGTGACCGGCAGCAGCACCCCGGGCACGTCCTGGTTGTTGTCCCGGAAGGACACGTTCTCCACCGTGGCGAATATGTTGAGGGTCAGAAAGCGCAACTGCAGGCGAAAGTACCAGTTCTGGTAGAACGGCACCGTCGACGGCACCGGTCTCGGCTCCTCGTCGTCCTCCACCGGCTGCATCGCGTCCTCGTCCGGCTGCGGCACGTACATTTCGGAGCGTCCGTGCACGCCGAGGTCCGCCCACATCTCGAAGTTCCCGGTGGCGCGGAAGACCCTGTGGAACGAGAAGCTGGCCCGGTAGGTGTGATCGGGGAAGTAGAGCATCGCCGAGTCGGCCTGGTCCCAGAGCTGCACCTCGGCCGTCAGAAAAAGACCCCGCGGGCGAATCGGGACCCGCCCGGTCACCTCCCATCCCTTCCGGAGAGGCTGGGGAAGCACGACTCCGCCCCGGTCGAAGAGCAGCTGCGTCGGCCACACCGAGTCCGCCTCGACCGAGAGCCGCGCCACCGAGACCTCGTTCAGCCGCCAGCTCGCTCGCGCGCCGAGACGCGTGCCGGTGCGGGTGGTGAAGCGGCTGGCCGGCCCCGGGGCCACCTCCATGGTATCCGGATCCTCCATGTCATCGGTGGTGTCGGCGGGTTCCTCGGGCGGCAGCGGATTGAGGTAGGGCACCGAGCGGCTGCCGTGGCCGCGCTCGGCGAACAAGGCCGCGTAGGGGACCGGCGTGGCCCAGACCCGGATGTCGTACCCGGAGCCCTCCCGTTCGTCCCAGGTTTCCTTCCAGGTCCGCCCGCTCACACCACCCCAGTGGCCGGCGAGGGCCGAAAACTCGGCCGCGAGCTCGCGGTCGGCGACGCCGTCCCCCCTGTTGAAGCGGGCCGTCGCACGCCCCCACACCGGGCCCCGGCCGCCCGAGAGGCCCATCCCGTACTGCCTCCGCGACTCGGCCGAAAAGGGGAAGACCTGCGCCGTGTCCCCGGTCGAAACCGACGCACCGGCCGTCCACCCTTCGGCGAGGATACCCTCGGCAGGCGCCCATCTCCCCTGCAGGCTCCAGTCGGTCCTGTTCACCGACGCGGGCGCATCGTTGATCACGGTCCGCTCCGTCCCCATCCGCCGTATCTCGTAGCGGATCCCGGCCCGGTCGCCCCCGTGGAGGCTGTAGCGAAACCATCCGCCCGTGATGGCGCCGGGGTTGTCGCGTCCCCGGGTGTCCAGCCGCTCGATCGCCAGCGCCCCCTTGCCGCCGAACATCCTGGGCATGGAGACGGTACCGCGCAGCATGTTGGTGTCCTGGTCGCCGGTGCCCGCCTCGACCAGCGACGAGGGCCGCCTGTCGGCGTGCGCGAGACGGTAGAGCCGCACTTCGACGCCTCCCGGGCGCTGGATCACACGCACCCGTTCGAGTCCCGACAGGGGGATGCGCGTCAGATCCGGTATGGACCCCTCCAGCGGAAGGTGTTCGATGCCGTCGTAGTACAGGCGCAGACCACCCCCCGAATAGCCCGTCGGGAAGACCGTGGCCGCCGATCCGAAGTCCCCGCTGCGAATGCCGAGCAGGCCGGGGATATCCGCCAGAAGCTCCCACAGTGTCTGTCCGCGGGCGGCCATCAGCGCGGTGCGGTCCCACTCCCGGATTCCGTTCAGTTGGAGGGCGGGCGCGGGGTCGGGGAGGGTGGGGAACATCGGTGGGGGTGGCACGCTGTCCGCTTCGGTGCTGTCCGCAGCGACCGAATCCGCCGGGATGCTGTCCCCGACCATCGTGGAATCCTGCAGCGAGTCGGCGAAGCTGTCCGGTGGGTCCTGGGCGCCGGCCTGGAGAGGCAGCAGGGGCGAAAGGACCATTGCGACGCCCACGATACGGGCGCGGCGCATCCCGATCCCCGCGGCCCGGGCGCTCAGACGCCCGCCCTCGCCCGCACCCATTCGAGCAGCAGCCGGCAGGGGATCCCCGCCGGTCCGTTCCTCAGGTACGGCTTCCGCGTCTTGCCGTACGCGGTTCCGGCAATGTCCAGATGGGCCCACGGTGCGCCTTCGACGAATTCCGAGAGGAAGCAGGCGGCCGTGATGGTGCCCGCCGGACGCCCGCCGACGTTCTTGAGATCGGCAAAGTCGCTCTTGAGTTGTCTGCGGTACTCGGCGTCGAGGGGAAGGGGCCAGCAGGGTTCGCCCGCGCGGTCGCCCGCTTCGCGCAGCTCGCCCAGCAGTCCCTCGTCGTTGCCCAGCAGCGCCGAACGGTGGTGCCCGAGCGCGACGACGCAGGCGCCG
This sequence comes from Gemmatimonadota bacterium, assembly GCA_028873845.1. Classification (GTDB taxonomy): domain Bacteria; phylum Gemmatimonadota; class Gemmatimonadetes; order Longimicrobiales; family Gaopeijiaceae; genus Bin94. Next base: position 7,718 of record JAPPNO010000038.1, on the reverse strand, counting down.
GTGAGGGTGGCGCAGTCGACGATCGCGGCGGGGTCCCACCCGGACGCGTAGTGGAGCGCGTCGGCCAGGATCAGGCGGCCCTCGGCGTCGGTGTTGATGACCTCGATCGACGTGCCCGCCCGGCTGGAGATGACGTCACCCGGCTTGGTGGCGGACCCGCTCGGCAGGTTCTCGGAGCTGGGCACGACGCCGGTGACGTTCACCGGCAGACCCAGCCGCCCGATCGCGAGCATGGCTCCCAGGACCGCGGCGCCCCCCGACATGTCGTACTTCATCTTCTCCATGCCGCGGGCGGGCTTGAGCGAGATCCCCCCGGCGTCGAAGGTGAGCCCCTTTCCCACCAGCACCAGGGGCGAGGCCCCTTCCTCGCCGCCACGGTGACGCAGCACGATCAGGCGCGGTTCCTCCAACGATCCCCGCGAGACGGAGAGGAGCGCGTCCATCCCTTCGCTCTCCATTTCGGAGGGGCCGAGGACCTCGCATTCGAGTCCGGCCTCGTCCGCGATCCGGACGGCCTCGGCGGCCAGGTGCGAGGGTGTCGCCACGTTCCCGGGACGGGCCTGCAGCGTGCGGGCCAGGTTCTCGCCCGCGGCGAAGGCGTGACCGACGCGGACGGGCTCTTCCCATTGGCGGGCGGACGCTCCCACCAGGGTCGCGGACCCGACCTGCACGGCGTCCCGCTCACCCGCGGAACCTGCGGCCGGGGTGGCGGACCCTGCCTGCGGAGGAGGGCTCCCGCCCCCGGATTCCACGACCGGGCTCCCGGGCCCATCGGCACCCCGCCGCGCGCCCCCCCGCCCATTGCCGGAGCGGCCACCCCCGGGGTCCTCGAACCGCCACGACGCCAGCACCAGTCCCTCGCCGGCCGCCTGGACCAACCTGTCCCCCACTTCCTCGCCCAGATGCCCCAGACCGAGCGCCAGCGACTCCACCCGGTGCCGCTCCGCAGCCCGCACCGCCCTGCCCCCCACCCCCCGCACATCCTCGGCCGTCAGCGACTCCGAATCCCCCACGCCCAGAAACAGCACCCGCTCCGGCCCCCCGGCGCCCCCCGCACCGTACCCCATCACCCGATCACCCATGCGGCCCTTGAAGTCCCCCGCCGCCGCCGCCCGCGACAACACGCCCCCCGCCACCCGGTCCAGCGCATCCAGCTCCTCCATCGGCCGGTCCGACGCCACCGCCACCGCCATCAGCGGCGTCGCGACCTCTTCCGGCGCCGTCGTGCTCACTTCCAGTCGCATCTTCCTCACGCTCTGCGAACAGGCACTATCCACGGACCACTACATGTGCTCCACGATCGTCTCGGCGAACTCGGAGGTGGACACCTTCGTGGCGCCTTCCATCTGCCTCTCCAGGTCGTAGGTGACCCGGCCCGCGGCCACCGCCCCCTCCAGCCCCCGGTCGATCGCGCGCGCCGCCTCGTCCCACCCCAGGTGCTCGAGCATCATCGCCGCCGACAGGATCAGCGACCCGGGATTGACCCGGTTCAACCCCGCGTACTTGGGCGCGGTTCCGTGGGTCGCCTCGAAGAGAGCCACCGTGTCGCCCACATTCGCACCCGGCGCCATCCCCAGCCCGCCCACCTGGGCCGCGCAGGCGTCCGACAGGTAGTCCCCGTTCAGGTTCGGCGTCGCCACCACCGAGTACTCGGCGGGCCGGAGCAGCACCTGCTGGAACATCGAGTCGGCGATCCGGTCCTTGATCACCACGCGCCCGTTCGCCTCCTCGCCCTCCCAGAGCCGCGACTCGGGCACGGTGGAATCGGGGAACCGCTCGGCCGCGACCTCGTACCCCCAGTCGCGAAACGCCCCCTCGGTGAACTTCATGATGTTGCCCTTGTGCATCAGCGTGACCGAATCGCGCCCGCGGGCCAGGGCGTAGCGGATGGCGGCCGCCACGTGCCGCTTCGTGCCGAAGGGGCTGATCGGCTTGATCCCGATCCCGCTCGCCTCACGGATCGACGCGCCCATGCGGTCGCCGAGGAAGTCCCGCACCGCTTCCGCCTCGGCGGTCCCCGACGCCCATTCGATCCCCGCGTAGACATCCTCCGTGTTCTCGCGGAAGACCACCATGTCCACCTTGTGCGGCTCCTTGACGGGCGACGGCACGCCGGGGATCCAACGCACCGGACGGATGCACGAATACAGGTCCAGCACCTGCCTGAGCGTCACGTTCAGCGAGCGGATGCCACCGCCCACCGGCGTCGTCAGCGGCCCCTTGATGGCGACCTTGAACTCGGTCAGGGCGTCGAGCGTCTCCTGCGGCAGCCATTCGCCCGCGACCTCGTTGGCCTTCTCCCCCGCGTAGACTTCCATCCAGGCGATCCCGCGCGCGCCGCCGAAGGACTTCGCCACGGCCGCGTCGACCACGTGCCGCGTAGCCGCCCAGATGTCGGGCCCGATCCCGTCTCCCTCGATGAAGGGGACGATCGGCCGGTCGGGCACGACGGGCCGGCTGGTGTCGCCGGTGATCTCCTCGCCGTCGCCGGGGACGGAGGCGTACATGTAGGGGGACACGTGGGGGCTCCGGATGTGTGGGAGAACGAATCAGTGACCCGCTAATCTGACGCTTGGCGGGACGCATTAGAAGGGGGGCGGGGCGCAAACAGGCTTCCCGGCCACACCCAGCGCGCGAAACCCCCGACCACCGCCCCAAAGCAGGCGCCGACAGGCTCTCGGACAGATACTACCCGGAATCTGTCACAAGCTCCTCTCATCGGCACTTATCTCCCGGTCAAGACCACCCCAATGACAAATCCACGGACAGATACTACCTTGAATCTGTCACGGAATCTGTCACGGACCCCCCCAGCAAGGCCTGCGACACGTGGAATCACAGCCGACCCGGCCCCGATACCGGCGCCACTGGGGGATCTCTCCCCGGACGCGCTTCCAGCTCGGCCAGTGCGACGCCCTGGTCTCGGCGATCCGGAACACGCCCGTCCACCCCGACGACCACCGCCGCTTCCTCGACGCGGCCCTGGCGAAGGCCGGCGTGGCCACCACCGCCATCGAAGGCGGCCCCCTGGACAAGAGCGAGGTCGGTGCCCTCATGGCGGGCCGCCGCGTGCCTCCCAGCCGCAACCCCCAGGCCACCGAAGTCATGAACGTGGTGACCGCGGCGCGCACCCTCCTCGACGAGCTCGCCGCCGGGACCGCCACCCCCGTCACCCCCGACCTCCTGCTGAGAATCCACGCCATGATCGGCGCGGACCTCGGCGACCGGCTCGACGCGGAGCCCGGCCAATACCGCACCGGAGGCCAGGGCGGACGCTACACGGCTCCCAGCGCCGGCGACGTCCCCGGCCTGATCGAGGGCGTCTTCGAGTGGCTCGGCCGGGAGTTCCCCCGTTCGGGCCCCGACGGCGAGTTCAGCCAGGCGGCCGTCCGCGCCCTGGTCACCCACGTGTACGTCCTCTGGATCCGCCCCTTCGGCGACGGCAACGGACGCACCGCGCGGCTCCTTGAAGCGTACATCCTCGCCGCCGCCGGCACCCCGGCGATCGCCTCGCACCTGCTCACCGACTTCTACAACGAGACCCGGCGCGAGTACTTCCGCCACCTCGAACAGTCCTCGCGCGACCGCTCGCTGACCTCGTTCATCGCGTACGCGGTGGAGGGGCTGCGCGACGGTCTCGAGCGGGTTCACGGCGCGGTGGGCGAGGCCAGCTTCGCCGTCGCGTGGCACAACTTCGTGCGGGCCCGCCTGGCGGGTCTGGATCTCCGCAAGAGGTCGGTCCTGGAGCGGCGCACCGAACTCATGCTGGCGATCCCGCTGGAGGGGTCCGTCGACCTCGACCAGGTTGCGGTGCTGGACGCGGAGACGGCGCAGCGCTACGGGGGACTGTCGCGGCGAACGCTGCGGCGCGACCTGCGCTTCCTGGTCGGGACGGGGCTGCTGACCGGGTCGGAGGAGGCGTATTCGGCCAACACCGGGCTGCTCAGGCCGGATTGCGCGGCAACCGGATGACGCCGTAACGTGTCCAAGTGTTCGGGGACCACATGACTCGCACAGGATGAGGAACGACATGAAGATCGGATCGAGGGACATCAGGCATCTCGCCATCATCGGCGCCGCCGGCGCGGCGGGGGTCTTGGCCACGCTGGCCGTTGTCAATGCGTCGGAGCGGCCGCATGTGCGCCATGAGGTGATCACCGTGGACCGGGCGCCGGTCATCCACATCCGGTCCAACGTGCATGTGGTGGAACCGGTGCGGGAACGCGCCGATCAAGTGGTGCGCGAACGGCTCCGCCGGGTCGAAGTGCGCTCCGTCGAATCCATGGAGCCGGTGGTGTACATAGACGGGGTGCGGGTCCAGCCCCGACGGTGGTGGTCCGGGGCGGAATCGGCACCCGGCATTGACGACCTGAATCCCGAGGACATCGCCAAGATCGATGTGGTCAAGGGCGACAAGGCACGTGAGCGTTTCGGCACCGAGGGCGCCGAGAAGGGCGTCATCCTGGTGACGACCAAGGAGGGGGAGAAGAAGGGCTCGGGGGAGAAGAAGGGCTCGGGGGAGAAGAAAGACTCGGGCGAGGAGGCCGAAAAAGGGCCCTGAGTCACCCCTCCCCGCTACCCGGCCGCGGAAAGAACTGGTCCACCAGAACCGGGTTCCCATCCGGATCCAACAGCACGATGCTCGCGGGGCCCGTCCCGTCCGGGTCCGTATCGGTGGACAACTCGATCCCATCCGCGACCAGCGACGCGCGAATATCCCTCACGTCGGTGAAGTTCTCGACCCGCGAAGTGTCCTGCGCAAGGCCCGGGTTGAAGGTCAGGATGTTCTTCTCGAAGAGCCCCTGGAAGAGGCCGATGATCGTGGTTCCGTTGATCATCATGAGGTACTTCTCGCCGTCGCCGCCGGTCACGCTGAAGCCGAGCTTCTCGTAGAACGACCGGGAGGCGGCGAGATCCTTGACGGCGAGGCTGACGGAGAAGGCGCCGAGTTGCATGGGGGGGCAGCTCCTCCCACGCGCTTCCCTCGTCGCAGGGGCGGTGGGGGTTGGGGTGCAGGGGATCGTGGTCGCGGGTCGAAAGCTAACAGCGCATCTTGCAGGGATGCCCCCGCCTCCCCTCCGCGTCCTCGCCGTCGACTTCGGCACCCGCCGCATCGGCCTCGCACTGAGCGACCCGTCCGGCACCCTCGCGACCCCGCTGACCACGCTGACGAGACGTGCGGGCAAGCGTCCCCCTTTCGCCCGCATCCTGGAGATCGCCGCTGAACACGGGGCGGAGTGCCTCGTCGTGGGGCTTCCGCTCGATCCCCGGGGGCGTGAAACTACATGGACCGCCGAGGTCCGTGATTTCGGCGGTCGTTTGGGTGACCGGAGCGGCCTTCCCGTCCACTTCATGGACGAGAGCTACTCGTCGGCGGAAGCAGAGGCCAGGATCCGTTCCATCGGTTTGACCAGGAAGAAGAAGGAAGACAAGGCGAGGATCGATGCCGGAGCAGCCGCAATCATCCTCCAGGACTGGCTCGACGCCCGTTCCCTGGACGCGCAGGAGACTGTGGGCGACGGCGAACCGTAGACAGGCCCTCGGCACCGGGCTGGGCGTGCTCGCGGCCGGGCTCATCGTTGCCACCGTCCACGGACGCGTCCCCACGCCGCCGGCTGGCGAGGTCACGCTCGACATTCCTCCGGGGACACCGTTTCAGGCCGTCGTGGATACCCTTTCCGACCGGCAGGTCATCACCCGGTCCTTTCTTTTCCGGATCTACGGGCGCCTGCGGGGGCTGGACCGCTCCGTCAAGGCGGGGACGTACACCCTGCCCCGCGGCGCGCGTTTCGGCGAAGTGCACACTGCTCTTGCCGAGGGCCGCGTCGTGACTCTCCCGGCACTGTTCCCGGAAGGCCTCACGCTCAGGAGGATGGTCAGGCGGATCGCGGACGCGGCCGGAACCGATTCCGCCTCGGTGGCGCGATTCCTCGACGACGAGGATCTGCACCTCCGCCGGGAGGTCCCCGGGCCGGGACTCGAGGGGTATCTCTTCCCCGACACCTACCGCTTCGCGCGCGGGGTGGGTACGGAGCGCGTCGTGTCGGCCATGATCGACCGGTACCACGACTACTGGACGCCCGAGCGCCGGGAACGCCTCGCCGAGTCGGGGATGTCCGAGCGGGAAGTTGTGACCCTCGCTTCGATTATCCAGGCCGAAGCGGGGAACGTCGCCGAGATGCGAACGATTTCGAGCGTCTTCCACAACCGGCTCCGCGTCGGAATGCGCCTGCAGGCCGACCCGACCATCCACTACGCCCTCCCGCCGGCCCATCGCCCCAGACTGCTCTACGCCGCGATGGACTCGGTCGCGGACCACCCCTACAACACCTACACCCACGCCGGACTTCCCCCCGGCCCAATCTGTTCTCCCGGCGCCGACGCCCTGGACGCAGCCCTCAACCCCGCCGACACGGCCTACCTGTACTTCGTCGCGGCGAGAGGCGCCAATCGCCACATCTTCTCCCGCTCGCTGGAAGAGCACAACGCCGCGATTCGCGGGATCCGGGACGGGTCCAGCAGTGGTTGATCCGGTAGCCGGGGCGACCGGAAGTCCATGAACCCGGCCAGGCCCGCGCGCGGCGAACTGGCCGCCCGTCTCCGCCTGATCGTCATCACCGACCGGGAGTTGGCGCGTCCCCGCGAGGTCACCGACGTCGTGGCGGCCGCCCTGCGCGCCGGCGCGCCGGCGGTGCAGCTGCGCGAAAAGGTCCTCCCGCCACGCGACACGCTGCCGCTGGCCCGCCGGTTGCGCACGGAAACCGAAGCCGCCCGCGCCCTCTTCTTCGTGAACGACCGGCTGGATCTCGCGTTGGCGGTCGGCGCGGATGGCGTCCATCTCGGCTCCGACGACGTGCCCGTCTCCGCCGCGCGCCGGATCGCGCCGCCCGGGTTCCTGATCGGCTACTCGGCTGACGATCCCGACGCGGCCCGCACCGCGGTCGCCGACGGCGCCGACTACATCGGATGCGGCGCGGTCTTCCCGACCAACACGAAGAAGGACGCGGGTCGGGCGGTGGGGCTGGCGGGGCTGGCCAGGGTGGTCGAGGCGGTTGACGCGCCCGTTGTGGCGATCGGCGGGATTGCTCCGGCGTCCGCGGCCGGGGTTTTCCGTGCCGGTGCGGCTGGCTGTGCGGTCGTCGGCGCGGTGATGGCGGCCCGCGATCCCGGCCATGTGGTGGACGGGCTACTGGGTGCCGGCGGCGCAGAAGTTTCGTAGCAAGCCGTGCCCGAATCGCCGGAATGGGCGGGTACCCCCAACGAAAAAACGCCCCGCCCGGCATCGAAAACACCGGACGGGGCGTCGGAAGAATGGCTGGCAGCGACGTACTCTCCCACCGGGTTGCCCCAGCAGTACCATTCGCGCGGCAGGACTTAACTTCCGAGTTCGGGATGGGATCGGGTGTGACCCCTGCGCTGTGGCCACCAACCAAGAAGGGGCAGTTCATGGAGAAACCCGTCCGGCTGTTGGAGCGGATTCTCCCGGAACTGCAAGGGTCGAAGGAAGGACGTGCCTCATGTCCGTGCTGGAAGTGCGGAGGAGGATGGCTGGTCAAGCCTGTCGGGCCATTAGTACGGCTCGGCTGCACGTGTCACCACGCTTCCACCTGCCGCCTATCAACGTGCTGGTCTCGCACGGCCCTTCGCGGACCCCGAAGGGTCCCGGGAGTACTCATCTTGGGGGGGGCTTCCCACTTAGATGCTTTCAGCGGTTATCC
>JAPPNO010000090.1 GCA_028873845.1 Gemmatimonadota bacterium | reverse complement strand
GCAGCCCCTGCTCGATCCGCTCCTGGCTCATGACCTTGTGCAGGAAGGTCAGGTGGTCGCGGAAGAAAAGGACGGATTCCGGATCGAGGACTTTCGCGTCGGCTCCCATCTTCTGCTCGAAGAAGATGGCGGCCATCGGAGTTACGTATTCGTGCGAGAAGCGGATGTCGGTGCGGAAGAAGCCCGCTTCGCCGGGTCTGACCCAGTCGGTGCCGACCTGGTCGGTGCTGGCGTCCACAACCAGCTTCCGAGCGAAGATCTTCTCACCGACGGGCATGGGGCGGGGGAACGCGGGACGGCTCCCGTTGGCGGCGCTGCCCGGTGCCTCGGCCAACGGCACCGGCAGCGTCACCCGCCCCTGCAGCCGCGCCATGTTGAACTCGAAGAGCCCTCCGTACTCGATGATCTGCCGGGTGATGTCATCCGTGCGCGCCGTGAATTCACTCAGCGGAATCGGCTCGCCGGAGCGGATGCGCTCGATGAGGCCGAAATCCGTCGTCGTCAGGATGCCCAGATTCTGGCAGTTCTCGTTGTAGATGCGCTCGATGCTCTCGCTCACCACCACCTTGATCCCGGCCATCAACTCCGCGTACGGGCTCTGCTCGCGGCTCGACCCCTTGCCCCGCCGCTTTCCGGCCACCGAACACACGAACCCGCCCGCCTTCACGGTCCCCCGTTCGATCGGCGCCTCGGCTTTCCCCTTCGCGCCCGCCACCTCCAGACCCAGGTACGGGAATTCGCCGAGTGTCTCGTCGTAGAAGAAACAGATGTAGGCGGGCGTGATCTCGTCGGTGCTGATCTGGTCGCGCAGCTTCGCCTCGAGGTCGGGGGTCAATTCGAGGTCCGCTCCTTCGTGAAGCTGCCGCCGGATCAGTTCGGCGTCGTCCGCAAGGAAGAGGACGCGCCCGCCCAAGGAGATTTCGGGCGGCCTCTTGCGGACCTTCGGGACCGTTGACCCGGTTTGTCCGCCACTATGGCCCTCAAGTGGCGGACAGACGTCCGGTGATTGGCGACCGCCGTTCACCGGCGTCCGTCCTTCGCGGCGGGCCCGGTTGCAGCATCCCGCCTTCTACACTGTCCACTCATCACCCTCCTCCCGTCGCGGCGCTACCGCGAACCAATCCGGAAGCGCCGACATCCATCAGCTGAAGTCCGTACCGCGGATCACGAACACGATGATCGCCGCCACCGCGATCGGCGCCACCCAGCGGATGAAGAAGCGCCAGGCACCGTAGTGGAACCAGCGCGGCTCGCTGCCATCCACGAGCTCGCTCCGGGTCGACTCGCGGGTCATGAACCAGCCCGCCGCCAGCGTGATGAAGAACCCGCCCGTCGGGAGCATCCAGTTCGACACGAAGTGGTCGGCGGTGGCGAACCAGCCCACCTTGCCGGCAAAGATCTCAATGTCCGAAAAGAAGCCCTCCCTGGAGACTCCGAGAAGCCCCGGAATCGACAGCACGGCAAAGGTGGTGAACAGGAAGATCGCCGCCCCGGCGCCGGTGGTCGCCTTCTTGCGCGTGATCCCGCGCTGGTCGATCAGGTAGGCGGACACCACCTCGAGGAGCGAGATCGTGGACGTCAGCGCGGCCAGCGCCACCAGCACGTAGAAGAGCGGCCCGAGCACCACGCCGAAGGGCACCTCGCTGTAGAAGAGTTCGGGGAGCGAGATGAAGAGCATCCCCACGGTCGACCCGCTCACCTGTTCGCGCATCCCTGCCACCGAGAAGATCACCGAGAACATGATCACGGTGGCGACCAGCGCGATCAGCGTGTCGAGCGCCACGATCGCTCCCGAAGCCTTCACCACCGAGTGCTTGCGGGAGATGTAGGACCCGTAGGTGATCATCGCTCCCATGCCGAGCGACAGGGTGAAGAACGAGTGCCCGAGCGCCTCCAGGACCGCTCCCCTCTCCAGTTCGGCGAAATTGGGGCGGAAGATGTGGCCCAGTGCCTCGCCGGCGCCGCTCATGCTGAGCGCGCTGACCAGCATGAGCAACAGGATGCCGAAGAGGATCGGCAGGAAGATCCTCGCGATCCGCTCGATCCCCTTGCTGACGCCGAAGTAGACGATGGCTATGGTCCCCACGCTGAAGCCCAGCGAGAGCACCAGTTGCAGGCCGGTGTTGAGCGCCTGCCCGGTGAAGAGATCACCCGCCGCCATGCCCGCCGGGTATCCGCCGAAGGTCCACCCGACGGTTTTCACGAAGTAGAAGAGCGACCACCCCGCAATGACGGTGTAGTAGCTGAGCAGGATGAAGCCCGCCAGCACGCCCCAGCCTCCCACCAGCCCTCCCAACCGTCGGCCCCCCGGCCACTTGGACGCGACGGCGTCCTTCAGCGCACCCACCGCGCTCTTCTGGCTCCTTCGCCCGATCAGCAGCTCCGCCATCATGATCGGCAGGCCGACCGCAGCGATGCAGATCAGGTAGACGAGGACGAATGCGCCCCCGTTGTTTTCCCAGGTGATGAAGGGAAATTTCCAGAGGTTGCCGAGGCCGATCGCGCTGCCGGTAGCGGCGAGGACGAGGCCTGCGTTGGAACTCCAATGGTCGCGGGGCTGGTTCATGGGGGGGTTCCGGTTGGGGTGGGGTGGGTCGGAAACACGCCTGTATTCTACGATCCCCGTTGGCGAGCCACCAGCAAAGCCAGCCGGGGGCGAGACAGGTGATCCGTGCCCGCGAGAGACTTCTCAAACTCGTCAAACGTCGTTCACGGAGACATCGGACCCCCCCGCCATGGTATCTTTCGGCCTCCGGTCGGCTTCGCACCGTCGGTCACGCCATGCCGCAGCGCCTCCCCGCCAGCACCACCCCTTGAAGGAAGACGTACCGTGAACCAGCACTTCCGCGGAACCGCAACCCTCGCCCTGCTGACCGCGCTGGCCTGCGGCGGCGACGCACCCTCCTCCGACGACACCTCAGCCGACACCACCCCCGGCGTCGCCCTCCTGACCCCCGGCCCCGTCAGCGACGCAGGCTGGAACGCCGGCGCCTACGAGGGTCTGCAGCGCATCGGCGACTCGCTTGGCCTCCGCATCTCCCACCAGCAGACCCTCACCCCCGCCGAGTTCGACGAAGCCTTCATCTCCTACGCCGACGCCGGCTACGGCCTCATCTTCGGGCACGGCTTCGAGTACCAGGACGCCGCAAGCCGCGTCGCCGCGGAGTACCCGGAGGTCACCTTCGTCATTTCGGGAGGGTCGCGCCCATCGGCCAACGTGGTGGCGCTCATCTTCCAGCTCAACGAGGCATCGTACCTGGCGGGGATGGCCGCGGGGGCGGTGACACGGTCCGGGGTCGTGGGGATGGTGGGGGGCGTCGAGATTCCGACGGCGAAGGGGACGTTCGTGGCCTTCGAGGCCGGGGTGAAGGCGGTGCGCGGCGACGCCACCGTGCTCGAGACCTTCATCGGGAGCTGGGACGACGTGTCGGCCGCCAAGGAGGCCGCGGCCGCCCAGCTGCGCGAGGGCGCCGACGTGCTGATCCACAACGTGGACGCGGCCAGCTTCGCCTTCTTCCAGTCGGTGCGCGAGGCGCGCGAAAGGGGGCGCGTGGCGTGGGCCTTCGGGATGAACCGGGACCAGAACGACGTGGCGCCCGACGTGATCGTCGGCAGCGCGGTGATCGACTATACGGGCATGTTCCTGCAGACCGCCGAGGCGTGGCGGGACGGGACCCTCGGTGACCGTCCCGTCTATTCGGGACTTGCGACGGGGACGGTGGAATTCGTGCCCAACCCGGCGCAGGAGGGATTGATTCCGGCGGACGCGCTGGAGCTGATCGACCGCGCGCGGCAGGAGATCATCTCCGGCACCCTGGAGGTGCCCTCGATCGACTTCATCGAGGAGGAGGACCCGGTCTCGTCCCAGTGACCGGTGTGACGGGTAGCGAACGGCCGTGGTGAACTTCCGGTGAGCACTCGGCGCGGAACCCGCGGGGAGCACGGCGGCGGCGAATCGCCGGCTTCGGCCGCCCGATTGCGGGACGTCACCAGGCGGTTCGGGCCGGTCACCGCGCTGGAGGGCGTGTCGTTCGACCTCGTCCCGGGCGAGATCCACGGCCTGCTCGGCGAGAACGGCGCGGGGAAGACCACGCTTGCGCGCATCCTCGGCGGTCTCCTGCCCCCGGATGAGGGGCGCGTGGAGATCGGCGGCCGCGCGGTGGATCTCGGGAGCGCGCGCGAAGCCCGTGCGCTCGGCGTCGCAATGGTGCACCAGCACTTCTCGCTCGTTCCCCGGTTCACAGGTTTCCAGAACATCGCGCTCTTCAACGGAGAGGCATGGACCGCGAAGGGGACGGCCGCGCCGGAGTACCGGGACCGGGTGGAGGCCCGGGCCGCGGAGCTGAAGCTGGAGGTGGAGTTGGACGTGGCGGTGGAGGCGCTGGGGGTGGGGGCGCGACAGCGGATCGAGATCCTGAAGGCGCTGATGAGCGAGACGGGCGTATTGCTTCTCGACGAGCCCACCGCCGTGCTGGCGCCGCGCGAGGTGGACGGGCTCTTTGCCGTGCTGCGGGAGGTGGCGGCGGCGGGGACGGGGATCGTGCTGGTGGCGCACAAGCTGGACGAAGTGCTGGCCGCGGCGGACCGGGTGACCGTACTGAGGCGGGGGCGGTGGGTGATGACTGAGGCGGCCGAAGCGGTGTCGGCGGGTGAGCTGGCGGAGGCGATGGTGGGTGGGGTGGTTGGGGACGGAATGCCCGAGGACCGGCCTGCCATGGACGCGGATCCGCCTGCTCCGGACGGGGATGCCCGATCGCTCGTCGCATCCCTCGAGAGAGTCACCACCACCCGCGACGGGCAGCCGACGCTCCGGGATGTGACTGTTGAAGTCCGCCGGGGCGAAGTCCTCGGTATCGCCGGCGTCGACGGCAACGGCCAGCGCGAACTGGCCCGCGTGCTGGCCGGAATCCGCGCGCCCGACGCCGGCGACGCGGTCCTGCCGGCGGAGGTCGGCTGGATCCCCCAGGACCGGGGCCACGAAGGGCTTGTGAGCGATTTCACAATCTCCGAGAACATCGCCTTCGCGCTCCACGGGAAGGACACTTTCCGAACGGGCCCCTGGCTTGACTGGGACGAGATCGAGGAGACGGCCGCCGAGCTGGTGCGCGACATGGACGTGCGAGCGACCTCGCCCGCGGCCACCGCTGCGACGCTCTCCGGCGGCAACCAGCAGAAGGTCGTCACGGGACGCGAGTTTCTCCGCAGCGGCGACCTCCTCGTGGCCGAGTCGCCCACCCGGGGCCTCGACGTAAAGGCCACCGTGGCCGTGCGTTCCCGCATCGCCACCCTGGCACGGGACGGCGACCAACCCCCCGGGGTCGTGCTGATCTCGGCCGACCTCGACGAGATCCTCGAACTCTCGGACCGGATCGCGGTCATGGCGCGCGGCCGCCTCATCCCCGTACCGCGCGACGCGCACAACCCCCGCGACATCGGCGAACTGATGCTGGGCGCGCGGGAAGGCGAACCCTCGTGAGCAGCCGCACGCTCACCCCCGCCCTCACCGCCGCCACCGCCCTCGTCGCCACCCTGGCGGTCGCCGCCGCCCTCCTCGCGCTCGGAGGCTATTCGCCCGGCGACGCATTCGCCGCCCTCTTCCGGGGCGCCTTCGGCTCGTGGGACCGTTTCGTCTCCTTCACCCTGGTGCGCGCCACCCCCCTGCTCCTCACCGGCCTGGCCGTCGCCTTCGCCTTCAGGGCGCGCGTCTGGAACATCGGCGCCGAGGGACAGCTCCATGCGGGCGCGCTCGCCGCCGTGGCCGTCGCGGTCGTCCTGCCGGGCACCCCCGGCCTCATCCTCATCCCCGCCACCCTCCTCGCCGCCGCCGCTGCCGGCGCCCTCTGGGCATCCGTCCCGGCGGCGATGAAAACCGGGATGGGCGTCGGCGAAGTCATCACCACCCTGCTGATGAACTTCGTGGCCCTCTTCACGGCCCAGTTCCTCGTGCAGGGCCCCCTGCGCGAGTCACGCGGCGTTTTCAACCAGACCGACGAGATCCCCGCAGCCGCGCACCTCCCCGATCTGATCCCGGGAACGCGGCTCCACATCGGCTTCCTGATCGGCGTCGCGATTGCGGTCGCGCTCCGGCTCTACCTGACCCGCACGCCCGGCGGATTCCGGCTCCGCGCCGTCGGGGCTTCGCCGCGCGCCGCCGAGGTGAGCGGGCGGTTTCGCGCGCGGCCGGTCGTCTGGCTCGCCTTCCTCGCGTCCGGGGCGATCGCGGGGCTCGCCGGGGGTGTGCAGATCGCGGGCATCACGCACCGCATGTACGAAAATCTGTCGCCCGGATGGGGATACACGGCGATCGCGGTGGCGCTCCTGGCGCGGCTCAATCCGCTGGCCGTGGTGGTCACGGCGATCGTGTTCGGGGCGCTGAGCGCGGGGGGCGGGGCCATGCAGCGCGATGCGGGTGTGCCGGAAGTGTGGGTTCGGGGTATCGAGGCGCTGGTCATCCTCGCCGTGCTCACCGTGGACAGAAGCTGGCAGGCGCTCGCAAGCCGAGGTACCCGTGGCTGACATCGGCGCCCTCTCCTCCTTCCTCGTCTCCGCCGTGGGACTGGCGGTGCCGCTCGCGCTGGCAGCCCTCGGCGAGACCGTTTCGGAGCGGGCGGGCGTGATCAACATCGGGCTCGAGGGCTCGGTGATCTGGGGTGCGCTCGGCGGCGCGCTGGGTTCGCTGGCGGCGGGACCATGGGCCGGACTGGCGGCGGGCGCCCTGGCGGGCGGCTCGGCCGCGCTGCTCTTCGGATTCTTCTCGGTGCGCCTGGGGACCGACCAGATCATCACGGGAACGGCCGTGACCATCGGCAGCCTGGGCTTCACGGGGGCCGTGTTCCAGAGCCGCTTCGGAGTGACCGGGATCAACCTGGAACTGCACACGCTTCCGGCCTGGGAGTTGCCGCTCCTGTCACGGATCCCGGTTGTCGGACCCGCTTTCTTCGACCAGGAGGTGACGGCGTATGTCGTCTACCTGATGGTGCCGGTGCTGGCCTGGTTCCTGTTCCGGACCCGGTGGGGACTGGCGCTGCGCGCGGTGGGCGAGTCGCCCGATGCGGCCCATGCCGCCGGCGTGCCGGTGGTGCGGACGCGGATGCTGGCGGTGGTATTCGCGGGGCTGACGGCCGGGCTCGCGGGTGCGCACCTGAGCCTGGCGCACACCGGGACCTTCGCCGAGGGCATGTCGGCGGGGAAGGGGTTCATCGCGATAGCCGTGGTGGTGCTGGGTCGGTGGAACCCGTGGGGAATTCTCGCAGCGGCGCTCTTCTTCGGGGGTGCGGAGGCGCTGCAGTTCACGTTGCAGGCGGTCGACGCGGATCTGCCGTATCCGCTGTTTCTGGCGTTGCCCTACGTGCTGAGTCTGGCGGCGCTGGCGGGGTGGTTCGGGAGGGCGCGGGCGCCGGAGGGGCTGGGGGTGGGGTGGCCGCGGTGAGGGCCGGCTCCGGCTACCCCGGCCGCTCGATCGTGGCGCGCACCAGGTAGGGCAGGTCGAGGTCTCCGGGCGTGACGGCGATGATCGTATCGCCGACGATCGCGGGGATGTTGCGGGAGTGCAGCCGGAAGCCCAGGTCGACGGTTCCCAGGAAGAACCCTTCCGGATCGAAGACGTCGATCGTGCCGGGCTCCTCGTCCACCCGTTCGATGATCTCGACCAGGATGTGGCCATCGTCCATCACATGAATTGCGCCGACCACGGGCCGAACCAGCTCGATGTCCGCCCTTGAGAGGCCGGCTTCCGCGAGTCCGGCCGCGATAATCGCCCGGTCCTCCGCGTCCAGCTCCGCGGGGCGATGCGAGGTCTCGACGATGCGGATGGTGTCACCGCTCCGGGTCGTCCGGACCAGACGAAGCTGCCCGGACACCGCCGACCAGGTCGTGCCGTCGCGCGCCAGGGTCCACCGCAGACGCGGGATATGGCGTGCGGTGACCAGGCGGAACGACTCCCACGTCGGCATGGCGCGGATGTTCCGCAGGGCCGGCGGCAGTTCCGGCGTCGGAATCGCCGCCGCCGTATCGACGAGCCGGCCCAGCGTGTCGACACGCAGGTACAGCCTCACGCCGTCGTCGGCCGCCTCTTCGACAAATGTGCCGGCGGGCTCCCACCGGAGAGGATGGTGGAGACGCGCGAGGGCACGGACCGGCCTCGGCACGGACTTCAGGTATGTGCCGATCGGGTCGAAGACGTGATACCGTCCACTCAGGCCCTCCGCGACCCAAAGCCGATCCGCCCCGTCCCAAGCCATGGCCGTCGGGTTGCGAAACTCGCCGGGCCCCTCGCCGGCGCGCCCGAAGGTCCTCACGAACTCGCCCTCGCCGCTGAACACCGTCACCCGGTTCGTCGAATACTCCAGGACGAAGATCTGGCCGTTCGGTCCAAGCGTCACGCTGGTGTTCGTCGAGTAGCTGAGTTCCTCGTCCGGATTCTCTCCCCACGCGCTTCCCCCCACCCTGAACTCCTCGACGATCTGCCACCGGTCGGAATCGCCCCACTGCCCGGTCCCGTTGCGGACCACCACCACCCCTCCAATGGTGTCCACCTGCGCCGTTACGTGTCGCCCCGCATCACCTCCACACGCGGCCGCCAGACCTGCGACGGCCACCGCCAGTTGCGCCCGGCTTCGAGTCAGTCGAACTCCCGGGTCCACCATTGGATGCTCCTCTTCAACCATTGCCGTTCGCCGCTCCCACCGATGCACTGTAGTGCTTCACCCGTGACCGCCGCTGCGTATCCTACCCCCAGGCCGCCCTGACGTGCCGGATGCGCGCGCGGACCGCCGCCGTTTCGCGGGCCGCCGCCGCATCGAGGAGCTCTTCGACCTCCTCCCGGAGATCCGGATTTCCCCCGGCCAGCACCCCGAGCCCGTTGTACGCCCATGCCCTCACGAAGGCGCGCTTCGAACCGGTCAGCCGGTGGAGGGTCCGACGTAGCGCCGCCAGCTGGTCGGCGGGGATTTCCACGTAGGGCAGCGTCTGCAGCAGATGCAGAACCGCGTCGGGCGCCCGCACCCGCTCCAGCAGGTCGATGGCCAGCGCCGCCTGGCGCCCCGTCGGCGCACTCCCGCGTTCGGCCAGGTGCTTGATCACCCAGGTGGCGCCCACCTGAAGCGCCGGTTCGTCGCTCGCGGCCAGCTCCAGCAGTTCCGGGATGGCGTGGCCGGGGATCTCCCGTACCGCTTCCGCCACCGTCCGAAACGGCGCGACCCGCTTGCCGTCGTAGCTGCGCAGCGTCCTCGCGATGTCCATCGTGGGCTCCCTGTGGGCGGAGCATGACTCGGCTGTCGTTAGCTTTCCGATTCTGGCGCGCGCTCCGTTCCCGCGCGAATCTAACCCCTTGACACGAATTGCCTCCGCCCGCCCGCAACCCATGATACCACGGACCACCCACGCAGCCACCCTGCTCCTGGCCGCCGCCGCGTCCATCACCGTGCCCACCGCCCCCACCACCGCCCAGCAGCCGGGCCTCCTCGGCACCGCCCTGCTCATGCGCCAGCTCGACGGCGTCAAGCGCGTCCTCATGATCGCCGCCCACCCCGACGACGAGGACACCGGCCTGCTGGCGACGCTCGCACGCGGCATGGGCGCCGAGACCGCCTACCTGTCGCTCAGCCGGGGCGAGGGCGGCCAGAACTTCATCGGACCGCGCCTGCACGAGGGTCTGGGTGTGATCCGCACCGGCGAACTCGTCGCGGCCCGCGCCCTCGACGGCGGCGCGCAGTACTTCACCCGCGCCTTCGACTTCGGCTACTCGAAGAGCCTGGACGAAGCGCTTGAGTTCTGGCCGCTCGAAGAGGTGCTCCGCGATGTCGTGTACGTGGTGCGCAAGTTCCGCCCGCATGTGATCGTGTCGGTGTTTTCGGGGACGCCGCGCGACGGGCACGGCCAGCATCAGCTCGCCGGGGTGGCGGCGCGGCAGGCCTTCAGGGTGGCAGGCGATCCGGAGCGCTTTCCGGAGCTGGCCGCGGCCGGGGTCGCGCCGTGGACGCCGTCCAAGCTATACCGCTCGGTCCGCTTTTCCCCCGGGGAAGCGACGCTGAGCATCCCGTCCGGCGACTTCGACCCGGTGCTCGGGCGGTCGCACTTCCAGCTTGCCATGGAAAGCCGCAGCCGCCATCGCTCCCAGGAGATGGGCGCGGGTCAGGTAATGGGGCCGCGCAGGAGTTCGCTGCGCCTCGAGGCTTCTTTGGTTGAGGGGATTGAGGACGACGGAGTCTTCGCGGGCGTCGACACCACGCTTTTCGGGCAGCTGGGCCCGACGTTGCCTGCGGGATGGCCGGCGGATACGGAGCAGCGGCTGGGCCGGTACCGGGAAGCGTTGGCCGAGGCGCGGCAGGGGCTCTCGGGGGCGACGACGGACGGGGCCGTTGCGGGACTGGTGGAGGGGGCCGGGATCCTGCGGCGACTGCTGGCAGAGGCCCCGGAGGGCGAAGGGAAGCGGGTGCTGGAGCGTCGGCTGGCGCAGGTGTCAGAGGCGGTGTTGGCCGCGGCGGGTGTGGTGACCGAGGTGAGGGTTGGACGGGAGCTGTTGACGCCCGGCGAGTCCGTCGTGGTGGATGTGACCGTGTGGAACGGCGGGGGCGCCGACCTGTCCGGCGTGGACCCCGCGTTGCTGCTGCCTCCGGGTTGGGACGCATCGCGAACGGAGGAGTCGGCGCGGGGCACACCCCGGTCCCGCTTCTTCCGCGCGCCGCCGCTCCCGACGCCGGCCGACGGGCGGATCGCGGGCGGCGAGGTCGGCCGGTGGAGCTGGCGTGTGTCCGTGCCCCCGGACGCGCGGCTCTCGGCACCGTACTACCTGGCCGGCGAGCGTGACGGGGCGATGTACGAGTGGCCTGACGAGGCGGAGCTGTGGGGACAGCCTTTCGACCCGGTCCCCGTGCGGGCCGGGATCGCCCTGGAAGTGGACGGTGTGGGGCTGCGGGTGGAGCGGGACGGCGAGTTCATCGGGGTGGACCGCGCCACCGGCGAGTACCGCAAGCGTGTGCTGGTCGCGCCCGCGATCGATGTTGCCGTCGACCCGCCCTGGATGGTGTGGCCGAGCGGGATGACGGAGGCGCGCGAGATCGACGTCGTGCTCACCAACACCTCCGCCACGGCACGTTCAGGGTCGCTGCGCCTCGACGCCCCGGACGGGTGGTCGGTCGAGCCCGCCAGCGTGTCCTTCGCACTGGAACCGGACGGTGCCAACGCCTCCTTCGCCTTTGCGGTGATTCCACCCCGTGACAGATTCGAGGGGGAATCTGTCATTCGGGCGGTCGCGAGTAGCGTTTCGGAGCCGTCAGGAGGCCCCGAAACGGCCCGTGACAGATTCCCGGACAGATTCGGGATAGAATCTGTCACGGGGACCGACATCATCGACTATCCGCACATTCCACGCGCGATGATGGTCCGCGAGGCCGCCGTGCGCATTTCGGTCGTCCCCGTTACGGCCGATACCGGGCTGCGCGTCGGCTACATCATGGGCTCGGGCGACGATGGCGCCGCCGTTCTGCGCCAGATCGGCATGGACGTCGACGAGCTCGGTCCGGAGGTGGTGCGCACGGGCGATTTCGCCGGCTACGACGTCCTCGTTTTCGGCATCCGCGCCTACGAGACGAGGCCGGATCTCGTCGCCGCCAACGAGGCCGTCCTGGACTTCGCGCGAGCGGGCGGCACCGTGATCGTCCAGTACAACAAGTACGAGTTCCCCGCGGGCGGATTCGCCCCGTACCCGGTCACGATCAGCAGACCCCACGACCGCGTGACCGACGAGACCGCGCCGGTGACGCTCCTGGCGCCCGATTCGCCCGTCTTCGCCGGGCCGAACCGGATCGGCGACGCCGACTTCGAGGGGTGGGTGCAGGAGCGGGGGCTGTACTTCCTCGGTGAATGGGACGAGCGCTACACGCCCGTCATGGAGATGGCCGATCCGGGCGAGGAGCCGAAGCGTGGGGGGTTGCTGGTGGGCCCGGTGGGGGACGGGCTCTACGTGTACACCGGGCTGGCGTTCTTTCGGCAGTTTCCGGCGGGAGTGGCGGGGGCGTACCGGCTGTTCGCGAATCTGGTGTCGCTCAGGGCCGGGGAGTGGAGGCCGGGGGTGTCCTAGAGACCGAGTTCGGAATGTGACCCGAGCCGCACCAGACGCAGGATGCCGTCCCCGGACTTTTGGTAGATCAGCAAGAGATCCGGCTTCACGTGGCAGTCCCGGTGATCTCCCCACTCGCCGCTTAGCGCGTGGTCGTTGTGCCGGGGCTTCAGCGGCCGGTCGTTGGCTTGGGCCTCCACGACGGGAGCCAGGATGGCGTCAAGGTATGTCCGGTGCGCCCCCGGGAATCCCTCTTGTAAGGGCAGGGGATCTGATGACGACCCACGACCACCCAGCCACCCCTTGGTCGCCAAGATGCCATCACACAGGTCTCTCCAAACCAGTGCAAAGCACTGCGGCAAGACGAGCATCGATGTCCGCCCCCGTCCCGAGAACCTGTGCCAGAAAACCGAGCGCAAGCCCGTATCCGATCCCGAGTTTGCCTAGCCAAACGGCGAATTGCAAATAGCTCTTCGGGTGGTCACCATCCCCGAACCCACCCTCCGCGAACGGGAAAGCCAGGCTCAGCGGCGTCGGGTGGTCGTACGCGGCCAACAGGCCATTCCTCGCCTCCTCGGCCCACCAGTTCGGGTCGATCCCGCCGATCCGGAAATCACTGGGCACGCACTTCCATATGGGGTCCATCTGTACGAACGCTGCCCGGAGTTCCGTGGCCATCACGTGCGCGTCATCGACGCCGTCTCCCCGCCTGCAAATCGCCACCGCGTGCAGGCACACCTTGCGCAGCCGCAAGATCCAGTCTGGCTCGTCCGCGCGGGCACGGCGTTGCGGGGCATCGATCTCCACATGGATTCGGGTCAGCTCCCGAAGCATGTCACGATACTCTTCACAAAGCAGCCGGCCCTCGGTGCTGTCGCCGATCATTCCCATCATTCCCCTGCCGCGGGTCCGCCAGAGAACACTGACACGGCAGCCGCCCGAACACCCTTGGTTTCCTTCCGACCTCGAGTGAGTTGCGTCAATGTGGCTTCCACCCAACCGTGCTCGGAGTCGCCAGCGAGCCCGGAGTCGCCATCAACCGGACATAGTGCGGCGTAGGCGTTCATGACACCCAGCTGTTCTGCCAGGTAGTCCATATGGCCGGCAAACGTGAACTCATATGGAACCGTGTCCATCGAGACGACTCCCCCGCGCCACGAGGCTCCCGTCCAATCCGCTCTGCCGTGACAGAAGTAGTCGCTCAGGTAGTCGTACCAATTCTTCCCGCCCACCAGCATCCTCACCTTCTCTACTTGCCTAAAGCTCCTCCCCTTGCGCTTCTGCGGCTTGGGCATCCCAAGTTTCGCCGCTGCCTCCTGCTGCGCCTCCCAAATCTGCTCAAGCAACTCATCGTGGCCCACCTCGCCCCTGGTCACCCTGATGACGGTGCGGTAGTAATCCGCGTCCATATACTCGCCGAGCACCTGCGCGGCACGGTCCGGCTCCATGGTCAGGTCCGGCGCAATGATCAGGTTGTGGAAGGTGAATACGATTTGGCCGGCACATTCGAGAACCGGCCGCATCTGAACGGCGAGGGAGTGCATGTTGTTGGTCTCGTTGGCCAACAGGACGGCGTCGGTGTGGAGTCGTGCCTTCCGCAGCAGCAGCGCGCACATGATTCGAAACGTGGCGGCCGGGTCGGCGTTGAGGTCGATTCGCGTCGCCGCCTCGGTCCATTCGCCCGTGGGATCGCACCACCGCTCGAGCTTGCGGGTCGTGGCAACCGACTCCGTCAGCAGGGTCGCCATGCTGGCTCGATAGTGGGTAACGTCGCCAACTGACGCCATCTGGCAAACTCTCCTCACCAACCCGCGACGTGGCTGGCAGCAATGCTCACAGGTACCGGGTCGGTGGACCGAGGGTGCAAAGAGGGAAGCAGCGTGGCGTGTTCGTGTCAAGTTGGTTCCTACCCGCAATGGCGAAGAGCCGCTGGATGGATCAGCCGCTCTTCGGCGCTTTCGTCGCCGACCGGGAAGGTCCGGGGACTTGGTAGCATCCGGTGTCGTGCAGATCGTCGAAGAGGTCCCCGACGGTCGCGAACTGCGGGAGGTTGCCTTCTCGGGCTTCCCTCATTGCCTCGATGGTAGCGGCATTGGGGGCCACCAGCGCGAACGGTAGCGCCTTCTCGTGCGCGACCCTGGTCAGCAAGAGCAGCACCGCGTCGGAAATGGTCAGCCCCATTTGGGCCAGCACCGCGGCCGCTTCCTTCTTCACAGCCCCGTCAATGCGGGTCTGGACGAGTTCGTTGGGCATCTTCTAGGAATCCCGTTGAGCTATCGGCAAGCCAGCCGACAAGCCATCTCAGCAAGACCCTTCGGGAGCCCATCTGCAAAGATCTCTATTCCGGTTCTCTTGAATCCGCTGATTCTCGCTGCATAGCGAAGCTCACCGTCCGCACCGATGGACACGCTGAGGACCCGGTCGCTTGCAACGATCCACTCCAGAAGCGCCTCACCATCCGCGTCAAACGAGAAGTGCGGGATTCCCAGGCTTGGCGGGAATGCGGTCACCACTCTTTCGGCCCGGGCAGCGGACATTGCATCGGCGGGAGCTGCCCCGTAGCCATCCCAATCAGGTACCGAGCATTCCTTTACCGCCTCGGACAGGGCAAGTCGGCTTTCTCGAACCCTTTGACCGTACTCGGCTTCTAGGAAGCTCTCCGCTATGGCGGTGACCCGTTGCGGAACAGTTTTCGCTTCATCGGTCGTTCCACGATCCGTTCCCATCCACGGGGAACCATTCGCGTTCGCAATTGCCAGCGCAACGGCAGCCATTTCCGCACCTCCAAGGCCTCGGGGTCAGACTACAGACGGTCGGTCGTGGTCGCTGAACTACTCAAAGGTAATCCCTTCGCGAGAAGACGGGATCACTGGACGATCATCACCCCCCTCAATCCCCGAACGAAATCCCCATCCCCCGCGCCGCCATCACCACCTCGTGCTCCGGCGGAACCGTCTTGACCTTCGCCACCGCCTCGGCGAGCGGCACCGCCTTCACCACCGGCGGGTCGAGCGCCACCATGCACCCGAATCTTCCCTCCGCCGCCAGCTCGATCGCCGCGCTCCCGAAACGCAGCGACAGCAACCTGTCGAAGGCGATCGGCCGGCCGCCCCGCTGCAGGTGCCCCAGCACCAGGCTGCGCGACTCGTGCCCGGTCAGCTCCTGCAGCTGCCGCGACACGCGCTTCGCCGCTCCCCCCAGCCGCCGCCCCCCGCCCAGACCGGTCTCTTCCAGGTAGGAGACCTCGCCCCCCTTCGGCTTCGCCCCCTCGGCCACCACCACGATCGCGAACTCGGGACCCTCCCTGTACCTCTGCCGGATCTTCGCCGCGACCTTCTCGATGTCATACGGGAACTCGGGG
Organism: Gemmatimonadota bacterium; assembly: GCA_028873845.1. GTDB lineage: Bacteria > Gemmatimonadota > Gemmatimonadetes > Longimicrobiales > Gaopeijiaceae > Bin94. The sequence continues at coordinate 1,289 of JAPPNO010000090.1, read as the reverse complement.
ATCAGGATCGCATCCGCGGTCGCCGCGAACCCCGCGAAGAGCGCGATCCACCCGGCGTGCCGGCCCATCAGCTCGACCACCATGATCCTCTGGTGCGCCTCGGCGGTCGAATGGAGCTTGTCGATGGCGTCGGTGGCGGTCTGGACCGCGGTGTGGAAGCCGAAGGTGACCTGCGTCGCCTGCAGGTCGTTGTCGATGGTCTTCGGCACGCCGATGACGTTCAGGCCCTTCGCGCCCAGTTCGCTCGCGATCCTGAGAGATCCGTCGCCCCCCACGGCGATCAGGCAGTCGATCCTGAGACGCTTCATGCGGGCAATCACTTCGTCCGACCGGTCGATCGTGCGCACGCTGCCGTCGGGCTGCTTCTCGGGGTAGGAGAAGGGGCTGCCCCGGTTGGTGGTGCCGAGGATGGTCCCGCCCAGGTGGGTGATGCCCCGCACCGCCGCCCCATCCAGCGGCACCACGCCCCCGAGATTGAAGAGGCCGTCGTATCCGCGACGAATGCCGACGACATCCCAGCCGCGGCGCTCGGCGGACAGAACCGCGGCCCGGACGACGGCGTTCAGGCCCGGGGCATCGCCGCCGCCGGTGTTGATGGCGATTCGCATGGTTCGCGAATCTACCGGCGCCGGCGCCGCGGACAAGTGGGACGGCCCGCCGGGGGCCTCCTCCTTCCCTGGCGGCCGGGCGCCTCGCCGCCCTCGGTGCTCGCGGGGCTTATCCACGGGCTGCTGAGCGATAGATCGCGCCCGTTGGCCCTCCGCCGCCGCGTTCGGCTATCTTGCACGGATCCCGCCGCCGGAGGCATCTTGGGCCTCCGTCCCGCGCGCGACCCGAACCGCCGGAGGTCCTCCGAGGTGCCCGTAACCGAGAAAGCCGTCCGCAACGCGCTCAAGACCGTCAAGGATCCGGAGCTGAACCTGGACCTCGTGGTGCTGGGCCTGGTGTACGACATCGAGGTCGAGGGCTCGACCGCCAAGGCGACGATTTCGCTCACCACGCCGATGTGCCCGGCGGCGGGGCAGATTCTGGACGACGCCAAGGCGGCGGTCGCGTCGGTCGACGGGGTCGAGGACGCGCAGGTCGAACTCACCTTCGAGCCGCCCTGGACCCCGGAGCGGATCAGCCCCCTGATTCGTTCGGCGCTGGGGATCTAATTACACAGGAGCCCAAATGTCCCCGTACACGGAAGAGGAACTCAAGGCGAAGATCCGGGGCGGCTACATCCTCGAGTCCCCCGAGGAGATGACGCCCGGCTACCGCAAGGCGATCATCGTCCAGCTGACCGT
>JAPPNO010000091.1 GCA_028873845.1 Gemmatimonadota bacterium | reverse complement strand
CAGCCCGGCGCCTCGCCGCTCTCGGTGCTCGCGGGGCTTTATCCACGGACTGCTACGGCACCGATTCCGCGCCGGTTTCTCCCGCCCGAGCGAACGCCGGTGGGGGATTCAGTCAGCGGTCGGAGCCAGCGCTGCCGGCCTGTCGCAGTGGTTGCCCGCCAACCCCCGTCCGCCCGTTACACGTTAGAATGATATGCGTCCGAAAACCGTAATAGCGGAGGTGCTGGCGTGAAGTTCGACTCGACCTGGAGGCAGATTGCTCCCTGACCTGGAACGGGAACTCCTGCGAAAGTGTCAGGCGGGCAATTCCCGGTTCTTTGAACCGATCGTGCGGGCGTACGAGCGTCCGGGCATGCGAATCGCCCTTGGAATGATGGGCAACCCCGACGACGCCCGCGACGCCCTTCAGGACGCCTTCGTGAAGACGTGGCAGAACCTGTCCCGGTTCGACCTCAAGCGGCGCTTCGCACCCTGGTTCTTCCAGATCCTCAGGAACCAGTGCCGCGACGCACTGCGCAGCCGCAAGGTCCGCTTCAACCTGGAGGCCCTCGACCAGGGCCTCGAGATGAAGCCGGGGAACCCCGAGGACCGCCCGGACCGGCGGGCCGAGCGCAAGGCCGCGAAGGAATTGCTTTGGAAGGGTCTGGAGCGTCTGAGTGAAGATCATCGGGAGATACTCGTACTGAAGGAAATCGAAGGGTTTCGCTACGGCGAGATCGCGAGGATATTGAACATTCCGGAAGGGACGGTCGCGAGCCGGCTCTTCCACGCGCGGCGGGCGCTGGCGGCGGAATTGCGCGCCGCCGGGGTCACGTATCCGTGAAACTCCCACGGAGAAAACGAGTTACAGTCGTTCCGGGGCAGATTGGCCATGGACGGTAGAACACAGCAGACGGTCAGCCACGAGGACCTCATGCGGTTCCTCGACGGCGAAGTCACGCCCGACGAGCGGGCGGCCATCAAGGGCCGGCTGGAGGCCTCCAGCGAGCTCCGCCGCGAGTTCGCGATCTTCCGGTCCATCAAGGAGGACTTCCGGGATCTCTCGTTCGCGCCGCAGGACGGGGACTCGGTCTGGGACCGCATTCGCACCCGGATCACCATGCCGGTCGGCTGGGGGCTGGCGATCGCGGGGTTCGTGGGTTGGGCGGGCTACGCGGCCTGGACTTTCGTGCAGTCTCCATCGGCGATCGTGGTCAAGCTGACGACCGGAGCCGTGGTGATCGGCATGCTGGTCCTTCTCGCCCAGGTCATCTGGGACCGGTATCGGGAGTACGGCTCCGATCCGTACAGGAACGTGCACCGATGATCCTCGCCTCTTCCGAAAGCGTGGCAGGGCACCGGGTTGAGCGCACCCTGGGGCTGGTGAGGGGGAGTTCGGTCCGCGTGCGGCATGTGGGGAAGGACATCATGGCCACCCTGCGCAATCTGGCGGGCGGAGAGGTGTACGAATACACCAAGCTGCTGGCGGAGGCGCGCGAGCAGGCCGTGGACCGGATGATCGAGGAGGCGAGGGCTCTGGGGGCGAACGGGATCCTGGCGATCCGCTTCCAGTCGGCGGAGGTGAGCAAGGGCGCCGCCGAGATGATGTGTTACGGGACGGCCGTGGAGCTGCGCGAGGAGGGTTGAGGGGACAGTACAGCGTCCTCCGCTCAGCCTTCGGTCCGGCTCCTGAAGTGCTCCATCTGCATGCTGTGAATCCCGTCGATAATCATCAGCAGGACGAGGGTGAGAGGGACATAGAGGATATCGACGAGGATGTCGCCCACGGCCTCCATGGTGCCTGTGTGGACGGCAACCGTTTCCGCGGAAGCGAAATGAATCCGGACGGGGCCCCCCGCGGCCAGCACCGGGATCCACCAGCGCGCGAGCCACAGACCCCACCACCAGCCCAGGAGCGGTGACGCACCCTGCCGCGACCAGTGCTTCGGGCTGGCGCTTGCCCGCCATATCTCCTTCATGGCCTGGTAGGGCTTCCAGAACCACGCGATCGGAACGAAGTACCATCCAACCGCCCAACCCGGCGTCATCTCCAGGCCGGTCGCACCCAGCGCCCGGGCGTTGTGGTTGGCGCGGTGGATCCAGACGAGGACGAGAATCATGGAAGCCAGTCCTGCCCCGGCCATCACAATTGCCCACGGGACCGCGAAGAGCAGGAAGAGGGGCGAGGAGGATTCCAGGCGGTAGCCCAGCAATTCGGCCGTGCTCGTTCCGGCCGAAAAGAGCACGACGACGATGGATGCGGCGAGCAGGCTCCTGGTCCAGTTCGTCAGCGAGGTGGGGTCGCGGAAGACATGTTTCTGCGTGTTGGTCATTCTGCTCGTCGTCCTTTTTCTGCCCGTCAGGTCCTGTCTGGCACCTTGACGATACGTTCCAGCACCCCCAAGGGCTTCTGTGTCGGGTAGCCGGTCAACGCGGTGGACGCAGCGGGTCCGGACTGCCGCGGACTCGCGGATTCTGCCCCGGGCTACCTGAGATCGGTCCGAAGGAGGTGGTACTGGAGTGCGATGCCCAGGCTGTGATGCCGCTGCTTCCTGTACTTGAACCTGGTCCGGTCGCCGAGTCCGCCTTCGACCGAAGCCGTCACCCGGCCGATCGTCCATCCGACACCCAATCCGCCAGCGACGACGGAAAACGTGTCGCCCCGCCAGATGTCCGGCGCCTCGATGGTTCCCCATCCCCGTTCGAAAAGCGCATAGACACCGAGTCCCTGGCGCCCGCCATAGCCGAGTCGCACGCGGGCCGAGTAGCTGCTGTTGCGTCTGACCTCGTCGTAGAAATCAACGTTCCAGCGGGTTCTCTGGGCGAGCAGTTGCAGCGACAGCCAGATCGGCGTCTGCGGCGCATTCAGGACCAGATCGAGACTGGCTCCCGGCGATACCAGTCCGCTGAACTCCCCCCGCATGCCCACCAGCACGCCGAGTCGTGAGCTCTCCGGGGTCTCCCCACCCCTGGCGGGATCCAACGCCGACTCCTGGGCTCGCAAACCGGGCGCGACGACCGAGCCCCCCGCGAGCGCCACGACCATGAGCCACGGCTTCGCGCCGCTACCTGTCCTGTCCATCATCAAACCCTCCCTGCGCGCGGGGCGCATCCGTCATGGGCCCTGCGGCGGCCCGCCGCTACCGCCCCTTCCATGCGGGACAATCTCGAGCCCCCTGACCCTCTCCCAATGTAGGACGTGGTCAGCGAAAGTGATACAGAAGGGTCATCACGAACGAGTCCGCCAGGTCGATGCTGGGCCGGTCCGCTCTGCCAAGCGTTCCCTCGATGGCAAACGTGACGGGCAACAGCGTGATACCGACCCCGGCCCCGACGCCGGACAACAGGTAGGTGTCACCTTGTCTGATCTCTTCGGCCGTGATCATGCCGACTCCGGCCTCGGCGAAACCGTAGAAGATGGGCCCGTCGCCCCTCCCGAATCCCGCCTTCACGCGGCCGGTGAAATGAAGGTCGCGCCGGAGGATGTGGGCATCGGGAACCTGAGGGTCGACCTCGAACCGAATCAGCTGGGCGTGCAACTGTGCGCCCAACCAGGACGCCCTCCGGCCCGGAGTATCCCAGAGCACCTGGATGCTCGCGCCCGGTGACAGTAGTCCGAAGAACTCGACCCTCGCGCCCGCCATGACGTGGAACGGATCTTCCGCCTGGGTGTTGGCGATTCCCTCCTGGCCCTGCAGGCCGGGCGCGGAAGTCGCGGTTGCGATCACGGCTGCGAACACCAGCCGCAGCGTCGAACATCCTGTCCTCCGTCCGGCTTGGCTGATGATCATTTCGGTCTCCCGTGAAGTAGCGCGGTCCATTCAGTTGCCTCCATCCGATACGGCCGCGGCTTCCTTCGCCTTGCGGACCATCTCGCGCACGTCGGCGAGCAGCTTCTGTGCGTCGTAGACGATCCCGTCCTTGATCGTGTACTTGATCCCGCCCACCCGCTCCACCTCGCCGGTGTCGTCATTGAGCTTCACCGCGCCGTTGCCGTACAACACCTTGAGGTTCTGGAGCGGGTTCTCGTCCACCACGACCATGTCGGCCTTGAGCCCGGCCCGCAGGATCCCGAAGTCGATCTTCGCGCCCTTGGGGTCGTGGAGCTCCTCGGCACCGAAGAGGGTCGCCGAACGGATGACCTCGACGGGGTGGAAGCCGGCCTCGCGGAGCAGCTCCAGCTCACGGATGTAGTCGAAGCCGTAGAGCTTGTAGATGAAGCCGGAATCGGAGCCGGTCGTGACGCGGCCGCCAGCGTTCTTGTAGTCGTTGAGGAAGTGCATCCACTTCTGGAAGAAGCGCTTCCAGTGGTACTCGTCCTCGGTGGTCCAGTAGAACCAGTAGGACCCGTGCGCGATGCGCGACGGCTGGTAGAAGTCCCACATGCTGGGCAGCGTGTACTCCTCGTGGAAGTCGGCCTCGCGGGCGCGCATCACGTCGCGGCTGGCCTCGTAGATGGTCATGGTGGGGTCGAGGGCGAAGCCGAGTTCGAGGAACCGGTCGATCAGGTCGTTCCACTGCTCGGAACCGGGCTCGGCGGCCTGGTACCAGAGGCGGCCCACGTTGCCGAAGCGGTGCTGCTCGTCCTGGTAGTTGTAGTCGAGGGGCCAGTCCTGGACGCTGTAGTCGGTCAGCATGGACTCCATGAGGCCGTAGTAGTGGGTCATCATGTCGAGGCCGACTTCGGCGGCGTCGAGCGCGGTCATGCGCACCACGCCCATCTGGCCGAGGTGGGCGACGGTTCCGAGGCCGTGCTTCTTACCCTCGTCGATCACCGCGGCCATGATGTCGGGGTCCATGGCGCCGAGCTTGAGGCCGTCGATCTTCGCGCCGTCCACGTCGACGGCGGCGGCCCAGCGGACCCATTCGCGCGCCTTTTCGGGGGAATCGACCGGGCCCTCGTCCCAAGCCTCGCCCGGGCGCGCGTAGGTGAACATGCGCGGGGCCACGATCTCGTTGCGGGCGGCGGCGGCCTTCTCAGCGAGCGCCCACATCATGGGGCCGTGGCCGACGCCGCGCGAGGTGGTGATCCCGTGCCCCATCCACAGCTTGTAGGCGTACTCGGGCTGGGGCGCCTTCCCCGCGCCACCGGTGTGGGCGTGCATGTCCACGAAGCCGGGCAGGATGTACATGCCCGTCATGTCCATTTCCCTGGTGGCGTCGCCGGGGCGGCGGCTCTCGTTGATGGGGACGCCGGGATATCCAACCGTCCGGATCTGGGATATGCGATCGCCCTCGATCACGATATCCACGGGCCCGATGGGTGGCGCGCCGGTGCCGTCGATGATGGTGGCGCCGCGCAGGATCAGGCGCTCGTGGGGGCCGTCTCCCTCGTCCGCGCCGCGGGGAGTGGTGGTCTCCATCTGGGCGGAGAGGGCGGCGGGCAGGGCAAGGGTCAGGGCGAAGAGGAATGTTGACATGCGGATAGGGCCGCGCGGGAACTCCATTCGGACCTCCAGGTCGGAGCTTGGTGCTTGTGATGGGCAGGGACCCCAATGTAAGGCGGGAGGCGGGCGCGTGGACAGAAGTGTCGGGCCGGATTAGCGTTTTTCCATGACCCGAGACGATGTCCAGGAGGCTGGTTCGCAGGTATCCGGCGGAATTGACCCGCGGGAACCGGGCCTTGACGAAGCCGCCGCCGAGGCCGCCCGGCTCCGGCCCGAGATCGAACGCCACAACCGTCTCTACCACGTCGAGGACAGTCCCGAGATCTCCGACTCGGCGTACGATGCCCTGTTCCGGCGCCTGCAGGCGCTCGAAGCCGCGCATCCGTCGCTGGTCACCCCCGACTCGCCCACGCAGAGGGTGGGTGCGGATCCGCTGGAGAGCCTTCCCGCCGTGGAGCACGCGGCGTCCATGCTGTCGCTCGACTCCGCGCGGGACGTCGCGGAGGTCCGCCGCTTCGACGAAAGGCTGCGCAAGGCGCTGGGGGACGGGGACATCCGCTACATCCTCGAACCCAAGCTCGACGGCGCGTCCCTGGAGCTGGTGTACGTGAACGGGGTGCTGGACCGGGCGGTGACGCGGGGCAATGGACGAGTGGGTGAGGGCGTGACCGAGAACGTGCGCACGATCCCCACGGTCCCTCTGCGACTCCGGCAGGTGGAGCGGCCGGCCCCGCCGCTTCTGTCCGTGCGGGGCGAAGCAATGATGTACCTGAGCGACTTCGAGGCGCTCAACCGGCGGCGCATCGAGGCGGGCGACCCGCCGTACCAGAACCCGCGCAACGCGACTTCGGGGGCGCTGCGGCAGCTGGACTCGCGGATTGCGGCCAGCCGGCCGTTGACGGTGCTGGCATACGACATCATGGCCGTCGAGGGGACGGTCTTCGAGACCGATTCGGAGGGGGTCGCGGCGTTGAGGGAGTGGGGACTCGAGACGCCCGAGCGGGTGACGGTGGCCGACACTGTGGACGAGATCGTCGCCTATCACCGCGCCTTCGCCGCCGACCGGGACTCCCTCGACTACGAGATCGACGGTGTGGTGGTCAAGCTGGATGCCGTGGCGCCCCGGGCCGTGCTGGGAAGCACCTCGCACCACCCGAGGTGGGCGATCGCCTTCAAGTTCGAGCCGCGCAAGGAGGTGACGCGCATCGACCGGATCTTCGTGTCGGTGGGGCGTACGGGGGTGCTTACCCCGGTGGCGCTGCTCCGGCCGGTCGAGGTGGGTGGGGTGACGGTTTCGAGGGCGTCGTTGCACAATCGCGATGAGCTGGAGCGAAAGGACGTGCGCGAGGGCGACCTGGTGCGGGTGCAGCGCGCGGGCGACGTGATACCGCAGATCGTGGAGCGGATCGACGAGGAAGCGCGCGAACGGGGCGAATCCTTCGCCATGCCCGGTGCCTGCCCGTCGTGCGGGACGGAACCCGTGGAGAAGGGGCCGTTCACGATCTGTCCGAACCACTTCGGTTGCCGGGCGCAGCTGAAGGGACGGATCACGCACTTCGGGGCGAGGGGTGCGCTCGACATCGAGGGTCTGGGGGAGGAGACGGCGTCGCTGCTCGTGGACGAGATGCTGGTAAGGGAGCTTGCGGACCTTTTCGATTTGAAGGAGGAGGACCTGGTGCCGCTGGAGGGTTTCGCCGAGGTCTCGGCGCGCAACCTGGTCGGGGCGATCGAGGAGCGTCGGCATGTGGAGCTCGCAAGGTTCCTGGTGGGATTGGGGATCCCCGAGGTGGGGGTGGCGGTCGCGCGCGATCTGGCGATGCACTTCCGGGGGATTGAGGCAATGCGGGCCGCTTCGCCGGAGGCGCTGGAGGAGATCCACGGGGTGGGCGGGAAGATGGCGGCGGCGATCACGGGCTTTCTGGGGACGCCGGATGTGCGCGAGGCGCTGGACCGGCTGCTGGCGAAGGGGTTCCGGTTTGTCGTGCCGGAGGCGCCGGAGGTGGGGGATGAGGGGGGTTGGGGGGGAAAGAGGGTCGTCATTACGGGCACGCTGGAGTCGTTCTCGAGAGGGGAACTGAAGAAGGTGCTGGAGGGGCTGGGTGCCCGCGTGACCGGGTCGGTGAGCGGCCGCACGGACTACCTGGTCGCCGGCGAGAACCCCGGAACCAAGCTGGAAAAGGCGCGGCGGCTGGGGGTGGAGGTACTCGACGAGGAGCGGCTGCGGGAACGACTTGCGGGGAAGGGAAGCGATGCGGGGGTCGCGCCGGCCCCGAACGCGGCCGTGCAGTGACCAACGCTCAACTCGGTGGATTCGTCGCGGAGCTGGCGGACCTCATGGCCCTGGACGGCGCCGACCGCCGCCGCGTATCGCACTATCGCCGCGCGGGCACGGCGATACGCCGCTTTGACCATCCGCTCGCGGCGCTGATCGCGGGGGGAGCCGACCTGTCGCGGGTGCCGGGGATCGGGAAGGGGCTCGCGGGGTTCCTCGGCGACCTCGTGCGCGACGGCACGTCGGCGCGCCTTGAGCGCTACCGGGAGAGAGTCCCGCCGGGGCTGCCGGCGTTGCTCCGTCTGGACGGGGTTGGCGTGACCCGGGCACGCGCTCTCCGGGATGCCGGGATCGACTCGGTGGAGAAGCTGGGAGACGCGCTGGCCAACGGGGAGCTGCGCGGGGTGCACGGGTTCGGGCCGGCGGTGGTGGGCCGGGTTCGGCGAGGTCTGGCCGAGATGGCGGCCCTGTCGGGGAAGTCGCTGCTGTCGGAGGCGGATCGGGTGGCCGGGAGGATGATTGCGGGGCTGCGCGGTGCGGGGCTCGAGGGGCGGGTGGCGGGGGAGTTGGCGCGGCGTGTGGAGGTCGTGGGAGCCTTGGACATCGTGTGCGGCGCGGAGCCGGAGGTGCTGTGGGCCGAAGCTGGTGCGATCGGGCGGGCATCGCGCTCGAGTGGGAAAGGGGACAACCCGGTTGAAGTGTCCCTCGACGGTGTACGTTGCAGATTGTGGGCGGTGCCGCGCGAGGTGATCGGCGCGGTCCGTCATCACCTTACAGGCCCGCCGCCGTACCTCGAGGCTCTTGCCGGCCGGGCACGGGGCAAGGGACTGGAGTTGACGCCGGCCGGCATCGAGGGGAGCGAGGAGGACGGCGGCCGGGAAGCGGCGATCTACGCCGCGCTGGGCCTGCCCTGGATCCCACCGGAGCTGCGCGAGGACGCCGCCACCCTCGCACGGGCCGAACGCGGCCTTCCCCGCCTGGTTGAGCGCGGGGACATCAGGGGCGACCTCCACATGCACACGACCTGGAGCGACGGGGTCGCGACGGTGCGGCGAATGGTGCAGGCGGCGGCCGGGAGGGGATACCGCTACGTCGCCATCACAGACCACTCTCCGTCGACGGGGGTGGTCGGCGGCCTGGACGCGGCGAGACTCCGCGCGCAGGCCGCCGAGATCGCGCGCGTGCAGGAAGACCATCCCGACATTCGCATACTGCGCGGTTGCGAGGTGGACATCCTGCGCGACGGCACCCTCGATCTCGACGACGAGATCCTGTCCGAGCTGGACGTGGTCCTCGCGTCGGTCCACTCGGTCTTCGACATGACCGCGGCCCGCATGACCGACCGGATCGTCAGGGCCATGGAGAACCCTTTCGTGGACGTGCTCTGCCACCCCACGGGGAGGAAGCTGGGGAGGCGGGGTCCGTATCCTGTCGACGTACCCGAGATCCTCCGCGAGGCGCGTCGCCTGGATGTCGCCGTGGAGGTCAACGGCGGCCCGCGGCGGCTGGATCTGGACCATCGCGGTTTATCTTTGTGTGGAGAGCTGGGCGTCAGCGTCGTCGTGAGCTCCGACGCCCACTCGGTCACCCAGCTGGACAACGTGGACCACGGTGTCGACCAGGCACGGAGGGGTTGGTTGCAGAGCGATCAGATCGTGAACACGGGTACACTCGGCGAAGTGTCGAGGTGGATCGGCCGGAGGCGCCGTTGAGTGATCTGGTCCTGCACGTCCTGATGCTGGTGGGTGGTTGCGGAGCCCTCTATTTCGGTGCGGAATGGCTGGTGCGGGGAGCTGCCAGGATCGCGGCCAACATGGGAATCAGCCCGATCGTCGTGGGGCTCACGCTGGTTTCGCTGGGGACGTCGGCACCCGAATTGGTGGTGGGCATCGCCGCCGCGCTCGAGGACAAGGTGGGGGTCCTGATGGGGAACGTGATGGGGTCGAACCTCGCCAACATCGGCCTGATCCTGGGCGCGACCGCCGTGATCAGGCCGTTGGCGGTGCCGGACCGGGTCATCAGCCGGGATGTGCCGATCATGGTCCTGGTTACGATTCTCGTGTACCCGCTGGTGCTGGACTACACGGTGGATCTCGGCGACGGGGTGATCCTGCTGGCGCTGCTGATCGTGTACATCGCGTTCACCTTCCGTACCGCCGAGGAGGACATGTCCGATTTGCAGGAAGAACCGGATGAGCTCGGTGAGGGCGCGGAAGAGCCCGAGGGGGCGCAAAGCCTCCTGGCGAATCTGGGTCTGGTCGCGGCTGGCGCCGTCGGACTTGCGTTCGGGGGCAGGGCGATTGTCGAAGGCGCTTCCGAACTGGCTATCATCATGGGAGTGAGCGAGGAGGTGGTCGGCCTCACCATCGTGGCGGTGGGGACCTCGCTACCGGAGCTCGTAACCTCGATCGTGGCCGCCGCGCGCCAGCAGACGGACATAGCGGTGGGCAACATCGTAGGTTCGAACATTTTCAACCTGACCGCAGTGCTGGGAACATCCGCGCTGGTGAGGGAACTGACCGTTGACCCGTCGATTCTGGCGCGTCAGCTCCCCGCGGTCTTCATCATCTCGCTCCTGGTGTGGCCGGTGGCCGCCAGCGCCCGCAAGGTCAGGCGCTCCGAGGGCGTCCTGCTCCTTGCCGCCTACTTCGGCTTCATGGTCTGGATCACCGTTGCCGCCTAAGAAGGGGTCCGGCGAAGGTTCACGGGAGCGGTGGGCCGCGCGGCTGTCGCGGGTCGAGTCACGGAACGTCACCTGCCTGGAGGATCCCCCGCCCTTCTGGACACACGCTTCCGGGGGCACGGTCAGGGATGCGTCCGGCAAGGAGTACCTGGACTTTTCCGGCGCCTTCGGGGTGGCCCTCGCGGGGCACCGGCATGGGCTGATTGTCGACAGGATCAGGGAGCAGGCGGGCAGGCTTGTGCACGGAATGGGGGACATTCACCCACCCGCGATCAAGGTCGAGTTCCTGGAGGCTTTGGCCGCGGTGCTGCCCTGGCGGTCGTCCAGGACGATTCTGGGGCTGAGCGGCTCGGACGCCGTCGAGGCCGCGCTGAAAACGGCCCACCTGGCCACGGGCAGACCCGGAATCATCGCCTTCGAGGGGAGCTATCACGGACTCGCCCTGGGAGCTCTCGCCGCCACCGATCGGGAGCACTTTCGCCGGCCCTTCACCGCGCGTCTGGCCGATCATGTGCGATTTGTGCCCTTCCCGTCGACGCCCGCCGAGGCCGCGTCGGTCCTGGGCCAGGTGTCCGGGTTGCTCGCGGGCAAGGCCCCGGTGCCCGTGGGCGCGGTGATCGTGGAGCCCATACAGGGAAGGGCGGGTGTCCGGATTCCGCCCGAAGGGTTCCTCACGCAGCTCGCCGTGCAGGCCCGGGCGGGGGGCGCGCTGCTGATTGCCGACGAGATCTTCACGGGCATGGGACGCACGGGATCGCTCTTCGGCTGCGAACACGACCGCGTTATCCCGGATCTTGTCTGTCTGGGGAAGGCGCTCGGCGGCGGCATGCCGCTCTCGGCGTGCTGCGGCCCGAGGGAGTTGATGGACGCCTGGCCGCCTTCAACCGGCGAAGCCATCCACACGAGTACCTTCCTGGGTCATCCGCTGAGCTGCGCGGGAGGGTTGGGGTTCCTGGCCGTCCTCGAAGAGGATGGCCTGGCCGGCCGGGCCAGACGGCTGGGAGACTACGCGCTCGGGTATCTGAAGGCCGAACTGGAGGGCAGCAGCCGCGTGGAAGAGGTGAGGGGAAGGGGACTGATGCTGGGGGTGGAGCTGCGTCGGTGTGCGGGGACGGCAGCCGGGGTCGGGGCCGCCGCCCTGGCGCTGGAGCGCGGATTGATCGTGCTGCCCGCAGGAGAGGCCGGCGAAGTCGTGGAGTTGACGCCGCCAGCCACGCTCACGCACCAGGCACTGGAGAGTGGACTGCAGGTCCTGGTGGGTGTGATCCGCTCAGCGGGCTGACGTCGCGAAGTCGATCCGCTCCGCGAGATTGAGATCCCGCTCGGTGACGCCACCCGCGTCGTGGGACCACATGGAGAGGATGACCCTGTCGTAGCGAACGTCGATATCGGGGTGGTGATTGAGTTCGTCGGCGATCGTGGCCACCCGGTTGACGAACACGATGGCGCTGCGGAAGGATTGGAACGCATACTCCTTGCGGATCTTGCCGTCGCGAAAGCGCCACCTGGGCCGCGCGTCCGTCCAGGCCTCGATCTCTTCCGGCCGAAGTCTCTCTGCCATCAGCGTCTCCTCCCGTCTCGACAGCCGTTTCCGGGCACCACCGCACCGTAGTAGTATAACGACGCTGAAAGCCCCGGCGCACCCGGTCCCTGCCGTTGACCCGGTTTCCTGAGTGCAGCTTGGCGTTCGGATGCCACGGGAGTAGGTTTGTTCCGGGCGGTGTCCCGCGGCGGGCGGTGGAGGCCTTGATCCGCAACTCCGACTGGTGTCGAGAGGAATGATCCAGCAAGGACCATGGTAGTCCCCACGGCCTACGCGGCCGGATACCGACGGGCCGCGAAAGAGGCCCCCGAGCTGGCGGCTGCCTACATCCGTCATACGACCATCGGTGATCCGCTCGCGGATGCGGTGTCAGCGGACCTCGCCTCGCTTCCACCGAAGCTGGTCCACCCTTTGCTGGCCAAGGCGTTGCAGGAACCGCACGACCTCCCTGTCGACGCCCCCGAGTCGCTCAAGCACTTCATCGCCGAGGCCCTCAAGGTGCCGGACTGGTACGACGAGGACATCGCCATAGTCGCCTCGCGGGCTTTCCTGCGCAATTCGGACACCGTACTGGCGGCCCTGGTGGGGGGAAGCATCGTCGAGGGATTCGCAACGCTGATCAGCAAGTCCTTCCGCATACGGGGTCGAGTCACGCAGTCGGGGGTGCGCAGGCTCAAGCAGAACGGGTTGCAGCTCATTGAGCAGTATCTCCCCGGTGGAATGAGTCCGCTCGGCGATGGATGGAAGCTCACGCTGAGGGTACGGCTGGTTCACGCCCAATCGCGACTTCTCATCAAGGAGTCGGATGAATGGAACCAGAAGCGATACGGCCTGCCGATCAGTGCCGCCACCATGCTGCTGGCCGGCTCCTCGTTTTCGGGTCGGCTCATGGAGCACGTGACAACTCTGGGGGGTGACTTCAGCAGGGAGGAACGCGAAGCGTATGTGCATGTCTGGCGCTACACGGGGCTCCTCATCGGCATACCGGAGGAAGTTCTCTTCCGCGACATGGCGTCGGCCGTGCGTGCTTTCGAAGTCGGCAGGCTGTGCGAGCCGCCCCCCGACGAGGACGCCATCATCATGGCGAACAGCATCATCAACAGCGCCCCTCTGGTCATCGGCATCAACGACGTGGCGGCCCGGCGCAAGCTGGCCGGGTATGCCTACCAGATCTCCCGGGAATTGATCGGCAATGACCTTGCCGGTGCGTTCCTGTTCCCGAAGTCCCGGCGCAGGGCCGTGCCCGTCCTGAGGATACAGAACAGGATCAAGCGCCTGGTCGGCCGGGTGGTGCCAAGGTGGAGGAAAACCAAGGATCTGGAGCGATTCAAGGCGCTCATCGATTTTGTCAACCTGGGCAGGCTGGAACATTCCTACAGCCTGCCCGCCACCCTCTACGACGAGGACTCGCCGGACTGGTAGGACCGACCGGCCTTGCTCCTCTCGCCTGAGGATGTTCACCCGGATGCATCGTCTGCCCGCCCGGGCGTCAGGCCCGGCGCCGCTCCCACGCTGCCCTCAGGTTGAACTGCGCCATGACCAGTGCCGGGACGACCAGCATGAGGAGGAAGGTCGCAACGAGGACACCGAATCCCACCGACGTGGCGAGCGGCACCAGGTGCTGCGTCTGAACGCTGCGCTCGAAGATCAGCGGAGCGACACCCAGGAAGGTGGTCACGGAAGTCAGCAGGATCGCGCGGAAACGCGCCTTGGCCCCGACGATGACGGCATCGCGCGGTTTCATCCCGGCCGCGGCGGACTCGTTGATGAACTTGATCATCATCAGTGAGTCGTTGACGACCACGCCGCTCACTCCGATGATTCCCTGGATGGACGAGAACCCCAGGCTGAGCCCCAGGAGGACATGCCCGAAAAGGGCGCCCACGAGCCCGAGCGGGATTGCGGCCATGACAATCAAGGGCTGCGTGTAGGAGCCGAAGGGGATCGCCATCAGGACGTACATCACCAGCATTGCGAAGAAGACCGCCCTGGGCAGATAGGCGTTGAGTTCCTGCTGCTGGCGCTGCTCTCCCCCATGGCTGTACGCGAATCCCGGATTCTCGGCTGAAAGCCGGGCCAGCAGCGCGCCCTCCAGGTTTCTGTTCACCCCCTGGCCGGTCACCACCCTGTTGTCCACGCTGGCGGTGACCGTGATCACCCTGCGCCCGTCGAGTCGATGGATGGTCGTGGGGGACCGGTCCAATCGGACGGTTGCGACCTGTCCCAGGGGAACCTCCGCCCGGCTCGGCGTGCGAATCGGATAGCCCTCGATGTCGGACGGGGAATTGCGCTCCTCCTCTGGGAGGCGCACGTACACCTTCATATCCTCGCGACCCCGCTGCACCCGGAGCGCCTCGGTGCCAAAGAAGGCGGATCGCACCTGGTGCGCGAAGTGATCGAGTGTCAGGTGCAGAGTGCGGGCGGCGGGCTTCAGCTCCAGCTGGAGTTCCCTGAATCCCGCGTCGTGGTTGGTCTTCACGTCGTAGACGCCGGCTCTGGACTCCAGATCGGCGACCACCTCGTTCGCCATCGTGGCAAGTTGCCCGGGATCCGGGTGGGACAGATCGAGGTGAACAGGAAGCCCCAGCGCGAGGGCGCCCGCCGAGAAGGTCATCGATCCGACTTCGGGCAGCGTGCCCGTTTCCTCGCGCCATGCATTCTGAAACTCGGTGGAGGAGAAGTCGCGCAACCTCGATTCGACGAGCCTGAACTCCACGGTGCCCAGGTGCCCGCGAGGCACCTCCACGGCGTCTCCCCCGAGCGGGTCGAAGAGCTGGGCTGTCTGGCCGATCGTGACGGCAACGGCGACCAGGGGTGTCTCGCTGCCCCCGGAGAGCCGCTCCAGGGCACGATGGCCGGCGGTTTCGAGACGCTCCGCTACTTCCGTGGTCCGTTCGCTCGGCGTTCCCACCGGCATCTCCACGTTCGCGGAGACCACATCTCCCTCAATCTGTGGAAGGAATTCGTACCTGACGTATCCTCCGGCCACAAACGCCATGGAAACCGCCAGGAGGCCGGCCGTGGCAGCCAGAACAATGCCCGGATGTGCGGTCGTGAAACGCAAGCCGCGATCGAGCGGCCCACTGGCGACCCGTTCGAGCAGGGCGTTAACGCCCGCCTGAACCCGGCTCACGAATCGGGTCGCGCGGTTCCGGGGCTCGCCGCCCGGGGGCAGATGTGCCAGATGATGCGGCAGCACGAGCAGAGATTCGACCAGCGAGAGCATCAGCACGGCGATTACGACGATCGGAATGCTGAGGCCGATCTTGCCGATGGGGCCGGGCGCTCCCAGCAGCACCGAGAATGCGGTCACGGTGGTGAGTACGGCAAAGATCACGGGAGCCGTGATCTGCCTGGTCCCACGAATGGCCGCACCTACGCCGCCGAGCCCGCTTTCGCGTTGGGAATAGATGTTCTCGCCGACGACGATCGCGTCATCCACGACGATGCCCAGCGCCAGGATGAGGGCCATCAGGGAGAACATGCTGATCGAGACCCCCATGACCGCCATCACCAGAAACGTCCCCGCGAAAGAGACCGCCAGCCCCACGGCCACCCACATGGCCAGGCGGATTTGCAGGAAGAGGGCGAGTGCCAGGAATACGAGCGCGAGACCGATCGCCGCGTTCTCGAGGAGGAGGCCGACACGACCCTGAAGATCGACGGCGTCATCGCGCCAGATGTCGACCGCGACGCCTTCCGGGAGCCCGGGCATGACTTCTGCGTCGAGGTGGTCCCTTATCGCCCGCGCGATGTCGATCACGTTCTCGCCCGCGCTGCGGTAGATGTCCAGGCGAGCCGCCGGCTGTCCGTTGTAGCGGGTGACCAGATCCGTGTCGGCGAAGGCGTCGCGCACTCCGGCAATGTCGCCCAGGCGCACCGAGGTGCCGTCGGACCGGGTGAGCACGATGATGTCCTCGAAGTCCGTCTGCTCGTAGTTCTGGCCGATCGTGCGGACCCGTATTTCCTCGTCGCCCGTGGAGATCTTTCCGGCGGAGAGTTCCAGGGAACCCTGGCGAACCGCAACCGCGACGTCATCGAGGGTCAGGCCGAGTGCCTGCAGGCGGCTGAGGGGAACCTCGATCGAGATTTCGTAGTCGCGGACACCGCTCGTTTCCGCATAGGAGACTTCGGGCAGTGCCAGGATTCCGTCCTCGATCCGGTAGGCCAGCTCCTTGAGTGTCCGTTCCGGTACGTCACCGTAGACGACGAGGCGGAATACGATCTGGCGGCTGGTGACCTCCCGGACTTCGGGCCTTTCGGCGCCGACCGGGAAGGTCGCGATCCGGTCGACCTGCGCCTTGACATCGGCGAGAGCCCGGCTCAGGTCGGTGCCCTGTCTGAACTCCGCGATGACCGAACCCATGCTCTCCGCGGCCGACGACTCCGTCCTCTTCAGCCCCTCCACGGACTCGATCTGTTCCTCGATCTTGCGAACGATCGACTCCTCGACCTCCTGCGGGGCCGCACCCGGATAGGGCACGACCACCTGGATCCGGTCCAGCGAGGCCTCGGGAAGGAACTCCTGGGGCAGTTCCATGGCGGCGAGGATGCCGGCGAAGAGGAGGAAGCCCATCAACAGATTCGCGGCGATAGGGTTCCTCGCCATGAACGCGATGGGCCCGCCGTGACCGTTGGCGGCGTTGGGTGGGGTGCTCGGTGCCGCGTCCGTGGATGCGGCAGTGCCCCGGTCCTGTGACGGGTTCATGGGGTACGTGTACTGGTCGCGGCCGAGGGGGGCAAGGGGCTCTGGCGGCGAGCCGACCGGCGACCCGACTCCGCTATTGACCCTAGCCCGCGAAACCGATACCATTAAGGTCTTGCTGCGGGGTGGAGCAGTCTGGTAGCTCATCGGGCTCATAACCCGAAGGTCGCGGGTTCGAATCCCGCCCCCGCTATGACTGCATCGGAATCCGGAACGCCGCCTTGAGCGGCGTTTCTGGCGTAGCGGCCCGGCGTACGGGCCGTCGGCATCGACCAGGCCGCCCGGTTCCGGGCCCGAACGGGCTCGGGCGCCGGCCCGGCCCGGTCGGTTTTTGTCGGTTCGATGTCGGCTGGCAAAGGCCAGGTAGCTCAGTTGGTAGAGCACGCGACTGAAAATCGCGGTGTCGGCGGT
>JAPPNO010000066.1 GCA_028873845.1 Gemmatimonadota bacterium | reverse complement strand
AACCCGACCGTATAATCCCGTAAGCTGAACGATCACAACGACATGTGAATCCGAAAGCTCATGTCGCGTAGACATCGCCTATGCGCGGCACGGCCTCGTCCTCGTCCTGGAGGATCGCGCGCCGTTCCGCGCTCGACACCACCGTCTCCAGGACCGCGATCGGCATGCGCTGGCTGACCCCGCTGGTCTCGTCGATCCGGCTGTCCAGGCGCGCCAGCATCGTGATCCGTTCGACGATGTCGCGCACGAACCGCGGAATGGAGACGGGGCGGCCACCGCGCGACACCCACGCCTCCTGCCTGGTGATGGCGAGCGCGGTCGGAATGTCATACGGGTAGTGGGTGCGGATCTCGGCCGCGATCCGGTCCTTGAGGGGGGTGACGATCTTGCCGCGCGCGGTGTAGTCCTCCGGGTTGGCGGTAAAGGCGATCAGGAGGTCGAGGGGGAGGCGGACGGGGTATCCCTTGATCTGCACGTCGCCCTCTTCGAGGATGTTGAAGAGTCCGACCTGGATGCGCGGGGACAGGTCGGGCAGCTCGTTCATGGCGAAGATCCCGCGGTTTGCGCGCGGCAGCATTCCGTAGTGGATGGTGAGTTCGTCGGAGAGGAGGTGGCCGCCGCGCGCCGCCTTGATCGGATCGAGGTCGCCGATGATGTCCGCGATCGTGACATCCGGGGTGGCGAGCTTCTCCAGGTAGCGCTGTTCGCGCGCGAGCCACTCGATGGGCGTGGCGTCGCCGCACTCCTCGATCATCAGGCGGCCGTGCCTGGAGATCGGGGCGAGCGGGTCGTCGTTGACTTCGCTGCCCGCGATGACGGGGATGTGCGGGTCGAGCAGGCCGACGAGCTGCCGCAGGATCCGGGACTTGGCCTGCCCGCGCAGCCCCAGCAGGATGAAATCGTGGCGGGCCAGGATTGCGTTGGTGAGCCGGGGGATGACCGTGTCCTCGTATCCGTGAATGCCCGGGAACAGCGTCTCCCTGGCCTCGATCCTGCGGATCAGGTTGGAGCGGAGCTCGTCGCGGACGCTGCGCCCGCGGTAGCCGGAGGCCTTCAGTTCGCCGAGGGTGGTGGGTGTCGGTCGTGTCATGGGGGTAAGTTAACACGTGACCGAAATCAAACCCGGCAGTCGCGTTCATCCGCACCGGCACCAGCCGGCGCCGCCCACCGCGCAGCTCATCGTGCGCGAGCCGCCCGGCGACGAGGCCGTGCCGCTCGACGTGGTGTTCGTGGGCGGCGGTCCCGCGGGACTGGCGGGGGCGATCGAGCTGGCGCGGCTGGTGGCCGAGGGCAACGAGAAGGGTGACGGCGTTGGCGAGGTGGAGATCGGGGTGCTGGAGAAGGCCGAAGGGCTGGGGGATCACAACCTGTCGGGCGCGGTGGTGAACCCACGCTCGCTGCGACAGTTGTTTCCTTCCATGTCGTGGTCCGACTTGCCGTTACGGCGTCCTGTCGAGCGCGAGGCCGTGTATTTTCTCACCGAGCGGAGAGCAGTGCGCATCCCGGCGCCGCCCACCATGCGCAACCACGGCAACCACATCGCCTCCATCTGCGAGATCGTGAGGTGGCTGGGCGAGCGAGCCGAGGATCTGGGGGTCATGATCCTTCCGGGGTTCCCCGCCGACTCCCTCCTCGTGGACGGCCGGGACGTGATCGGCGTGCGAACCGCGGCCCGCGGCCTGGACCGCGACGGCGAGCCGTCCGGCGGCAGCTACATGCCCCCCGTGGACGTGACCGCCCGCGTGACGGTCCTGTCGGAGGGGACGCGCGGTGCGCTCACCCAGGCGTACCTCGACTGGCAGGGCATCGGATCGGCGAACCCGCAGATCTATTCGCTGGGGGTGAAGGAGCTGTGGGAGGTGAGGCGGCCGCTGGACCGGATCATCCACACCATGGGATGGCCGCTCATCCGGGACGGCTTCGGCGGCACCTTCGCGTATCCGCTCGCCGACGACCTGGTCGCGCTGGGACTGGTCGTGAGCCTTGATTACCGCGACGCACGGCTGGATGTGCACGGCCTGCTGCAACGGCTGAAGCATCACCCGCTTTTCCGCGCCATCCTCGAGGGCGGTGAAATGGTGGAATGGGGCGCAAAGACGATCCCCGAGGGCGGGTATCACTCGTTGCCGGAGCGCCGGCACGGGAGCGGCATCTGCATCGTGGGCGACGCGGCCGGGTACGTGGACGTGGCTTCGCTCAAGGGGATCCACTATGCGATGCACTCGGGGATCCTGGCCGCTCGGACGATCTACCGGGCGCTCCAGGAGGACGACGTGTCCGAGGCGGGGCTGGCGGGCTACACCGGGGCCGTGGACCGGTCGTTCATCGTGAAGGACCTGCGGCGCAACCGGAACATGCGCCTGGCCTTCAAGAGCGGGTTCTTCCTGGGCGGCGCCAAGGCCGGCCTGGCGACGGTGACGGGAGGGCGGGTGCCGGGTGGGAGGATCGCGACGGAGACGGATGCGGAGGAGGCGAAGGAGTTGGGGGAGCGGGCGGCCGCGGTTGCGGGTGCCGGGCCGCTGGCCGTGTCCAAGGTCGACGCCGTCTTCAAGAGCGGGAACCAGACCCGCGACGACATTCCGTCGCACCTGACCGTGGGCGAAGACGTATCCGCCGAGGCTGCCGAGATGTACGTTCACATGTGTCCCGCGGGCGTGTACGAACGCGACGGCGGCCGGTTGCGCGTGAACGCCCCCAACTGCGTCGACTGCAAGGCGACCGACGTGCTGGGCCCGAGGTGGGCGCCGCGCGAGGGCGGCAGCGGGCCGCGCTACCGGCGCATGTGACCGCGGCAGGCGGGGCGGGGCGGTCCCCGCCGCCGGAGACCCCGACCGAGGAGACGACAATGAGCGACGGACGACGAAGCGGCAACGTGGCCGAGGTGCCGCCGGCCGGCCCGCTCTGCCTGACCGGGCGGATCAAGATCGAGGTGGGCGGCGAGATCGTGGCCGAAACCGACGATGTCGCGCTGTGCAGGTGCGGTCATTCGGGCAACAAGCCCTACTGCGACGGGTCGCACCGCGAGGTCGGATTCGACGATCCGGGGGTGATCCTGGGGGGGCGGCTGGTGGGGGGGACGGGAGATGAGGCGGGCGAGGGTGCCGCCGCCGGTGAGTCCGTCACGATCGTGTGCGCCACCGACGGGCCGCTGCTGGTGCGCGGGCCCCTCAGGGTGGTGGCATCGGACGGGGGCACCTCCGAGGGGACGAAAGGGGCGCTCTGCAGGTGCGGGGTGTCGTTAACGAAGCCGTTCTGCGACGGATCCCACCGTGATGCGGGGTTTGTGGGCGGATGAGGAGATCGCGCCGCCCGGAGCTTTCAGCCGATTCGCCAGGGAGAGAGACATGAACAGAAGGACCCTGCTACCGATCATCCTACTGCCGGTTGCAGCCGCCGGTTGCGCCAGGCTCGCCGTCCCTTCTCCCTTCAACACGCTCGCGTACGTCGCCACGCCGATGCCGCTTGCCGTCTACCAGGTCACCGACACCAGGGTGATCGCGGTGACCCCGCCACAGGGCGACAGCCGCGCGGCAAGAGCGACGGAAGCACCCGTGACGACCGCGTCATCGTCCATGGTTCTGCATTTGACCCTGGCGGGGAGGCCAGGCGGGGTGCGCACCTCGTTCGATTCGCAATCCTCACACGAACGCGTCAGCATCAGCACGGCGCCCGGCCGCATTCGCGTAACCGGGTTGGTGAAGAGCTTCGAAGCCACCGTTTCAAACCCGGTGACCGGGGAGGTGCCCCTCGGCAATGACGACGTGGCCGGAGACGTCGAGCTGGTGATCGATCGGCGCGGGATCGAAAAGACGTCGTCATTCCCCGAGTTCTCGGGCGCGGCCACTCCGTTCGCACCCCTCCCGGCATTGGCGCACGCGCTCTTCCCCCGTCTGCCCGCTGACGGCACCGGTCCAGGATCCAGCTGGGTGGACACGGTGACGACAACGTCCGGCTGGGGCGGCCTGGAGACGACCCTCCATTCGGTGAACACCTACACCCTGGCAGGCGACACCGTGATCGACGATCGGGTGCTCACTCACATCGCCGTGACGAGCGAGGTGACGGTGGAGCAGGTGATGGACGACTCGGGAATGCGCTTCGCACAAACCATGGAGGGGTCGGTGAACGGCCTGATTCTCTGGTCCCCCGAACGCAGACTCGTGGCTTACGCCGAATACGAGCGGGATTGGCGCGGAACGACGGCCGCGAAGGGTGAAGAGTCCCTTCTGGACATGAGAATCACGGGACCGACCACGATATGGCTGGTGCGTTGAAGACGCTCCCGGCCCTACCGGAAGTATCCATGAACGGAAGACCCCTGACCGCAATCTTCGCGACTGCCGTTGCAGCGGCCTGCGCCACCTCGGGCCCGCGAATCCCCGAAGACACCTTTGCATACTCCGGCAGCCCCGCACCCGCCACCTACGAGGTGGCCGACACCGTGGTGGTCGGTGTGAATTCGCCGGTGGGGGCTCTGGAGATCGAGTCCGGGTCCACTCTGACCCTGGGCCTGACTTTTACGGCGGATTCGGGCGGCGTACGCGTCACGGGCACAGTGGAGCACCTTGATGCCATTTTGGACGTTCCGTTCGGAGGCACCGAAACCGCAGACCTCGATGACGTTTCGGGCACGCTCGATTTTCTGAGGGGCCCTTACGGCGTGTTGGAGGTGACCTCGTTTCCCGAGGTCGGCGCCCCGTCTCCGATGTTCTCGCTCCCCACCCTGGCCTACCTGCTCTTCCCCAGCCTCGCCGGAGGCACGGTCGAGCCGGGCGCCACCTGGGTGGACACCGTGACATCGTCCTTTGAAGGGGACGTGGGAGTGACCTTCACCACGATCACGAACCACACCTTCGTGGGTGACACCCTGGTGGACGGCCGCCCGCTGCGGCACATCGCGACGGCGGCGGAGGTGACGATCCGGATGGAGATGGACGAGCTGGGAACGTCGGCCGATCAGGCGCTCACCGGTTCTTCGCAGGGGTTCGCCCTCTGGGACCCGGAGCGGAGGCTGGTGGTGTACGTACGGTCCGACCGCCGGCTGTCGGGAGACATGACCATGCCGGGCATGCCCACGATCCCGTTGGAGATGACCGGACCGACGGTGCTGCGGCTCAAGGAGGACCGATGACCAGAACCCCGATCACGATCGCCGCGGCCGTGTGCGCCGTCGGCTGTGCCGGAACGGGCGGTCCGTCCGGCCGGAACCTCACCTACTCGGTTCCGTCGCCCAGAAGCGCCTTCTACCACATCGGCGACACCATGTCGATCGACATGGACACGCCGGGCGGCAGCTTCACGATCATGGGAGCGGGCACCGTGACGATCGCGCTGGCCTTTGCGTCCGACCCGGTCGGCGTGCGCGTCACGGGCACCGTGGAGGCCTTCGAGGGCTCGATCGACAACCCGATGATGGGAACGCAAACCGCCGGTCTGGACGACGTGAGCGGCACCCTCGAGGTCCTCGTCGGCCGGCACGGCGTCGAAGAGCTCGCGTCCTTCCCGGAGCTTGCCGGCCCGGTCGCCCAGATGTCGTCCTTCCCGGCCCTGGCCTTCCTGCTCTTCCCCCGCATGCCCGATGGAAATGTGGATCCGGGCGCCACCTGGGTGGATACGGTGGCCGTGTCCACCGACACGGATGAAGTGTCGACGGCCAGCACGACGGTCAGCACCTACACGCTGGTGGGCGACACCGTGGTGGACGGCCGGACCCTGGCGCACATCGCGGTCGCCACCCACATCACCACCGAGAGCGATATCGAGCAGGGGGGAATGTCGATCACCCAGAGTGTGGAGGGCCCCGCGAACGGTTTCTTCCTGTGGGATCCAGAGCGCAGGCTCGTGGTCCGGGCGGAGTACGAACGCAGTGTCGAGGGGACCATGTCCATGGCGAACGTGGGGACCATGTCCATGGCCATAACGGGGCCGACGCGGATACGGCTGGAGGGGTAGCTGCCCCGTCAACCAACAAGTGGACGCTATTCCAACCGACACATGGACGCTATTCCAACCGCCATTGCGGCCGCTATTCCGCCGTTGGCCGAAGAGCGAACGCCGGCAGTGCACCTGAACGAGCTTTTGGCAACGGTAGCCAGGGATGGCTGATCCCTCCCCCTTCACGTCCGACCGCGAGCGACGCCTCTGGCTATGCGCGCTGGCCGTCGTCGTCGCCATCTACTCCACCCTCGGGCTGGCGGGAAAGCTGGCCGAGGTACTGCGCGAGCACAGCCTGCTTCCGGCCGCGTTGCTCGTCCTCATGTTCCTCACGGTAGCGGCCATCATCGGAAGCGGGCGGCGCCAGCGACCCGGCCGGCGCGAGGTCTGGGTGACGTGCGGCGTGACGGCCGTATACGGAATGGCGGTGCTCAGGATGGGCGGCAGCCTCGAAGAGCGCACCCACCTGTTCGAGTACGGCATCGTCGCCGTCCTGGTCTACCAGGCTCTCGGGGAGCGTGCGCACAACGGTCGGCGGGTGCCGGCGCCGGCCGCGCTCGCCCTGGTCGCGACCGCGCTGCTGGGCTGGCTGGACGAGGGCATCCAGGCGCTTCTTCCGAACCGCGTCTACGACAACTTCGACGTCCTCTCGAACGCCATCGCCGCCCTGATCGCGATCGTGGCGAATCTCCTGGTCGCCCGCGCGAGCAATGCCGTGGCGCGCGGCCAAGGGGACGGATAGTGACCGGGCTCAGCGGCCTCCCCGCTCCAGCGGCCACAGCTGCACGGATTCCACATCGAGGTCGTTCCTGACCTTGGCCAGGATGTAGTCCGCGCCGATTTCCAGGAGCGCCATCCCCTCCGGTGTCTCGAAGTAACCCAGCACGCGGCCCTCGGGATCGAAGATGGTGTTGACCTGGCCAGGCGTTTCTTCTCCCGGGGCCTCGTACTCGTAGACCCAGAGGTAACCCGGCGCGTCCTCCGTGAAGAAGGAGTAGGCCGGCAGGCGGTCGGCCACCGGCATGGCGTTCAACTCCCGGCGGCGGTCCCTCAGCTGGTCCGTGCGCTCGCTGGGAATCCAGGACAGCCGCTCCTCGATGTACGTCTCGACGTGAGCCTCGGTCGGCGCGCGCGGAACATGGTCGAGGCGGACGATCCGGGCCAGCGAGCCGTCCAGCGCGAACGCGCGGAACTCGTAGCGGTCGCTGGGACCGATGACGAACTGATCGCCCCAGACGCGCTGAAAAAAGTACGAGCGGAACATCAGGGCCGGACGTTCCTCTCCCCGGCGGATCGGCCCCTCGACGGGATGCGCCCCCAGCGAACCCCGAAGTTCGCCCGCCGCGTCCCAGACTTCCATGTCCACGGGATCGAACCAGGCCCAGTCCTGGCCGGCCAGGATCAAGCCGCCGCGCGTCACGTCGTGGACCCACAGATGTCCCCTGCGCTCCCAGTCGCCCCACCTGCTCCTCTCCGGAATCAGACGGCGCACCAGCTCTCCGTCCGGGCCGAACACGCTCACTTGCGGGTACCAGAAGTGCCATACGATGACCGAGTCACCCGGCACCGCGACGATTCCCCAGAGTTGGTTGCCGGCACGGAACTCACCCGGCCCTTCCCCCATTCCCGCCCACGTCTCCAGGTAGGTTCCGGACCCGTCGAAGACGCGCAACTCCTTCGTTCCGTCGTTCAGGAGGACGATTCGTCCGTCCGACAGCATCGTCGCGCCGTTGACATCGTGGAGCATGTACGGCTCCTCGCCCTCCATCCCGCCGATCGAGACGAGCGGCTCCGGCCCGAGCCGCCAATCCAGGCGCGAGCCCTCTGGAGGGCGGGTGTTCTCGACGATGCGGATGCCGGCGCTGTCGCGGAACTCGGTGCGCTGGCCGGCGAGCCCGTCCCGGCTCCCCACGCAGACGATCGAAGTGAGGGCGGCCAGAGTTGCGGTGATACGAGTCATCATTCCCCATCCCCTCCTTTGGTGAGGCAGTACGACTGCGACTCCCGAATCACAGTCGCATTTGCCAAGACGTCCCGACCAAGTGTAGATCTCACTTCCACCCGAGGGAACAGGCGAATCCGATGAAGACCGCACCGCGACAGTTGGCGGGAAGACACACGGCGCGCTCACCCCGGCCTCTCGGAGCGATCCTCCCGGCCCTGGCCGTCACCAGCGGTTTCCTCGGTTGCGATTCTCCGCCGGATGCCCCCGCGGTCACGGTGAGCGACAGCGCGGGGACGAGAATCGTCACCTACGCTTCGCTCGATGACGAAGCGTTTCCGGTGATCGATCTCGAGGCGCGGGTCGACACCATCGGAACCGTGGAGGGTGCGGACGAGTACCTGTTCCGGTTGCTCTTCAGTGCCGAACTCGTGCCACCGGGCATTGTCACCGCCGATCTCTTCAACAGCGAGCTTCGGCTCTTCGACAGGAGCGAACGGTTCGTATCCGGCGTCGGAGGGCGTGGAGAGGGACCGGGTGAGTTCCAGACGCTGACCTGGATGCGGGGGCACGGAGACAGCCTTTTCCACGCCTGGGATCAGTGGGGCAACCGCCTCAACACGGTGCGCCTGACCGAGGCGGGCTTGCGCCATGAATCAAGCGTTCAGGGCTCGTGGGAACCCGGCTACAATCCGGTCGGGGTCTTTTCTCCGGGGCGGGTCGCGCTGGACAATGCTCATACGGTCCCCATACCAACGAGCGCCGGCCTTCAACGATTCGAACTTGTCGTGAGCGTGATGGACCTTGACGCGGACCCCTCTTCGAAGCCGCTCCGGCATGTGGCGGCCGTCGAAAGCGCGCTTCGGTACGTGAGCGAGGACCAGCGGCTGGTGCCTGTCCCCTTCCAGAGTATCCCGCGCTACTTCTTCGCGGACGGAATGATGTGGCTCAAGGACGGGGTCAATGGAGAGTTCCGCCGCGTCCGCATGGACGGTTCGCTGGAACTCGTCGTCAGGCTTCCTCCGGGCCGCCAGGTGACCGACCGGGATGTCGCCGCTTTCCGGGAGAGGAACCTCCGAAACGTCCCGGACGAGGAGATGCCGGCGGCGCGACGCCGTCTGGACGAGGTGCCCAGTCCTTCCTTCTTTCCCTCCCTGGGATTGATGGAAGTGGACGACGCGAGCGGCCTCGTCTGGCTGACGCCGTACCCGTCCGGGGACGAACCAGTGCCATGGTACGTCTTCGACTCGCTCGGATGTCCCGTCGGACGGGTGAATCTGCCGGGAGACGACACGGTGCTGGATATCGCGGGCCGGCGAATCGCCGTCCGGAACCAGGACGAGATGGATGTCGAACGGGTCCTGATCCATCATCTGGCGGAATCTCCGTCCGACCGGGCGGGGAGCGGAACTTCCGACTGTCGCCGCTGATCGCGTCCCTTTTCCCCCACTCTGCCGGGCGCTACTCTCTCCGCGTGGGAGATGAAAGGAAAACGCAACCCAGGTCGCCCGGAGGAACCGAAGTGATCAAACGCACAACCACCCTGCTCGCCGGCCTTGTCCTAGCCGGCTGCACGGGCCCGGAGACTGACGCGGGAGCCGACGCCGGCCCCGAACGCGTCGAAGCCTGGCAGACCGTCGAGCGCTACAAGATCGACGAGAGGATGAACATCCTGCGGGCCGGACAATGGCTGAGGGAGCCGGGCAACGAGGGCAGGTCGAGGGCGGACGCGGAGGCGGCGCTGGGACTGGAGACGCTCGACCCGGGTCCGGCCGTGGAAGCCGCGCTCGAGATCGCGAGGGCGAATCCCGCCGATGACCTGGGATTCCTGGCGCTGCACTTCGCCTTCTACGAGCACATGGGATTCGACGAACCGGAGCGACAGGAGATCCGGGACGAGGTCTACGGGTTCCTCGGGGAACACTATATCGACGACCTGCGCCTCGATCGCATGCTGCTGGGGCTGATCCGCTTCGGGGGCGAGGGCGGGGTGGACCTGGTCGACGAGGTTGTCGCCCACAGCAGCCACCGCCGGCTCCGCGCCCGCGGGGCCTTCTGGTCCGCCACCGAGCGGCTGATGGAGGTTGACGACCTGAGGGCCACGGCGGCCGAGCGCGCACAGGTCCGCGAGGAGGTGACCCGCATGGCGCAGCTGGTGGTCGACGAGTACAGCGATGTGGAGGTCTTCCGCGGCGAGGCGGGTGGCGAGGCGATCCAACCCGTCCTGTACGCGCTGGAGAACGTGACGGCGGGCGCCGTGCTCCCCGAAGCCACCGCACTGCGCATCGGCGGGGACGAGGAGTCGCTGAGCCTGTACGAGGGAAGCGTCCTGCTCCTCGACTTCTGGGCGACCTGGTGCGCGCCGTGCATCGCCAGCCTGCCCGAGGTCACGGCGCTCCAGGAGCTGCTCGCGGACCGGGACTTCCAGGTCATCACGATCAGCATCGACGAGAACACGGAGCTGGTCCACGACTTCATGGAGCGGCGCATGGACCTGCCCTTCGTCAACTGGTTCGTCGGCGAGCAGTCCGAGCTGTACGACGACTGGTCGATCCAGGGGGTGCCGACGTACATCGCGGTGGATCGGGACGGCGTGGTGCTGGGCAGGTCGCACGATGTGGAGTCGCTCTACGAGGTGATCCTGGACGCGACGGGGGCGGACGAGGCGACGCGGGCGAAGCTGATTGCGGAGGCGGTGGCGGCGTGATGTGGCGCGGGTCGCGGCGACGTCCGCTGCCGTGGGCGCCCGCCGCCGTCCTCGCGGCCCTCGCCGTTGCGTCATGCGGCGGCTTCCGCTACTCGGCGCTGCTGAACCCCACGGTGGATGTCAACGTCAGGCATGTGCCGACCCTTGGGCTCGGAATCGAGAGGGTCACCATCTCGTCGAACAGCGAGTCCTCCACTGTGGACCGGATCGCGGATCTCTTTTCGGACGACCTCGGACTGTCCACTGACGTCTGCGGCGCCGAATTGCGGCAGCGCGTCACGCAGATGCTCCTGGAGGGCGGCCTCCAGGTCACCCGTGAAGACGACCCCGCGCGCGCCGACGTGGCCGTCGCGATCAACGTCACCAGGTGCGACGGCGAACGGGAGCGGACCACGACATCGGAAGAGGTCGTCGAGAAGGTGAACGACCGCACCCGCCGACGTACCGTCACGAAGTACCAAGCCCGCACCACCGTGTCCTTTCGAGCGCTCTTCGAGGTCACCGATCTGTGGACGGGCAACGTGGTGCTCAGCCGCAGCTACCAGTTCGAGCCCCGGCGGACCAATGTGGCGAACCGGGACTACCCGGAGTTCCCCTCGGCGAGCGCCGTGATCGGCGAGGCCTACCGGAGGACGACGCGCCGCATCAGGCCGCTCTTCTTCGGCTGGACCGAGCGACGGGAACTTGTGTTCTTCGACGACGAGAGGTGCGGGGCTGAAACGGGCGTTCCGGGCCGTCGAGGCCGGTGACTACGAGCGGGCGCTGGAGCTGTCGGTCGCGAACGTGCGTTCCTGCCAGCCCGACCCGGTGACGGAGATCACGGGAGAGGATCTGGCGGCCGCGCACTACAACGTCGGCATACTGCACCGCATCAGGGGGGATTTCGGGGCCGCGCTGGCCAGTCTGGAGCAGGGCCGGGCGGCGAACCCCGACAACGGCATCATCAGGAGCGCGATCAGGGAGGCGATCTCGGCACGCGAGGTGGCCAGGGAGTTCACGCGCGCCGAGCAGGACGCGCTGGCCATGGTGCGGGAGAGGCTGGGGGAGGCGGGGGACGTGCTCACGAACGACCTGGTCATCGGCATGTTCCAGGACGGACTCGACGACGAGATCATCATCCAGGTCATCAGGACCTCGGAGGTCGGTTTCGACGTGTCGCCCCCGACTCTCGGAGAGCTGCAGCGCCTGGGGCTGAGCCCGGCGGTGATTTCGGCGATGGTCGAGGCGGCGGGGCGTTGGGTCCCGTGAGCCGCTTCTGCGCCCTCCTCGCGGTCGCGGCCCTCCTCGCCGCGTGCGATGCCTCCCCGCCCCCCGACGCCACCTTCCTCACCCGCGCCGAACGCACCGACTACAGCGAAACCAGCTCCTACGCCGACGTCGTGGATTTCCTCGAGCGCGCGGCCGCCGCCTCGCCATCCGTCCACTACACCACCTACGGCCACACCACCGAAGGCCGCGCCCTCCCCCTGGCCGTCTTCGGCGACGTTGACGATCCGACCCCGGCGACCGTCCGCGCCTCCGGCAAGACCGTCGTCTACCTGCAGGGGAACATCCACGCCGGCGA
This sequence comes from Gemmatimonadota bacterium, assembly GCA_028873845.1. Lineage (GTDB taxonomy): Bacteria > Gemmatimonadota > Gemmatimonadetes > Longimicrobiales > Gaopeijiaceae > Bin94. The sequence goes on along the minus strand of JAPPNO010000066.1, from coordinate 6,082 downwards.
AGTGTGCGGGAAAGAGGCGCTCCAGATGCTGCTGCGCGACCTCATGGCCGGCCGTCACGGCCAGTGGCGGGAGTCGATGATCCTCCTCGTCGCGCCCATCTACAACGCCGACGGCAACGAACGGGTGACCCTCACCAACCGGGGCCGCCAGCACGGCCCGTTCGGCGGCATGGGCCAGCGCCCGAACGCGCAGGGCTATGACCTCAACCGCGACCACATGAAGATCGAGTCGCCCGAAGCCCGGTCGGTCGCGCGCCTGTTCACCGAGTACGATCCACACGTCGCCGTCGACCTGCACACGACCAACGGCACGCGGCACGCCTATCACCTCACCTACTCGCCCCCGCTCCACCCCAACACCCCGCCCGCAATCGACGCGTTTCTCCGCGACGGCCTCCTCCCCCACGTCACCGACGAGATCCGCGCCAAGCACGGCTGGGAGTACTACTACTACGGCAACGCGTTCGCGCGCGGCGGCGGCGAGCCCGGCTGGTACACCTTCGACCACCGCCCGCGCTTCAACAACAACTACATCGGCCTGCGCAACCGCATCGCGATCCTGAGCGAGGCCTACAGCTACGCGACCTTCGAAGAGCGCGTGCTCGCGACGCTGTACTTCGTCGAAGAGATCCTCGACTACGTGCATGAGCACGGGGAAGAGGTCCGCAGCATCGTCGCGGATGCCGATGCGGCCAGCGTGGTGGGCGCGTCACTCGCCCTGCGCGCCATCCCCGAGCGTTCCGCCGAGCCCGTCGACATCCTCATGGGCGCGACGGTCGAGGAGACGCATCCGCTTACCGGCCGCCCGCTCCTCCTGCGCGCCGATACGCAGTACGTCGAGACCTTGTACGAGTACGGGAGCTTCGCGCCGGCGCTCACCGAACGCGTCCCTCAGGCGTACCTGATCCCCGCCGGGCTGGGGGACATCCTGAACCGACTCGCGGCCCACGGCATCACCCTCGAGCCGGCGGAGCCCACGCCCACCCAAGTCGAGGCGTTCCACATCGATTCGGTCAGCACGGCCGCCCGCCCCTTCCAGGGACGCAACGAGCAGACGCTCTTCGGGCGCTACGAGGCGACCCAGGTCACCCCGGCCCCCGGAGACATGTGGGCGCGTGCGGACCAGCCGCTGGGGCGCCTGCTCTTCAGCCTGCTGGAGCCCCGGTCCGACGACGGGTTCGCGAACTGGGGGTTCCTGGCGGAGCAACTGCAGGTTGGGGGAACCTACCCGATCGTGCGGATTCCATAACCGTATTTGCCATTCGGTCACCCCAAATGTAAAATACGCCTATGATTCGGCGTCCTCTGTGGCTGAACAGAATCCAGCGAGCCTGGTCCGAGCGGCCTGTCGTCTGGCTGTCGGGCGTCCGGAGGGTCGGGAAGACCACCCTCGCCAACATGCTTCCCGATGTTGCCTACTTCAACTGCGACCTTCCGTCCACCGCCCGTGCCCTGGCGGATCCGGAATTCTTCCTCGAAGGCCGGCGCCGCCGGGCCGTGGTCGCCCTCGACGAAGTCGACAGGCTCGCCGATCCCAGCCTGCTGCTCAAGATCGCCGCCGACGAGTACCCGCATCTCAGGATCCTGGCCACGGGCTCGTCCACGCTGGCCGCGACGGGCAAGTTCCGCGACTCGCTGACCGGACGAAAGCGGGCGGTCCACCTCTGCCCGGTGCTGTGGGAGGAGTGCCGCGAGCCTTTCGGAACGCCGGACTTCGACCGCCGGCTGCTGCATGGCGGACTGCCGGAGGCGCTCCTGGCGGAGACGAAATCGCCGCACGAGTTCGCGGAATGGATCGACAGCTTCTACGCGCGCGATATTCTCGAGCTGTTCAGCGTCCGCAATCGCCAGGGCTTCCTTGCGCTCTTCCGTCTCCTGCTCAGATGGAGCGGCGGGCAGGTCGACTACAGCCACCTGGCCCGGTTGACGGAGTTGAGCCGCCCCACCGTCAAGTCATACGCCGAGGCCCTGCGGATCTCGCACGCCATCCATCGGCTGAAGCCGTTCCGCGGTGGCGGCGGTGGGGAGATCGTCAGCCGGCCCAAGTGCTACGCCTTCGACACCGGGTTCGTGACCTTCGAGAAGGGGTGGAACCGAATCAGGGAGAGCGACCGCGGCCTGCTGTGGGAGCACCTCGTGCTCGACTCGCTGCGGTTCCGTCACCTGGACGACGACGTCTTCTATTGGCGGGACAAGGCGGGACGGGAGGTGGACTTCGTGGTGCGCCGGGGGGAGGGACGCGTGGACACCTTCGAGTGCAGGATCGACCCGGATGAACTCGCGCCGGCGTCGGTGATCGCGTTCCGGAAACGGTATCCGCACGGACGGGACTACATCGTGGTGCCGATGGCCAGGCGGGCGTACCGCATGCAAAAGGGTGGACGGGAGTTCACCGTGTGCGGGACGTGGGGGCTGCCGGGGGGCGAGCGGCAGCTTTCCCGAACCTTGCATCGATCGCAGTAGTGGTCCAGCGTCTCCCTTCCTCCCGGCTACTGGAGAACGATCGATGAAGTCCCTCCGCCCCCTCCTCCTCACCCTCGCGACCCTGGCCTGTCAGCCGGACGATCCCGCGCTCGGCGATCCCGGTATCGCAATCCGCGACAGCGTCGGCATTCGCATCATCGAAAACCCGCTTCCCCCCGAAGATTCGCGCCTCGACTGGAAGATCGGCCCCGAGCCGACCCTGTCCATCGGCCGGGCCGAAGGCGAGGAGCCGTACCTGCTGCACTTCGTGCGCAATGCCATGAGGCTGGGCGACGGACGCATCCTGGTGCCCAACGGCGGCTCGAACGAACTCCGGTTTTTCGACGCCATGGGGAACCACCTGGCGACCACGGGCGGCCGCGGCGAAGGACCCGGCGAGCTCGAACGTCTTCTGCGCATCGACCCGTGGCCGGGCGACTCGATCCTGGCCCGGAATGCGCCGAACATGGGCATCGCCGTTTTCGACAGCGACGGAAACCATGGCCGCACGTTCACCATGGCGGACGACGGACGTGTACCGGGGTTCCTGTGGAATCCGTTCCACCCCACCCGCGACGGCGGGATGATCGTCGTCTCGAATTGGGAGTACGAGGGTGACGAGGAGCGGATCCTGGACGACATCAAGGTGCAGATCAGGGATGGCGAGGGCGAGGTGCGGAACGACCTCGGGATCCATCCGGGCATGGAGAGCAATGACACCGAGTGGGCCACGATCTACGCCAGGGGATCGGTCGTGGCGGTCTGGGGCGATCTCGTCATCATCAGCACGAACTACCGGTACGAGCTGAAGGCCTTCACCAGCGACGGCGAGCTCGCGCGGATCGTCCGGCGCGGTCATGAGCTGCGGGCGCCGACCGAAGAAGAGGTCATGGCCAACATCGAACGGAACACCCGCCCCGGGACCCCGCCCGCGGAGATGCGTCGCCGGCGGCAGTCGGCGGTGATTGCCGAGTACTTTCCCGCCTACCGCGGGGCCCGGAGCGACGCGGCGGGCTACCTCTGGGTGCGCGAATACGACTTCCCGTTGGAGGACAGGCCCGCGCCGCTGTGGACCGTCTTCGGTCCGGACGGGCGAATGCTGGGACTGCTGGAGACGCCGGTGGGCCTGAGAGTCTCCGAAATCGGAGAGGACTACATCCTGGGGGTGGCGCGCGACGAGCTGGGGGTGGAGCGCGTGGAGTTGTGGCCGCTGGAGCGGTGATCGACCTCTACCGCTGACCCTCGAGCCTGACGAGATAGTGCTCATCCGTCTCGGCCTTTGTCAGCGCCGTGTAGAAGACGCCCGGAGGGCCGAATGCGGTGGGAAAGCCCGGCGGATTCACCAGGCGCCGGGACTGCCCGGAGGCGAGCGAGACGACAATGACCTCGAACTCGTCGCGTGCTTCCGTCCAGGCCCGGATCCAGGCGTGGCCGTCCGGATCCACGATGAGCCCCGTCCAACGCGAGAGAAGCGCCGGCCCCTCAGATTCCCGTTGCACTTCGCGGCCCCCGAAGTTGATCGCGCCGCGGTCGATGGAAACCTCTCCGAACGCAGGCACCTCCCACTCCGGAAGGGCGACCGAGTCCGTCTCCAACGTCGACAGGTCGACTACCCGGAGAAAGCGCCGGCCGCCGTCCGAAACGACGACGCAGTCCCCGTGACGCGCCCAGCGCGACGCTGCCTCCCTCGAGCGGAGAATGGGAAACGGACCGTCGCCGGAGCGCCACGGGACCGGCCGCTCCCAGAGTAGCTCGTGGTGATGCGGGTCTGCGCGCTGCACCCTCCACAGCTGAAGGCGCCGACTGGTGAAGTCCACCAGGTCCACTCCGAATACAATCCCCTCTTCGTCCACCGGACTCACGAACCGCACACCTTCCCGAACGGTCGTGGCCGGTCGCCGGGCCGACCACCGGTGCTCCCCCGAGGGATCGAAGGATGCCAGGCGGAGCCGGTCGTAGACGACGAGCCGACGGCCATCAAAGGCCACATGTCCCTCGAAGTGGTCGTCCAGCCAGGTGATGGGAATGGGAGAGTGGAACTCGCCGGGACCTTCCCCTTCCCGCCCGAACGCGTGCCGCTCCTCCAGCTCTCCCGAGAGGTGGACGATGCGGCGCGCCAACTGGTCGTAGAGAAAGACGCTGTCGCCTGCGGCCGCCAACCCGCCGTAGGACTTGATCCACTCCTCGTCGCCCAGCCCGTAGGTGTGCGTCGCCTTGTAGGACTCGGCCAGCCAGCGCGACTCGTCGGCCGAAACGCCGCACGACATCGGCGCGACCTGGCCATGGGCCGGCATACCCGCGGCCGCCGGCACCATGGCCACGGCCAGCGTGCGCGCTATCGGCAGACAGCGCCTGCACCTCATGTCATTCATCATCGTCGAAGATGGAATGCAGCCGGAATGCGGTCAAACCGGCCACCGCGCCGTGCGGGACGGACCATACAGCGCGGATGCCGGCGAACGACTTTGGTATCGCCAACGATTGGCCGCTCGGCCACTCGACAATTGGACGCTCTTTCAATAACGATTGGACGCCGTTACGATTGACAATCAGCCGGAGCCGTTTCCACCCTCCGGGAGCCTTCCTCCAGCATGGGAGCCCCATCGTCATGTTTCAGAGGTTCAGCGCCCGCCTGGTCCGAGACGCCCTCGCCGACACGCCCGTCGTGTTCGTCATGGGCGCGCGGCAGGTGGGGAAGACGACCCTGGTCCGGGAGCTGATCGACGACAGCTGGGAGTACATCACCTTCGACGACGTCGCGCAGGCGGAGGTGGCCCGCGCGGATCCCGTCGGCTTCATCCGCAATCTTCCGCCGAAACGCATTGCCCTCGACGAAGTGCAGCGCGTGCCCGACACTCTGCTCGCCATCAAGCAGTCGGTGGACGAGGACCGGAGGCCCGGGCGCTTTCTGCTGACGGGGTCGGCCAACGCGTTGCTGCGCCCCAGGATCTCCGATGCGCTGGTCGGGCGGATGGAAGCCGTCCGGCTCGCGCCGCTGTCGGAGTGCGAGATCCTCGGGCGCGAGCCGACGTTCCTGAACGCCCTGCTCCGGGGCGAGGCGCCGGTGTCCGAGGACGTGCGGATCAGGGATCGCCTTGTGCGGCGGATTGTGACGGGCTGCTTTCCGGAACCGGTATCGCGGGCGGGCGGGCGACGGGCGGCGGCCTGGTATCGGCAGTATGTGAACACCCTCGTTCAGCGGGATGTGACGGATCTGCCGGGAATCGGTCATGTCGAGGCCATGACCAGACTGCTCCGCCTGACCGCCGTTCTTTCGGGACAGTTGGTCAACGTCACGGACCTCGGGGGAAGGCTCGGCCTGAACCGTCTCACGGCGGGGAAGTACCTGGCTCTCCTGGAGCAGTTGTTTCTCGTGGAGCGTGTCCCGGCCTGGCACGCCGCCGAGGTCACCCGCATGGTCAAGACGCCGAAGATGCATGCCGTAGACACCGGAATGATGTGCGCGGTGCGCGGGATCAGCCGCCGAAGGCTGCTCGGAAACCCCGCCGACCTGGGGTCCTTGCTGGAGTCTTTCGTGTACAACGAACTGAGGAAGCAGGCGCACTGGGTGGACGAGCCCCTGGCCTTCCATCACTACCGGGACAAGGACAAGGTCGAG
>JAPPNO010000013.1 GCA_028873845.1 Gemmatimonadota bacterium | reverse complement strand
ACCGGCGACCCCCACCTTGGCAAGGTGGTGCTCTACCAACTGAGCTATTCCCGCGGTCGTCGCCCGCACGCGGCAACCCGGCTGCCCCGGAGGGCTGTCCAAGGAACCGGACTCCCGTCAAACGGGACTAGTAGCCTAGGGGCGGACCCACATGCTGTCAAGCGCCAAACGCCGGTTTCCCGATGCGGTTCGCCAGCCGTGCGGGCGGCATTATCTTGTCTCCTGGACTCCCCGCGGAGCGGCCATCCGAACGCGGGGCCAACGACAACCCGGACGCGCCGTGCACCGTATCTCAACTCAAGGAACCGCTCGCCGGGAAAGGCGCCCGGGGATCATGCCGGCGACGCGGCCGGGCCGCGTCAGCGCACTGCTGGTTCTTCTCGGCGCTGCAGCCGCGTCCGGTTTGGCCGCCGCGCAGGAGCCGTATTCTCCCCTGGTCCCCCGGGGCAAGCTCCGGTTCGAAGTCCGAGGGGAGTATTCCTCCTTCTCGTCCCGCTACCGGACCTGGACGGAAGGGTCCTCGACCAGGGGAGGGCTGGAGGACCTGGGCGTTCCCTTCTCCGGCGCGGCAGGCGCCCGTGTGTTCCCTCTGCTGAGCCCCGCGGAGGCAGCCGTGCGTGAGGCCCTGGGAGGGGACTACGACATCAGCCTGGGGTCCATGACCACGTTCATGGAGAAGAACACCGCCCGGGTGCCCGTGGCGCTTGATGTGGGCATCTTCGACTGGCTGACCGTGGGCGTCGTGGTCCCGGCCGTTCAGCCCGAGACCGAAATCGCCTTCCACTTCGAGGCCGATTCCATCGGTGCCAACGCGGGATTCGGGCCGGGGAGCGGGGCGGCCTCCGGCTTCCTGTCGGACCTGGGAACATCGATCAACGGCTATGGCGCCTTCCGCGATGCAGTGTGCGCTGCCGATCCGACCTCTTCGGAGTGCATGGACGCGACCGCGGTGCTGGACGACGCATTGACCTTCCAGGGCGGACTTTCCGCCATGTACGGCACCATGTTCGCGCCGCTGGGCTCGTCTGCGGCCGGGGTCGCGCTCCAGGCCCGCCTGGCCTCGCTTGCCATGGCCTTCGAGGCCGCAGGGGTGACCGGCGTCCCGGCGTCCATGCCCCTGGCGGACGCCTTCCTCACCACCGAACAGATTCTGGAAATGGTCACCGACCCGGCCTTCGGAATCGGCGCGGCCCACACCCTGGGCCAGTGGCGGGCCCTGTGGGGACTGGGCGACATCGAGGTGCGAACCGACGCGCGGCTGCTGGAATCCGGCGCACCGGACGGTCCCCGCCACATCATTGCGGGTGCGGGCGCACGCGTCCGCCTTCCCACCGGAACACAGGACGATCCCGCGAACTTTCTCGACGCCGCCACCGGCGACGCCCAGATCGACGTGGAGGTCCGCGGCTGGATGAACGGGCGCTGGACCGACAGGTTCGGCCTCTGGGCGGACTTCAGGTACGGTGTGCAGCTGCCGGGGACCACTGAGCGGCGCGTCTTCGATCCCAACTTCACCTTTGCCCCGATGTCCTCCCAACTCCAGCTGGACTGGGATCCCGGGGACTACCAGTTCGTCGAACTTTCGCCGTGGTTCCGGGTCGTCGAGTCGATGACGCTGGTGGCCGGCTATCGCTACTACAGAAAGGGACGCGACAGCTTCACGAGATCCGCCACAGTCGAAACCGGGTCGGCACAGGCCGCCGGCGCGCCGGATCCGGAGATCCTGGTGCCGCACAGCGGCGCCTCGTCCAGCCGGGTGACGTTCGGGATGGTGTACAACCGTGCCGTCCCGACCGCGGACGGAGCGACGGGCGGGCCGCTGGAGATCCGTCTGCTGTACCGGGGGGTGGTGGGGGGCAGCGGCGGAGACGTGCCGAAGACGGGAGCGATCGAAGCCGGGTTCCGTTTCTTCAGGGGGCTGTGGGGAGGGTAGCCAGCAACTCCCTCGCATGATCCAGAGAAGGGCCCGACTCCGGGTCGCCGCCCAGCATGCGCGCGATCTCGCGCACTCTCTCCTCACCGTCCAGGCGCCGGAGCGCCGTGGTCGTCGTGTCCTTCCCGGCCACCTTCTCCACGACCAGATGGTTGGCAGCCCGCGCGGCGATCCGCGCCAGGTGGGTCACCACCAGAACCTGCCGTCCCCGCGCCACCTCCTCGAGCCGCTCCCCCACCCTCCCGGCCACCACCCCTCCTATCCCGGCGTCGATCTCGTCGAAGATCAGGGTGGGCAGGTCGTCGATCCCGGCGAGCACCGACTTGAGCACGAGCATCACCCGTGACAGCTCCCCTCCCGACGCGATCCGCGACAGGGGCGCCGGCGGAAAACCCGGGTTCATGGCGGCCATGAAGCGCACGCGTTCCCGCCCGCGGGGAGCCGGGGCGGCAAGCTCCTCGAAGCACACCTCGAAACGGGCGCCTTCGAGACCGACTCCCGGGAAGACGGCCATGGCCTCGCGGGAAAGCCGGTCTCCCGCCCGACGGCGCTTCCGTGACAGCTCGGTGGCCGCAGCGTCCCAGCGCGCCCGCGCCCGACCGAGCTCGCGGTCGAGGGCCTCGGCGTCGAAGTCGGCCGTGTCGAGCTCGTCGAGTTCGTTCTGCAGTGCCTCGCCCTTCGCGATGACGTCGGCCAGTGCGGGGCCGTACTTGCGCTGCAACCGCTCTAGCAGCGCCTGCCGCTCGCGCAGGGACTCCAGCCGCGCGGGGTCGTGGTCGATCCGGGCGGCGTAGTTCGCAAGCTCGGCGGCCGTGTCGGAGACCTGGTGGTACGCGTCTTCCAGAACGGATGCGAAGGGTGTCAGGGTCGGGTCCGTCTCGGCCAGGCGGCGCAGGCGGTCGGCCGAGTCGGCAAGGCGGTCGGTTACCGCATGCTCGTCGCCGTGCAGCGCCTCATGAAGGGCGTGGCTCTCCCGGGCCAGCTGATCGGCGTTGGCCAGCCGATTGGCCTCGGTGCGCAGCTCCTCGTCCTCACCAGCCCGGACCTTGGCGCCGAGGATCTCGCCGAGCTGGAAACGGACGAAGTCGGCCCGGCTCTCCAGCTCGTGCCTCCGCTCCCCGGCCGCGGCTGCCCTCCGTCGAAGACGGGCAATCCGCCGGAAGGCCGCCTCCACATCCGCCGCCAGGTCCTCGCACCCCTCGAACTCGTCCAGCACCGCCCGCTGAAAGTCGCCCGACAGCAGCCGCTGGTGTTCGTGCTGTCCATGGATATCCACCAGCAGCGACCCGATCCGGCGCAGGACCGCGGCGGTCACGGGCGACCCGTTCACCCACCCACGGCTCCGCCCCCCGGCGCGCACCTCGCGACGCAGGATCAGGTGGCCGTCCTCGGCTTCGAGTCCCAGCTCGTTGACTACGCCGGCCACCTCGTCCCGTCCAAGGACCCGCACCACGCCGTCTACGACCGCACGCCCCTCGCCGCTGCGCACCATGCCCGCCGAGGCGCGACCCCCCAACAGCACCTCCACGGCATCCACCACGATGGACTTTCCGGCCCCGGTTTCGCCGGTCACGACATTGAGTCCTGCTTGAAGAGATGCGGATAAGTCCTTCAATACTGCGAAGTTCTGGATTCTGAGCTCAATCAGCATGATGACGAATATGGGGTCGCCGAACGGGCGCCGACATGGCTGAACGGGTCAGCCGCCGTCGAGGGGCCTGGCCGCCCAGTTCAGCTTCTGCCGCAGCGTCGCGAAGAAGGAGTGTTCGGGCAGCCGCACCAACGGAATCCTCACCGTGCCCATCCGCACCACGACGCGGTCCAGGTGCCCCACGGGGCCACCCTCCTGTCCGTCAGCGGTCAGGAACATCGGTTCGCGGCGGTCCAGCGCGGTGACCGTGATCTCCTCCTGACCGGGTACCACGAGGGGACGCACGGCCAGGGTATGCGGCAGAATGGGCGTCACCAGGAAGCAGTTCATTTCCGGTACCACGATGGGCCCGCCCGCCGACAGCGAATAGGCGGTGGACCCGGTGGGCGTGGCCAGGATGACCCCGTCGCCGGAGAAGCTGCCGATCTCGTCGAGGTCGTCCTGCGGCCCCACCCGGAGATCGAGCAGCAGCACCTGGGCGGCACCGGCGTTGTGTACCACGATGTCGTTCAGGACCCGGTAGGCTCCGCGGACCTCGCCGTCGGGCGAACGGACCTGCGCTTCCAGCGTCCTTCGCGCCTCGATGGCGTAGCGGCCGCCCAGTACCTGGCGCAGACCGGTCTCGATCCCCTCCGCCGACACCGATGTGAGGAAGCCCAGGCTTCCAAGGTTGACGCCCAGGACGGGAATGTCGCGTCCGAAAACCGACCGCGCGGCCCTGAGTAGCGTGCCGTCGCCTCCCAGTGAGACGAGGAGGTCGAAGTCGTCACGCTTCATGTCGACGGTGCCGAGGCCCGGAACGAGCGCGGCAAGCCCGGGCTCCACCGCCACGGAGGCACCGAAGCCGCGGGCGACCCCGGTGATTTCGTCAAGGGCCGTGCGGAGCCGTTCCCGCCCCGCACCCTGGCGCCCCACGACCGCGATGCGCCGAAAACGCGGGCCCGTCACCGCGTGCGTTCCACGATGTAGCGGGCGAGCTGCCTGAGCCGGGGAGCGGCCAGCCCGGCCCGGTCGAGCGCCGCCATCGCGCGGGCCACAAGTCCCCGGGCGCGTGCGCGTGCCCCTTCCACACCCAGCAGCGCGACGTAGGTCGACTTGTGCATCTGAGCGTCGGAAGGGCGCTTCCCGAGGACATCGGCGGTCGCCGTGGCGTCGAGCACGTCGTCGGTGACCTGGAAGGCCAGCCCGACATCCTGGCCGAAGAGGCCCAGCGCCGCGAGCAGCTCCGTCGCCGCGCCCGCGGCCATCGCCCCCATTTCGAGCGACGCAGCCAGAAGCGCCCCGGTCTTGAGGGCGTGCAGTTCCGCCAGCTCGCCCTCGTCGAGCGACCGCCCCTCGCCCAGCAGGTCGAGCGCCTGACCTCCGATCATGCCCCCGGCGCCGGCAGCCTCCAGAAGGTGGGCGGCGATGTCCCGGGCCTGGCTCTCGGTGCGGCCCAGGGCAAGCGAGGCCGTGTACGCCTGGTTGGCGGCCCAGGGGATCAGCAGCGCGCCCGCCACGGTGGCCGTTTCGACTCCGTGAACGGTGTGGACCGTTGCGCTCCCGCGTCTGAGCGGTGCGTCGTCCATGCAGGGCAGGTCGTCGTGTACCAGCGAATAGGCGTGGATCAGCTCGACCGAAGCGGCCAGGTCGTAGAGCGGGCCGGAGGGCAGCGCCCCCACCTCTTCGTAGGCGACGACGAGCAGGATCGGGCGGAGACGCTTTCCGCCGCTCAGAACGCCGGCTCGCACCGCTGCCGCGAGCCCCGGGGACAGGGTGGCCGCGAGAACGTCCGCGGAACGGTGCAGCGCGCGTTCGACCGGTTTTCGGCGACTCCGGAGGAAGGCGGCGAGGGAATGGTCAGCCATCGCCCGCCTCCCCCTCCCCCCCGTCATCCGCCACGCGCATATCGCCCGTGTCGCCTTCGGACCCGATCAGCTCCTCGACCCGCAACTCGGTCCTGGAGAGCATCTGCCGGGCGTGCCCGAGGTGGGCCACCCCCTCCTCGAAGAGGGCCAGCGCTTCGTCCAGATCCAGCGTGTCCGAATCGAGGGACGCGACGATCTCCTCGATCCGCTTCAGCCGCGCGTCCAGCCCGACATCATTGGTCACGGTCGTCCCCCGTCGTCTGCTCCGCGGCGCGGATGGCGGCGCTCAGCGGCCGCCCCGTCACCGCACAGGGAACATACCCGTCCACCACCCGCAATCGAAAACCCCGCCCGCGCGGAAAGTCCTCCGCCCTGCGCAGGAGTCTCCCGTCGTGGTCGAGGGGCACGGAGTACCCTCGGGCCAGCGTGGAGAGGGGCGACAGCGCATCCAGGGCGGCGGCGGCTTCGGACAGGCGGCCCGCCTCCCGGCGGATCCGGGAGCGCGCCGCGGCCGCCATACGCAGCCCCGCGGCGTCCATCCGGTCCCGCGACGCCTGCACCCGGCGGCGGCCGCGCCGGAAGAGCGAGTCGCCCAGCTGATCCAGCCACCAGCGACGCGACCGCACCTGTCCGGCGAGACCCCGTCCGAGCCGCCGGCTCAATCCGTCCAGGCGTTTTCCCACCCATTGCCGATCGGGCGCCACGGTCTCGGCGGCGGCCGACGGCGTCGCCGCGCGCAGGTCGGCCACCAGATCGCAGATCGTCACGTCGGTCTCGTGGCCCACCCCGGACACCACCGGCACCGGGCTCAGCGCCACCGCCCGCGCGACCGCCTCCTCGTTGAAGCCCCAGAGGTCCTCGATCGACCCGCCGCCCCGCGCGACGATGATCACGTCCACGCCGCGGACCTCCGCCAGCGCCGAAACGGCCGCCGCGATCTCGTCCCCGGCCCCCACCCCCTGCACCCGCGTCCCGCGCACGAGCACGCGCAACCAGGGTGCTCGCCGGGCGATCACCGCGACGATATCGCGCAGCGCCGCGCCGGTCGGCGACGTAACGATGCCCACGGTCGCCGGGAAGGCCGGCAATCGACGCTTGCGACCCGGGTCCGTGAGCCCCTCGGCGTCGAGCCGTGCCCGCAGCCGGTCGAAGGCGAGCTTCCACATGCCTCCTTCACGCTCGGTTTCGAGCTTCGACACGATCAGCTGAAACACGCCCCTGGCCTCGTAGAGGGTGAGGCCGCCGAAGACGCGCAGCTTCATGCCCTCCCCGGGATCGGCCGGCAACCGCGAGGCTTCGCGCCGGAACATGACGCAGCGCAGCTGGGCCGCCTCGTCCTTGAGGGTGAAGTAGCAGTGGCCGGAGCGCTGCCTCCGGAAGTTGGTCACTTCGCCGCCGACCCACAGGCGGGGCAGGGATTCCTCGAGGAGGAGGCGGGAGGCCCGGTTGACCTGGCGCACCGTCCAAACGCGGGGAGGCGGGGGCCGGTCCGTTTCGGCCGGGCGGTCCACACCGCCGCGCGACGGAACCCCGTCGGTGAACAGGTCGGGGACGTGGTCCGTCACCGGCCCGCCGCGCGCAACCTGATCGCGGCCTCGACCGTGTTCGCGAGCAGCATGGCGATCGTCATGGGACCCACGCCGCCCGGCACCGGGGTGATCGCGCCGGCCACCTCGCTGACGCCCTCGAAGTCCACGTCGCCGACGACCCGGTAGCCCCGGTCTCGCGTAGGATCGTCCACGCGGTTCGTGCCGACATCGATCACGGTGACGCCGGGCTTCACCATCTCCCTGGTGACCGTGTTCGGGCGCCCCACCGCGACGATGAGCACGTCGGCGGTGCGGGTGAGCGCCCCTAGGTCGGCGGTGCGGCTGTGTGCCACGCTCACCGTGGCGTTGCCTCCGGGAGCACGCCGCAGGAGCAGCAGCGCCATGGGTTTGCCCACGATGTTCGAACGGCCCACGACCACGACGTGCTTACCCGAAGGGTCCACGCCGCTGCGTACCAGCATCTCGATGACGCCGCGCGGCGTACACGGGGCGAGGACATCGGTGTCCCCGGTGGCGAGGCGGCCCACATTGACCGGATGGAAGCCATCCACATCCTTGTCGGGGTCGATGGCCAGGAGGACCTTCGATTCGTCGATCCGGCGCGGAAGGGGCAGCTGTACCAGGATGCCGTGAATCGCCGGGTCGGCGTTCAGCTCCGCGATCAGGCCGAGCAGCTCGTCTTCGGTGGCCGACCCGGACAGGGTGACCTGGCGCGAGTGGATCCCCGCCTCGGCGGCCGCCCTGTTCTTCATGCCCACGTAGAGCCGGCTGGCCGGGTCGTCGCCCGCCAGCACGGTGGCGAGTCCGGGCACCAGCCCGCTCCGGGCGAGCTCCGCCACCTGCTCGTTGAGCTCGTCCCGGATCGTCCGTGCGATGTCCTTGCCTGAGATGATCTTTGCGGACATGTGTTCCTGTCTGGTTGAGGTATCCGGCGCGGCGCGGGTACACCGCGCGGGGTCAGCGGGCGAAGTCGATGGCGCGGGTCTCGCGAATCACCACCACCTTGATCTGCCCGGGGTACTGCAACTCGCCTTCGATCTTCCGGGCCACCGTCTCGGAGATGCGTGCCATGTCCTCGTCCGACACCCGTTCGGGCCGGACCATGACCCGGAGTTCGCGGCCCGCCTGGATCGCGTAACAGCGCTCCACGCCGGGTTGTTCCGTGGCCAGTTCCTCCAGCTTTTCGAGCCGTTTGACGTATCCCTCGAACATCTCCCGCCGCGCCCCCGGCCGGGCCCCGCTGATGGCGTCCGCGGCGGTGACGAGCCAGGCTTCCGCGTATCGGTGGGGCTCTTCGTCGTGGTGCGCGCGAATGGAGTTCAGCACGAGGTCGGGTTCCTTGTACCGCTTGCAAAGACGATGGCCGAGTTCGACGTGGCTCAGCTCCTGCTCGTGGGTGAGCCCCTTGCCGACGTCGTGCAACAGGCCCGCCCGCCGCGTCATCTGTACGTCGAGCCCCATCTCGGCGGCCATGTTTCCGGCAAGCACCGCGACTTCCCGGGAATGGGCGAGCTGGTTCTGTCCGTATGAGGTGCGAAACTTCAGGTTCCCGAGGACTCGGACGATCTCCGGGTGCACGTTGTGGATCCCGAGCCCGTACAGCACCTCCTCCGCGGCCTCCCGCATCTCGGCCTCGACTTCGGCCTGGCTCTTGGCGACCGTCTCCTCGATGCGCCCCGGGTGGATCCGCCCGTCCTCGATCAGCTTCGCCAGTGCGACGCGCGCGACTTCGCGGCGGATCGGGTTGTACCCGGACAGAACGACCGCCTCGGGCGTGTCGTCGATGATGACGTCGATCCCGGTCGCCTGTTCGAAGGCCCGGATGTTGCGCCCTTCCCGGCCGATGATCCGCCCCTTCATCTCGTCCGAGGGAAGCTGCACGACCGAGACGGTGAGCTGCGCGGCCTCGTCCGCGGCCATGCGCTGGATGGCCATCGCCACCAGTCTCTGGGCCTCGCGGTCGGCGGTGCGCTGGGCCTCTTCGCGGATCTCCCGAACGTGGTTGGCGGCATCGGCCCGCGCCTCGTCCTCGAGGGCCTCGATCAGCTCCGCCTTCGCCTCTTCGGCGGTCATGCCCGACACCGCCTGCATGCGCTCGTGTGCTTCGGCCAGCGCCAGATCCACTTCCCTTCCCCGCTCCGCCAGTTGGCGCTCCCCCTTCTTCAAGTCGCCCAGACGGCCGTCCAGCGCCCGGGATCGTTCCTCCAGCGAGTCCTGGCGGCGGTCGAGTTGATCGGACTTGCGGTCGGCGGCCTCGGTGCGCTGCAGCAGCCGGCGTTCGCCCCGCTCCACCTCTTCCCTGCGGCGACTCTCCTCCTCCTCCCAGGACTCCCTCAGGCGGAACCTGGTTTCCTGCGCCTTTAGCTCGGCCGACCGGCGCAGGTTGTCGGCATCGTCGCGTGCCCGTTTGCGGATCAGCGAGGCTTCGTCTTTTGCTGCTTCCTTCTCTCGGAGCTGCCGGGCCCGCTCCCGGCCCCTTCCCAGCAGGTACGCCAGAACCGCGGCGACAGCCACCGCACCGACCGCCAGGCCCATACCCAGCGGATCCATGTATTTTCTCCAAGACCGAACGGCGTCCGGTCGTGTGACTCGTTGACGGCCAGGGCCGGCCCACCCGGCCCGCGGCTTCCGAAATTGCGCGACTACAATAGTCCCGGCGCCAAAGTGAGCGCAAGCGAGGAACTACCGAACCCGCGGTCCTCCCGTTCGGTCGTCCGGGACGAAGCGGCCGCGGGCGGGCATCTCGACCGCAGCCAGCGAAGCGGAGTCCATCACCGCGTCCGCCGGAACGATCCCGCTGAGCGAGAGCACATAGCCGACCACCGCGTAGACCTGGTCGTCGGTGAGCGTGCCGGGCGTGGTCTGCGGCATTGCCTTGCGCGTGTAATCGAAGAGCGTTGTCGCGTAGGGCCAGTACCCGCCTACGGTCCTTCCCGCCGGCCACTGCTCCCATTCTCCCGTGCCGGCCAGGCGGTCGTTCGGGCCCTCTGTGCCGGTGGGCCCGTGGCACTGCAGGCAATACGTCTCGTAGAGGAACCGGCCTTCGGCGACCGATCCGCTTCCCGGCGGCAGTCCCTCGCCGTCCGGCTTGACGTCGATGTCCCACCGGGCCACGCGATCTTCGGACGCGGGCATGCCGAACCCGAAGTGTTCGGGAGCGTGAGCCGGCAGCTCCGCAACGTCGGGTCCCGGTCCGGCAGCGGATTGCGCCGGCGGCTCGGGTGTGCAGGCCGAGAACGCGGCCCCCGTAACCGCAACGATCGGAGCGGCCCCAACCCTCCTCCGAATCCACCGCAAGGTTCGGGTCCTCACAGCAGGTCCCCCAATCCGAAGGTCACCGTTCCGTCCGCGGAAACCTTCCACGCCCGCTGATGATTCTGGTGATACGAGGTGCGGTCCCCGCGGGCCTCCCAGAGCTGGTGCACGGTGGGCTGCACATACCCTGTCTCGTCCGTGGCACGGCTCAGGATGACCGCTTCCCGGCCGTTCCAGTTCCACAGATGACGGAAGCGCACGGTCGACTTCGACAGGATCGGCGGCTGCATCGCCGCATCGGTCCACGAACGCCCCCCGTCCGTGCTCACCTCGACCCGGGTGATCCGCCCCCGCCCCGACCACGCCAGCCCCTCGATCTCCCACCATCCCCGCTCCGGCAGAACATACGGGTACGAAGGGAACGTGATGATCGACTTCGCGTCCATCACGAAGCTGAACTGCCGCGCCGTCCCGTCCTTGAGCGGATCCGTGTAGCGGGAGGTCTCGTCCCGGGTCATGGTCGGCCGGTCGGTGACCTCGATGCGGCGCAGCCACTTGACCTGCGCGTTGCCCTCCCAGCCCGGGAGCAGCAACCGCACCGGGTAGCCCTGCTCCGGACGGATCGCCTCGCCGTTCTGCACGTACGCGAGCATGGCATCTCCCATGGCCTTGTCGAGAGGGATGCTGCGCGACATGACGGCCGCGTCGCTCCCCTCGGCCAGGATCCAGGTGGCGCCGGGACGCACCCCGACCTCGCGCAGGACCGTCGAGAGCATGACCCCCGCCCACTCGCTCGTGCTGAGCAGCCCGTCGAGCTGCTGGGGGGTGATCGCGGTCGGCATGCGATTGCGGTTGTACGCGCCGCCGCCATTGCCGGAACACTCGATGAAGCAGATGCGGGAGGTCTGCGGAAACCGCTTCAGGTCCGCCATCCGGAAGACCCTGGGGCGCTCGACCATGCCGTGCACGAGCAGCTCATGGTCCCGGGCCGCGATGTCCGGCACGCCCGCGTGGTGGCGCTCGAAGTGAAGGTCGGAGGGGGTGATGGTGCCGTTGAGGTCCTGCAGCGGGGTGCGCGAGGAGCTGGACAGGGCCAGGGTCCTGACCAGGCGCCGGGGCTGCTCACCGGGTGCGCGCGTCCCCACCTCCGAAACAAAGCGTCCCGGTGTCTTCGTGGGGTCGGCGGCAGCGGGGGACGCCTCCTGAGGGGTGGCCTTGAGTGCGTCCCAGCGGGTCATCACCAGGCCCGTGGCCGCCGTGCCGGACGCGGCGGCAAGCCAGGCGCGCCGGGACAGCCCGCCAGGCATCAGCCGGATTCCCCGTCGCCCAGCGCCTCCTCGATGCGCCCCGTGAGCGCCAGTGCCCGTTCCCGGAACTTTTCCTGTTGCTGCAACAGGTCGTCGGACAGCGAGAGTGCCGCCATGATCGCGGTCTTCCTTGCGTCCATCCGGGCCTCGCCGCCGATCTGCCGCATCCGCTCGTCGACCAGGGCCGCGCAACGACGGGTGTACGCTTCGTCCGCGTCCGTCCGCAGCGTGTACCTGTTGCCCGCGATCTCAACCCGGACGGTCGTGACCGATCCGCGCGGCTCGTCGCTCATTGCCTGTTCTCCAGAAAGCGGATGCTGGCCGCGATCCGGTCGATTCCCGCGCGGCCCAGCTCGATCCGGCGGCGCAGATCCCGGTTTTCCGCCTCGAGCGCCGCGACCCGCCGGGAGAGCGTCCCGGGGTCCTCCTCGCCCTCCACGAACTGACGCAGCATCGCCGCGCTCTGCTCGGCCCGCTTCTCCGCATCGGCCGCTCGTGCGCGGGCAGCGCGAACCTCGGCGATGGCCAGATCGATCGCCGTCTCCAGCGAGTCCAGCCCCGGTGCCGGGGAACCGGCCAACTGCTCAACTCCTCGTTTCGACACCGGTTTCCTCCTTGACTTTCCTGAGCACCCGACGACAGGCCTTGTCGACTTCCTTGTCCGTCAGGGTCCGGCCCCGGGCACGAAAACGCAAGCGCAGGGCGACCGATCGCGTGGCCGGCGGAAGGTCGTCGCCCTCGTAGACATCAAACACCTCCACCGCTTCCAGGAGCTTGCCGGCACCCTTGCGAGCAACTTCCACAACCTTGCCCACCGCCATATCCACACCCACCAGAAGGGCCAGATCGCGCTGTACGGCGGGCTGGTCCGGCAGGTCACGCGCCGTAACCTCCGGCCTGGGGCCGGGCATGTCCGGCAGCAACACCTCCCCCCCCACCACCACCCCCGCCCAGCGCGGCAGGTCCATCGCGCCGGGTTCCACCTCGCCCCCCCACCCCACCACCTCCCCCGACCCGCTCACCACCACATATCCCCGCCCCCCCACGCACAACGCCTCGGCCGTGTCATCCGCCGCCGGAACCACCCGCCCCCCCGGATACGCCACCTCCGCCACCAGCTCCAGCACACGGGCCATGTCGTAGACATCGAACGGCTCCCCCGGGCCGGACCAGTGCGGAGGCGTGCGCCGCCCGGTGAGCACCACCGCCACCCGGGACGACTCCGCGGGCGCCTCGCCCGGCACGGAGGAGGCGGCGAACGCCGTTCCGATCTCGAAGAGGCGCACGTCGCGCACGCCCCGCGCCATGTTCCGCTCCACGTGCGCGAGCAGCCCCGGAAGGCGGTCGCGGCGCAGGTATCCCTCGTCGCGCGACATCGGGTTCAGCAGCGGGACGTCGCCGTGCGCTGCCGGTCCGAGGGCCGGGGTCTGTGCCTCGCTGATCCCGTCGGCGGCAAGCAGCGCCCGGAGCGTGTCCTCGAGCTGGAAGAGCGGGTGGTCCGGCACCGTGCCCGGCCGGGCGGGGGACATGACCTCCGGGAAGGCGTCGAAGCCGTGCGTGCGGGCCACCTCCTCGATGAGGTCGACCTCCCGCAGGGTGTCCTGGCCGCGGTGACCGGGGACGACCACCTCGAGCGCGTCGGCGCCCCGTTTCGTCACCGTGTATCCCAGCGGCGCCAGCAGGCCGGCGATCTCTTCCGGCGTGAATTCGACGCCGAGCAGATGCCCGACGCGGGAAGGCCTGAGCGACACCACCGGCGCCTCCCAGGGCCGCGGATGGACATCGATGAGCTCGCCCTCCACACTCCCGCCCGCGACCGCCACGATCAGTGCCGCGGCCCGCGTCAGCGCCGTCTCCATCGTGGCCGGATCGACGCCGCGCTCGAAGCGGTAACTCGCGTCGGTGGACATTCCCAGCGCGCGCCGCGTGGCCCGCACCTGCCGAGGCTCGAAGAGAGCGCACTCGAGAAGAATGTCCGCCGATCCGGCCGAGACCTCGGAGTCCCTCCCTCCCATCACGCCCGCCACGGCCACCGGGACCTCCGCGTCGCGGATCATCAGCATCTCGCGGGTGACCGCGCGCGTCTCGCCGTCCAGGGTGACCAGCGACTCGCCCGGACGGGCCCGCCCCACCACGATCGTGGCGTCGGCCAGCCGGGCCAGGTCGAAGGCGTGGAGCGGCTGGCCCAGCTCGAGCATGACGTAGTTGGTCGCGTCCACGACGTTGTTGACGGGACGCGCCCCGGCGGCGCGCAGACGGTCCGCCAGCCAGCGTGGCGAAGGCCCCACCTCGACCCCCCGGATCACGGCTCCGAGGTACCGCGAACACAGGTCCGGATCCTCGATGCGGATGCGCACGCCCGCCGAGCCCGCTTCCACCTCGCCGCGCGCGAAGTTCGCGGCCACCGCCGGCGTCCCGTCCGGAAACTCCGGCAGCGAGATGCCCGCCTGCCCATCCGGGTGCAGTTCCCGTGCGATCCCCACATGCGAGAGCAGGTCGCCGCGGTTGGGGGTGACCTCGACATCGAGCCGCACATCGTCCAGGCCGACCGCCTGCGCAAACGGCGCCCCGGGCTCGTACGGCCCATCGAGCAGCATGATTCCCGCGTGGTCGTCCCCAAGCTCCAGTTCGCGCTCGGAGCAGAGCATCCCCCGGCTGACCTCTCCGCGGATCTTGCGCTTCCCGATCCTGAACCCCCCCGGCAGCACCGCGCCAACCGGCGCAAACGGATAGCACGCGCCCTCGACCACCACCGGCGCCCCGCAAACCACCGGCACCTCTCCCTCCGGCCCCATCACGCGGCAGAGCGTCAGCCGGTCCGCGTTCGGATGCGGCCGCGCCTCCAGCACCCGCCCGATCACCACGTCACGCAGCCCCTCCGCCAGGTCCACGACCTCCTCCACCGGCGCCCCGCGCAGCGCCAGCCTCTCCATCGCCTGCGCCTGCGGCAGCCCGATCCCCGGCGCCACGTCGCGGACCCACCGGTACGAGACCTTCACCGGGCCATCCTCGCACGACGATCCCCACCGGCCGCCCGCAGCCGCAACCCGCCCCCCACCGTCCCCATCACGTGAACTGCCCCAGGAACCGCATGTCGTTCTCGTAGAACAGCCTCAAGTCCCTCACCCCGTGACGCAGCAAGGCCACGCGGGCCGGCCCCATGCCAAAAGCCCACCCCGTGTAGCGCTCGCTGTCGTAGCCCACGTTGTCCAGCACCGCCGGGTCGACCATCCCCGCGCCCATGATCTCGATCCAGCCGGTCTCTTCCTCGCTGCCGTCCTCGCGCACGATCACCCGCTTAACGTCCACCTCGGCCGACGGCTCCGTGAACGGGAAGAACGACGGACGGAACCGCACCCGCGTCCCCGGCCCCCAGAACCGCCGCGCGAACTCGGCCAGCGTGGCCTTGAAGTCGACGAACGTCACCCCTTCGTCCACCACCAGCCCCTCGATCTGGGCGAAGGCGGGCGTGTGGGTCGCGTCGTAGGTGTCGCGGCGATAGACCATGCCCGGCGCGATGATCCGGATCGGCGGCGGGTACTTCTCCATGGTGCGGATCTGCACCGGGGAGGTGTGGCTGCGAAGCAGCAGGCCGGGAGCCAGGTACAGTGTGTCCTGCTCGTCGGCGGCGGGGTGGTCCAGCGGCGTGTTGAGGGCGACGAAGTTGTACCACTCGGTGTCGACCTCGGGTCCGCGGGCCCGCACGAACCCCAGGCTCCGGAAGATCTGCCAGATGTCGTCGACCACGCGGCTGACCGGATGCACCGTGCCCCGCCACTTGCCGCGCGCCGGAAGCGTCAGGTCCAGCCGGTCCGGGTCGTGGGCCGTCGCCGCCGCGAGTTCGCGCGACCGATCCTCGTGCGCCTGTACCAGCGCGGTCTTGACGCGGTTCGCCTCGGCACCGGCCGCCGGCCGCTCCTCCCGGCTCAGCCGGCCCAGCTGCCTGAGCAGCGCCGAGACCCGGCCCTCCCTGCGCCCCAGATACCGGACGCGCACCCGTTCCAGTTCATCGGTGTCCGATGCCCGGCGGATCGCGGCCCGGGCGTCCGCCTCGAGCCTGCGGAGATCCTCGATCACGGATCCGTACGCCGCCCGGCCGGGACGAGTTCCCTAGCGGTCCGCAGCCGAACCCCTCGGTGCGACGAGGGGTTTCGCCACTGCCGGGAGACTTCGGACAACAACCCCCGCGCACCTGTCCACGAGCCGCTAGTTCTCCAGCGCCGACTTCGCCCGGTCCGCCAGGGAAGAGAAGGCGTGCGGACTGCGGATGGCCAGATCGGCGAGCGCCTTGCGGTCGAGTTCGACGCCGGCGCGGCGAAGCCCGTTCATGAAGCGGGAATACGAGAGGTCGTTCTGGCGGGCGGCGGCGTTGATGCGGGTGATCCACAGGCGGCGGAAATTGCGCTTCTTCTTCTTCCGGTCGCGGTAGGCGTGTTCCCAGCCCTTTTCCACCGCATCCTTGGCCGTACGGTACAGGTTCTTCCGCCCGCCGAAGTACCCCTTGGCGTTCCTGAGGACTTTCTTCTTGCGTTTGTTGCGCGCGACAGCGCGAGTCGAGCGAGGCATTGGTCTCGTCCTTTATGTGCCCGGGAGCATCCGGCGCACGCGCGCCACGTCGGCCTTGGACGCCGACGTCGCCGAGCGCAGGCGGCGCTTCCGCTTCCTGTTCTTCTTCGTGAGGATGTGGGACTTGTAGGCCCGCCTCCTGACGAGCTTTCCCTTTCCGGTCCTGCGGAACCGCTTCGCGGCGCCCCGGTTCGACTTCATCTTCGGCATGGGTACTCCCTGAGCATCGAGTTTGCTGGTTGAGTCGCGCTCCCTGGTCCCGGTCCCACCGGGCGGAGCGGCCGCTCTCCGTCAGTCCTTCGTCGGGGTCAGGATCATCGACATCTGGCGGCCCTCGAAGTTCGGGTACTGCTCGATCTTCCCGAACTCGCCGAGGTCCTCCGTGAGGCGCAGCAGCACCTGCCGTCCCAGTTCGGGGTGCGTGATCTGCCGGCCGCGGAACATCATGGTCAGCTTGACCTTGTTTCCCTCCTCGAGGAAGCGGCGCGCGTGGCGCAGCTTGAACTCGTAGTCGTGGTTCTCGATTCCCGGCCGGAATTTCACTTCCTTGATCTGGGTCGTGTGCTGCTTCCTCCTCGCCTCCCGGGCAGCACGGGCCGCCTTGTACTTGTACTTCCCGTAGTCCATCATCCGGACCACGGGAGGCCTCGAGTCGGGCGCCACCTCCACCAGATCGAGTCCCGTCGCGGCGGCTCTGGCACGTGCTTCGTCCAGGGAAACGATCCCGATCTGCCCCCCACCCTCGGCAATCAACCGAACCGGGCTGATCCGGATCTGTTCGTTCACCCGGACGCGTTTTTCTGCGATCTTGAGTCCCTCCTGCTGTCGTGGCGGCTCTACCCGCCGTTCTTTCCGTCAGCGACGCGGCTGCGGGCAACAGAAAAGCCCGGAAGACCCGGGCCACATGACCTGCCGGACGGAGCATCCGCTCCCGCCGACCTGTGACCCGGAAGCCCAATAGCTGGGGTGAGAGGCGGTCAGTCCTCTTCTTCCTGACTTGTCCTTGCCGCGGCAGCCGCGGCGATCCGCCCTCTGGGAGGGCAGGTACAGATCTTAATTATAGTGGAATTTTGGGGTGGCTGTCAAATGCGGAGGGTGGCGTCGCCGACACCACAGCGCCGAAGGGGTCGGCGGCAGACCTGCCGCCTGCCAACCGACCTCTGGGCGATGCTCCCTCTGCTGTCCGCGTATCCCGCCTACTTCTCCCGGTTCTCGTCGGACCCGGTGCGGATCGCGGATCTCGTCGTTCGACGCCTCGCTGTTCGGTCGTCCTCGGCGTAGGCATGGTGCTCCACACGGGATAGTTCCTGCGAAGTAGCCGAACCACAAGGCGCGCCGCCCGTTGGCACTAACGGCCTGAGAGATATGACTGACGATTCACCGGCGTGGACTACGCGTGTGGGCTTGCCATTGATCATCTTCGGGACCGGCGGACTTTCGAGCACCAGGGCACTGTCCTTGTAGATGGCCGCCAGTCGGTGGCTGGTCGCGGGTTTCGGGTCGACCAGGATCGAATGGCATCCGGTCTCCGGATCGATCACCGCCGCCGCAAGCGGCGACCTCCACATCGCAACCACCACGCTCCCCGCGCCGTCGGAGAAGAGAGTGTAGGGCCGGCTTCCGCGCCGCTCTCCGGCTTCCAGCAACTCCATTGGCAGAGCCACTTCCTTGCGAGCGCCCGACAATGAGTATCCGACCAGCCGGTCACCGGAGAGGACATACACCCAGTCAGACATGCAAACCGCCTGGGTGGCCATGAACTCGGCAGCCTGCTGCTCCGGCGGCGACCGGCCGTCCCACATGAGTTCGTGCCCTGTCCGCCCCTCACCCAGGACAATCTCCCGACCCTGGGGAGTGCGCGCGAGTGCACCACCGGGTAGCGGTACAACCATGTGATCTCCGAGTGCGCACACGTCGGTAACTCCAGGAACGCGAGGAGACCAGACAACAACCAGGTCGCCGTCCGAGCCCCAATGATTCACACGTTGATAATCCCACACCAGCACGCCGTCGGCAGCCGCGCTCGCCGCGACCATCACCCGCAACTCACCGGGCCCTTCGCCCTCGCCACCCCCGAAGGTTCCCACCAGGGTCCCGTCGGCGACGGCGAAGGCCATGACGGCCAGCGGGTCGGACGCATCAACCACATACACGAGCCCCCGGTCGTGATCGACGGCGACGAACTCGCGGAAGCCATACGTCCAGTCGTTGACGATCTCCCGGCCGGATGAATGATCGATCTCAAGCCGCTGCTGGGCGCCGAGGACCGATGGGAGCACCATGACCAGGACCAGGGCGCAACCAGATGGAAATCTCTTCGGGCTCTTCACCTGTCGTGGTGGGTGGTGAGCATCTGAATCTGAATCATGGGAC
>JAPPNO010000123.1 GCA_028873845.1 Gemmatimonadota bacterium | reverse complement strand
GGCGACCTCCGGAACCACAATCCGGCGCTCTAACCGACTGAGCTACGCCCACCATGCCTGACCGCGCGAGAATCCACGGCGAAGTAAGCTAAGGGAATCCCCCGGACGGGTAAACCAGCGCGGCGAGGCATGCGCGGCGAGGCATGCCTCGCGGCGTGCTGCGCGGCGAGAAAGACACGGGGAGCCTGCCAGGCCGGGCTGCCTCGCGCGTGGGCACTGCCACCAGGGGGTCGGGACGTTCTCCCGCATTCGGGCGCCGGCGCGTTTTGCCGCGTGCCGCCGGCGTGACTATGCTGTCCGAACCAGGCCGACCCGATCCCCTGCAACGCCGGAGAGCCATCTCATGATTCCGCGCCCCATACTCGCGGTCCCGTCCGTCGTATTCGCGGCCTTTCTCGTGTCTGCCTGCGGCCAGACTGACGATGCCGCGCCGGGAGCGGATACCGGGGAGAACTCCGATGCCGCCGTGATCGCCCGCGGAGACTCGCTGGAGATCCCGGGAGAGTGGGCGATCCCGCCGGGTGACCCGCTGGTCCACGCCACCGCCGGCTTCGCCAAGATTCTCTGTTCGA
This sequence comes from Gemmatimonadota bacterium, assembly GCA_028873845.1. Lineage (GTDB taxonomy): Bacteria > Gemmatimonadota > Gemmatimonadetes > Longimicrobiales > Gaopeijiaceae > Bin94. Next base: position 105,633 of record JAPPNO010000123.1, on the reverse strand, counting down.
ACGTGTTCCTCTCGGGGCTCGATCCGGAGTTCGCGGCCGCCAACACCGGGTTTTTCTCGTCCCCACCGGAACTCCGCGGTGCGGTGACCGACACCGTCGTGGACTACGAGAAACGGCGCGTCCACCTCACCCTTCCCGACGGCACGGTGCGGTCCGCGAAGCTGCACGGCGACCAGGGGTGCCTCGCGCTCCCGGTGGGCGAGTCGGAGCCGTACTACGAGGCCGTCGATGTCACGCCCGCCCTGCCGGACCCCGCGAACACGGCGTGGCCTCTCGGCGACGTGCTGCCGGACGAACCCTTCCCCGCCGACGTGGACATGGAGAGGGTGGCCGACGCGGTCGCGGCCGCCTTCGACCCGCCGGAAACGATGACCGCCGCCTTCGTCGTGACCCACCGGGGGCGCCTGCTCGCCGAGCGCTACCGTGAGGGGATCGGCCACGACACGCCGCTCGAGAGCTGGTCGATGGGGAAGAGCCTTACGGGGACGCTCATGGGCGTGCTGATCCACAAGGGGGTGTACGAACTGTGGCAGCCCGCGCCGGTACCGGAGTGGCAGTCCGAGGGCGACGGACGGGCCGCCATCCGGATCGGTGACATCATGCGGATGTCCTCCGGGCTCCGCTTCCGCGCGCCCCAGGACCCCGATTTCGACCCCGGCCTCGGCTACGCCGACCACATCTACGTCTACACCGGGACGGTGAACTCCTTCGCGTGGGCCGCGAGCAAGGACCGGCAGTGGGAGCCGAGCACGGTGGGCCGCTACCGCAACTCCGACCCGGTGATCACCAACTACCTGGTGCGGCTGGGGGTGGAGGAGGTGCTGGGCGAGAACTACCACGAGTTCCCGCAGCGCCACCTCTTCGACAAGCTGGGGATCCGGAACCTGATCCCCGAGACCGATCCGCACGGCAACTTCCTCCTGCAGGGCTACGAGTTCGGCAGCGGCCGCGACTGGGCCCGGCTCGGCAATCTCTACCTCACCGACGGGGTGGCGCCGGGCGGCGAGCGGATCCTGCCGGAAGGGTACGCGACCTACGCCTCCACGCTGGCCCCGGCGTGGGAGGCGGACGGGCGGCGGGTCTACGGGGGCGCGTTCTTCTGGGTGAACCGGGACGGGCAGTTCCCGGTGCCCGCCAGCGCATTCTACATGGCGGGGGCGGGTGGCCAGAACACGATCGTGATCCCCTCGCACGAGATGGTGGTCGTGCGGCTGGGACACCACGGAGGGTCGGGGGGACGGGACGCGTTGCGAAGCGCGCTCGAAATCCTGATGGAGGCGGTGCCGCCGGCATAGCGGTTCGCGGACGAGATCCCCCCGGCATTCGAACGGCGATGCATCCGGACTGCGAGAGTACGCCCGCCAGGACTCGAACCTGGGACCCTCGGCTTAGAAGGCCGATGCTCTATCCAGCTGAGCTACGGGCGCGAGAGAGAGGCAGTGCCCGGGGGCGCCGCTGCCTCGATGAGGAAGGTAACGGCGGCTTCATGGAGGCTCCAGTGTCGGTGGACCGCGGTGGGAAACGGCAGCCGCGTGACGGGTGGCCCAGCACTGGCGTCACGCGACACATATGACGGCCGGCCAGTGGCGAAAACGCACCGTATGCTGGTAGACTGTGCACCGGTCACCGGGCGTCGACCCGCCCTTCACCCGGAGTCCCCTCCTGACGCGAAGACGGCAAGATGAGCAAGAAGAGCTCCCAGTGGGAAGACACGGCCTTTTTCATCGGAACCCTGCTGCTCACCACCGGCGGCGGGCTGATGATCCAGGCCGGCCTTGATCTGCCACCTCTCCATGCCAAGCTGGTCTGGGGGGGCGTGTGCCTGGTGTGGGGTGCGGTGCTGATCCGGATCTGGATCATGCGGGAGGGGCAGCGGTAGGGACGGCTTCCCCGGTGTGGCCGGGGCCGGCCCTGGCTTGTTCCGGCGTTTCCTCCGCTACCCTCCGCCCGCCGCGGCCACCTTCTTTTCCTCCTCCTTCTCCGCCGCCCCGCCCAGGCTCGCCTTCAGCGCCTCCATCAGGTCGATGATCTTGGTCTCGGGCTCCTCCTGGGGCGCCATCGTGATCTGTTCCCCCTCGATCTTGCGGTCGATGAGGTTCTGGACCCGCTCCTTGACCTCGTCCCTGTAGCGCGCCGGGTCGAAGGAGTCGCTGGCGGCCTGCTCGATGAACTGCTTGGCGAGCGCGAGTTCCGCGTCGCTGACCTCGCCCTCTTCCAGAGGCACCTCGTCGAAGGAGCGCACCTCGTCCGGGTAGTAGAGCTGTTCCAGGATCAGCCCGTCGTCGAGTGGGCGGATCATGACCAGCCGCTGCTTGCCCCGGGCCGAATGGCGCGCGATCGCCACCCGTTCCATCTCGCGGAGCGCCGCCGAGAGTAGCCGGTAGGCGCGCGCACCGCCCCGCGCGGGCCCCAGGTAGTAGGCGCGCTCGAGGTAGATCCGGTCGATGTCCGCGGCGGGGACGAACTCGGTGATCTCGATCATCTCGGTCGACTGCGCCTCGATCGCCTTCAGCTCGTCGGGCTCGAAGGTGACATATTGATTCTTGGCGAACTCGTAGCCCTTGACCAGGTTGTCGCGCTCCACCGCTTCCCCGCTCTGCCCGTCCACGTACTGGTACTTGACGCGCGATCCGGTGTCGCGGTTGATCCAGTTGAAGCGCACCTTGGCGGAGGACTGCCCGGTCGAGTAGAGCTTGACGGGCAGCGAGACCAGACCGAAGGAGACGGTCGACGTGGAGATCGGACGGGCAGCCATGAGGGTAACGTACAAACATATGGTTCCGGGGGCCAATGGTGGGTGAGGGGGGGCGTCGGCGAGGGAGGCCGGAGGGCAGCCCCGAGGCTGAGATGGCCGGTGAGCCGGTGGGCAACCGGGGTCCTGAGGACCGCCTGGCCAACTACCGGGCGAAGCGCTCAGCGTCGGCGACCTCCGAGCCGTTCGGGGGTGGCAGGTCCGCCAGGGGCCGCCGCTTCGTCGTGCAGAAGCACCGGGCGTCGTCGCTCCACTGGGACCTGCGCCTGGAGATGGACGACGTGCTGGTGTCGTGGGCGGTGCCGAGGGGGCCGTCGCCCAACCAGGCAGACAAGCGGCTGGCGGTGCACGTCGAGGACCACCCGCTGGAGTACGCCGACTTCGAGGGGGTGATTCCGGAGGGCAGTTACGGCGCGGGGCCGTCGATCGTGTGGGACCGGGGGATCTGGACCGCGGTCGAGGACCCGCGCGAGGGGATGAGGAAGGGGAAGCTCCTCTTCGACCTGAAGGGGTACAAGCTGCGCGGCCGCTGGACGCTGGTGAAGACGAAGGGCGGCGAGGACAACCACTGGCTCCTGATCAAGGAGCGTGACGCGTACGAGGATCCGGAGGGGGGGACGGGGGACTACCCGGACGCGTCGATCCTGTCGGGGCTGACGGTGGAGGAGCTGGGTGAGGGGGGGGACTTCGGGGCGCGGATCCGGGAGCGGTGCGGGGTGGCGGGGGCGGTCGGGGGCGAGGTGAAGGCCGAAGCGGTGAAGGTGATGCACGCGGAGCGGCGCGAGAAGCCGTTTTCGCGGGCTGGGTGGGTCTTCGAGATCAAGTACGACGGGTACCGGTTGCTGGGGGAGGCGGGGGGCGGCGAAGCGAAGCTGATCTCGCGAAACGGCAACGACCTTACCCGGGTCTTCCCCGAGGTCGCGCTCGTGCTGGGGAAGCTGCCGTACCGCGCGGTGGTGCTGGACGGCGAGGTCGTGGTGAGCGACGCAGAGGGGATCCCCTCGTTTCAGATGATCCAGAAGCGGGGGCGTCTGCAGCGCGAGGGGGACATCGCGCACGCGGCAATCGCCCTGCCGGCGACCTACTACGCCTTCGATCTGCTCGCCTTCGAGGGCTACGATCTGCGCGTCCTGCCGCTGCTGGAACGCAAGGCGCTGTTGCGCGAGGTGTTGCCGCCCACGGGTCCGGTCAGGTACTCCGACCACATCCCCGAGAAGGGCGAGGAGATGTTCCGGCACCTCGTGGGGATGGGGCTGGAGGGGGTTGTGGGGAAGCGGGCGGACTCGGTCTACGTGGGGGGGAGGAGCCGCTCGTGGCTGAAGGTGTGTATCATACACACTGCTGACTTCGCCATTCACGGATTTACCGAGCCCGATGCGGGGAGGACGGGGTTCGGGGCGCTTCACCTGGCGTTCCGGGAGGAAGGGGCCTTCGTCTACGCAGGACGGGTCGGGACGGGGTTTTCCTCCGGTTTGCTCGATGAGCTGGGCGATCGGCTGCGCAGCCTGCCGTCCGCCGAGCCCCCGGCGGGCGCCGAGCTGGCCGGAAGCGGCCGTCACCACTGGGTTGCGCCGGAACTGGTCGCGGAGGTGCGCTACAAGGAGATCACCGAGGCGGGTGTCCTGCGCCATCCGTCGTTCCTGCGGCTGCGCGACGACAAGCCGCCCGAGGAGTGCGTTCCCGTCGATGCGGGGAGGCGGCTGGCCGAGCCCGAGCCGCCGGTGGAGGCCGCCCCGGAGCGGGTCGTCCACTTCACCAACCTCGACAAGCCGTTCTGGCCCGAGGACGGCTACGTGAAGGGTGACCTGGTCGAGTACTACCGGGCCATCGCCCCCTGGATCCTCCCCTACCTCGCGGACCGGCCCGTAGTCCTGACCCGCTTTCCCGACGGCATCCACGGCAAGTCCTTCTTCCAGAAAAACGCCCCCGAGTTCGCGCCGTCGTGGATTCGGCGCATCCGTCTCTACAGCGAGGGGTCGGAGCGGGACCTGGACTACTTCGTCGCCGACGACCTGGAATCGCTCCTCTACGTGGCGAACAGCGCGAGCATCCCGCTGCACATCTGGCAGAGCCGGGTGGCGGACATCTCGCGGCCGGACTTCTGCGTGCTTGATCTCGATCCCAAGGACGCGCCCTTCGCCGATGTGGTGAAGATCGCACGCTTCCTGAAGGAGCTGTGCGACGACATCGGGTTGCCGTCGTTCGTGAAGACGAGCGGTTCGACCGGGCTGCACGTGCTGGTCCCGCTGGGGCGGCAGGTGACCTACGAGCAGTCGCGCAACATCGGCTACCTGCTGGCGCTGATGGCGGTGCGCGAGCTGGAAGGGATCGCGACGGTCGCGCGGCTGCCCTCCCAGCGCGAGGGCAAGGTCTACGTGGACTTCCTGCAGAACGGGCACGGGCGGCTGATCGTGGCGCCGCTCTGCGTGAGGCCGCTGCCGGGTGCGCCGGTGTCGGCTCCGTTGGAGTGGGACGAGGTGGACGATGGGTTGTCGATCGCGGACTACACGATCAGGACGGTACCGGAGAGGATGGCGGCGCGGGGGGATCCGATGCGTGAGGTGCTGGAGGCGCGGCCGGATCTGGGGGGGAGTCTTGGGAGGCTGGGGGGGATGGTGGGGTAGGTGCCCATTACCGGCATCATGGCGTTCTGTGACCGATGGGACGCGGGAGAGCTGGCGCTGTTCGGATCTGCAGCCCTCAGTTCCCAACCAGGCGTGCCGGTGGTTCCGGCCAGAACCCCAGATTGTGTTGTACGTCGCCATTCCCGGCCTGGAATACCGTCACGTCACACAACGTAGTCTCGTGGCCGTTCGACCCGACATTCAGATCCCCGCTATTCGTCCAGCTCTCCACTTCATCCGGCCGATCTCCAGCCGTGCCGGCCTTCACGTCCCTGATCACCAGCGACGAGGGCTCAAAGTCGCTGCAGATATAGCGTTCCGTCCCGTTGAGGGAACGCCACCAGTGCAGGTCCTCACCGAATACCAGCGTCTCGGGTGACCATTGCGTCGACGCGCTGCCGCCGATCATGGTCGGCATGCGCTGCTCGCCGATGAACGTCGTCGAATCCGTATCGAGATCGGTCACCCACAGGCCCCACCACTTCCAGTCAGCGTCGGATCCGCTCGGCCCTACACGCAATTCGTACTCGTAGCCGCGGCCCTCGACCCAGTCGAACGGGTACATGATCTGGTGACATCCGCATTCGGCGTTGCTCGGATCTGTCAGGCCATCGGTCCGCGCATCGCTCGATCCCCAGATCGCGAAGTTCACGACCTTGCCCTGCTCCACGCCGGCAAGCATCCCGTTCGACTGGAAGCCCGCATACCCGTAACCGAGATCCGACGTGGAGTTCAGGAGCGTGAAGGTGTAGGCGCAGTAGTGCAGCAGCCCTTCCGCGCTCAGACTCTCAGGTGGATCAGCGGCGGACAGGAAGGTCCACGCGAGGCTCTCATACCCGGATCCGGGAAAGGAGTATTCCGTATAGGTATTGCCAGGTCCCCAGGCACCACGAGCCCACTGCCCAATCTGCTCCAGAGGGCACGTTACACTGTACCACGCGTGCCGATCCGCCGGCCGCGTCCAGTACGGTTTGTTGTTCGGCCTGATCGCCCGATTGACCACATACTCGATATGGATCTCAACATCCGACGCCGGCCAGCGGCCTTCCCGTACGGCCGTCATCTCGTTCTCCAGCGGCCCGCAGGCTACGAAGAAATGCTCCAGGTTCTTCGACCTCGGCGCCGTTTCCGGCAGATCACCGATCGACCATAGTCTGAAATCGTGGCGATCCCGAATCGTTCGCTGCACACCGCTCGAATCCGTGTACGTTCCCTTCACGTCCTTCACGAAACCGCGGCAACAGTACTCCCACTCCGGGTCGAAATCGGTAAGCCCGCTCCAATAGTTCAGGAACTGCAGCCGGTCGATGTTGTTCGGATGTGGCTGCATGGTCCACAGGTTTCTGTACTCGTCGATCGATTCGAGGCTCGCGGTATCATTCGGCTCGCTGATCACATCGTGTGGCTGAAGCTGTAGATGAACGACATACCCGATGCCATCCAGTCCGTCTTCTCGAGTGTACACAACGTTACCGACGCTCGGCACGATCCGTAGGCTGTCCGCGAACGCGGTGTCATAGAGCTGGTTGTTCGAGCTTGCGGTGTCCGCGCTGCTCGAATCGACCGTGCTGAAGAGTGCAACGTCCGCGCCGGACTCCCCGAGGGTCTGCTTCCGGGTGATCGTGGGTGAATCGGTGCAACCCGCGAACAGAGTGGAGAGCAGTGCTGTGGTGAGCGTGGCTCTCTTCATGGTGGCCCCCTTTTCTTGGAGAGTGGGTGGTCTCGGTCTTGCCCACCGTGTTCCAACCATCATGTCCCCCCGGCTGTCGGCCGCTGCGGTGGTGCCCGCGATGACAGAGACGCGCTAGAAACAATGGGTTCCTTTGCGACACCATACGGGGAAGGCGTGAAAGCTGCAAGTACGCGCGACTTTTGGGATATTCGCCCCGGCTCTTCAAGGATGAACTGCACTCGCCCAGCCGCGCCGCCAACGATTTCGGGGTTCGACACCTTTGGGGTCGCCGCTTGAGACGTATCCTCGTCCTTCGACGATGGTTATGTTATCCCACAGGCGGCCTGAGGTACGGATCTGCCGGAAATAATCCGTCATCCATTCTCACCCCCGGCGGCGATCGACGATCCGCGACGCACCCTCCGGCAGAAGCAGATCATCCGCGATCGCAGCGATCTCTTCCGCTTCGCGCCAGGCCTGTTCCAGCCTCCACAGCTCGCCCTCCAGCGCGCGTCGCTCCTCCTCCTCATGCAGCGCCATCTCAAAGGCCAGGCGGGTGTGATACGGCATGCGAACCAAGTGGCCGGAGGTGCCCCTGTAGCGATACTCCCGCCAGCGCTCGGCAGCCTGGTGTACGAACCGCTCCGGATGCCCGTGGGATTCGATCTCCGAAACCGCTGACTGGACCCTTTTCAAACTTCCACCCTCGTGGTTGACAGCCGGTAGAATGGCCTTGATGGCGCGTTGGGCATCCTCACCCGCGAACCACTCGGTCTCCCGGGGCTTGAAAACTCCTTTGCTGGCGCCGACCAGGAACCCGCCCTCGCTGCTGTCCGGCCGGATCTGGGTCTGAAGTGCGTTCAGCCGATTCATCCGGCGCAGCCAGCCATCGGAAGGTCGGAAACGTACCGACCGACGGTACATGTGCCACAGGTTGCCGTAGATCATGATGTTCATTCCCAGAAATCCCGCGATGCTTCCGGCGGTGCCCATCAGCCCAGCGGCGGCAATCGCTGCACTCAATCCGGTCAGGTACGCGTACGACCGTCTCCGCCGCCGCCCGAACTGGTCGCCGTAGCGCCAGGCGGCAAACTCCGGCCTGAGCGGCTTCCCGATCCGCACGAGCTCCAGCCCCTCGGGGTGCCGCGCCAGCCCGATGTTCTCTGACGAAGTGCGGATCCGCGTCCCGCGAAAGAGCTTCTCGCAGGTCTCGACGGCTTCCCAGCGCTCTTCAAGCGGCGTCAGATTCCACCGTTGACAGGTGCGGCACACGACCCAGAGGCGACCCTTGGCCGCGTCGAAGGCCAGCCGCCGCCCGACCGGAAACGCCTCGACGACCTCGTTGTCGCCGAGGGGTTTCTTGCAGAACATGCAGGTCTGGTACACGAACTCTCCGGCGGAGTGTCAGGCGCCGTGGGTAAAGCCGCCGCGTTCGGAAGATGCGTCGGGGAGGCGGTCCGGTCCAGCTTCTGTCAGCCCTGTTTCCCGTGCCGGTCGAAGAATGCGTCGGCGCCAGCCGGCAGAAGCAGATTGTCGGCGATCGCCGCGATTTCCTCGGCCTCCCTCCACGCCTGTTCAAGGATCCGCAGTTCGCCTTCCAGCGCCCTGCGCTCCTGCTCCTCGTGGAGCGCCATTTCCAGTGCGAGCCGGGTGCTGAGCGGAAAGCTGGCGATGTTCCCCGACCGGCCCCTCCAGTTCCGGTAGCCCAGTCTGGCGACGTGGGAGACGAAACGGCCGGGGTGACCCTCGGCCTCGATCTCGCCCACCGCACGCTGAACCGATTGGCGGGAGCCACCCCACCCGTTGATGTGGGGGAGGAGTGCGGCGGCGACGCGCCGGGCGCCCTCGCCCGGAAACCGGGCCCTCCGCGACCCCTTCGACACCTCGATGCCGAATCCCGGTTCATCATCGTCGGGCAGCAGCCGTACGGAACGAAGGCTGTGGCGGCTGAACCCGGCGACCTGACTCGGTGCCACGGCCCCCCCGTCGGAGACTCCCTCCAAACGGACCTTCACCACCGGGCGCAGGTACTCCCAGGCGAGAACCGGATAGGCCCCGATGGCAATCGCCGATCCGGCGACAACCGACAGCGGCAACACGCCCGAGGCGCCGACCAGCACACAGCCTCCCATCGTCCCGGCCCAGAGGAGTTGCTTGCGCATCCGCGTCCCGAGTTGGTCCCCGTAGCGCCAGGCCGCGAACTCCCCCCGCGACGGCTTCCCGATCCGCACCAGGTCCAGACCCTCCCCGTGGCGCGCTATTCCGATGTTCTCGGTCGACGCCCGCATCGGTGTTTGACGGAACAGACGCTCGCAGGCCTCCACCGCCTCCCAGCGCTCCTCGAGCGGGGTCAGGTTCCAGCGCTGACACTTTCGGCAGACCACCCAGAGCCGCCCCTTCTCCGAATCGAATGCAAGCCTGCGGCCGATCGGGAAGGCTTCGACAACCTCGTTCGAACCGAGGGGCTTGTTGCAATGGATGCAGGTGTTGTACACGGCTCTTCCTCAACCCGGGCCCTCAAAACCGAGTGGACCTTGCGCGCCGCGCGGGGTCTCCCCTTCCCCGCTGCCGACAACAGCCAGCTCGGCCAACCTCAAAGAACGTAACCCGGCCATCCCTACCCCCCCAGATTCCGCCGAATCAGCGCCCCCGGATCCGGATCCCGCCCCATGAAGTCCCTGAACAGCTCCTCCGGGTCCCGCCGGTCCCCCTGCGCGAGCACGCAGTCGCGAAACGCCCGCCCGGTCGCCGCGTTGAGCACCCCTTCCCCGGCGAAACGCGAAAACGCGTCCGCCTCCAGCGTCTCGGACCAGATGTAGGAGTAGTAGGCCGACGCATACCCACCCCCGAAAAGATGCGCGAAGGAGGGCAGAATGTGACGCTCGACGAAGCGGTCCGAGGGCACGAAGGATCGCAGCGCCCTGGCCGCGTATTCCATGACGGGGACTTCGCCGCGCCAGCTGCGGTGAAGCTCCAGGTCCAGGTTGGCGAAGGAGAGCTGCCGCATCTGCATCCAGCCGCCCATGAAGCGGCGTGCGGCGAGGAGGCGTTCCAGCATGGCGTCCGGGAGCGGCTCGCCGGTCTCGTAGTGGCGCGCGAAGAGGTCGAGGGCGTCGCGTTCCCAGCACCAGTTCTCCATGATCTGCGAGGGGACCTCGACCCAGTCCCACGCGACGTTGACTCCGCCGCGGGCGCGGACTTCGACCCGGGAAGCCGTGTGGTGGAGGAGGTGGCCGAACTCGTGGAAGAGGGTGCAGACCTCGCGGTGGGTCAGCAGCGCGGGACGGGTGGGGGTGGGTGGGGTGAAGTTGCCGCCGATGAAGGCCAGGTGGGGGTCGAAGGCGCCATCCCGGGTGGGGCCGCCCGGGACGAGGCTGTCCATCCATGCGCCCTGGCGCTTGGTCTCGCGGGGAAACCAGTCGGTGTAGAAGGAGCCGAGGTGGACGCCGGCTTCGTCGCGGACTTCGTAATAGCCGACATCGGGGTGCCACACGGCCCTGTTGTCCACGCGCTCGACGGAGAGGCCGAAGAGGCGGTCGGCAATCTCGAAGAGTCCCGACTGTACCTCGTCGAGGGGGAACCAGGGACGGAGCATCTCGTCGTCCACGTCGAAGCGTTCCTTGCGGAGCTTCTCCATGAGCCATCCCACGTCCCACGGCTCCAGGGCGTCCAGGCCGGAGCGGCGCGCGTGGTCCTCCAGTTCGGAGGTGTCGCGGTCGTGGAAGGGGCGGGTTCGGTCGATCAGTTCGTCGAGGAAGGTGCGGACCCGGCCACCCGAACGCGCCATCAGCGTTTCCAGGCGGTAGTCGGGGAAGTCGGGGTAGCCGAGCAATTCGGCGACCTGGCGGCGCAGTTCGAGGATGCGCCCGACCAGCGGGCGGTTGTCGCGGTCGCCGGCGGTGCCCCGGTCCAGGTAGGCAGCGTGGATCTCGCGGCGGAGCGCGCGGTCGTCGGCGTGCTGGAGGACGGCCTGCACGCTGGGCATGTCCAGGGTGATGAGCCAGCCTTCCTCGCCCCGGTCGGCGGCCAGTTGGGCCGCTCGTTCGAGGGCGGTCTCCGGGAGGCCCGCCAACGTGTCCGAATCGGTGACCACCTTGCCGTAGGCGGCGGTCTCCTCCAGCAGGTTCTCCTCGAAGCTGCGGCCGAGTTCGGAGAGTTCGAGGCGCAGGTCCTCCAGGGTCTTCTTGTCGACGGGGTTCAGGGCGGCGCCGGCGCGGCGGAAGTCGCGCAGCGTGCGGTCGAGGTGGCGGCGGCCCAGGCCGGTCAGGGTGGTGCCCGCAGGCGAGGCCGCGAAATCACGCAGACGGCGGCAGAGTCCCTCGTGATGGTGGAGGCGGCTCGAGAAGCGGGTGATTTCGGGGAGCGCCGCGGCGTAGGCTTCGCGCAGTTCGGGGGTGGCGTCGACGTTGTGGAGGTGGGAGACGGGGGACCAGGTGCGCTCGACCTCCTCGGTGAGCGCGTCAAGTTCGCCCACGACGTCGCCGTACGAACAGCCCGATCCCGCGCCCAGTGCCTCGATGCGTTCCTCGGCGCGCGTGAGGGCGTCTGTCACCGCGGGGCCAACGTCGCCGGGGTCGATGCGGTCGAAGGGGACCGGGAGGGTTCGGTCGAGGAGGGGGTTGGGGTGGTTGCTCATGGGGAGGCGGAGGTCACCGCATCCACCCAACTCCGCGTGACCCGCGCGACCTCCGCGAGGACATCCTCCTGCGTCCGCCCCAGTCGCTTCAGCATCTTGAGCGAGTGATCGCCCCCCTCCAGAACGTGCAGCGTGGCGTGCGGCCCGACCCGCTCCAGGAGGGGCCGGAGCAGCTCCAGGTCGGCGAGACGGTCGCGCGTGCCCTGGTGGAAGAGCATCGGACAGGGGACGTGCATGAGGTGGTCGCCGCGCGCGCTCTCGCGGCGTCCCGGTGCGTGGAGGGGGAAGCCGAGGAAGACCAGCCCCGCCGGGCACTCGGCGTCGCCCGCTTGCGGGCGGCCGATCGCGGCCGCACCGACGAGCGCCGCCGCCCGCGCCCGCTCCGCCACCAGCGTGGAACTCATTCTCCCACCCATCGACTTCCCACCCGCGAAGAGAGGCAGCCCATTCGCGCACTCCTCTCCAGCGCGCAACGCCGAGGCCACCACCGCGAGAAGCCGGCGGAGGTGATCGGGACGCTTCCGTCCCGCCTCCGCGTACCGGAAGTTGTAGCGCAGCGTGGAGATCCCCTCTCCCGCCAGCGCCTCGGCCGCCGCCTCCATCCACGGATGGGTCATGGGCGCGCCGGCTCCGTGTCCGAGGACCAGGAGGCACGCGGGGGACCGCGCCTCGGTCAGAAGCCCCGAGACGGGGGTGTGGCCCTTCCCCTCGATCACCATGCGATGCCGTAGTCCTCGCCGTGGTTGCTGGAACCGCCCCACATCGTGCCGGTCACGGCGTCGAAGAAGATCGCGTTGATGGGGCCGGAGGTGCGGGCGGAGAAGGTGAGGTCGTATCCCATCTCGCGGAGTTCGGCGCGGACCCAGGCGGACACGCCGTCGTTGAGGAGGAGGCGTCCCGGCTGCGATTCGTGCGCGCCGAAGGAGCTGCGCATCTGGTAGCTGTTGAAGTTGGCCGCCTCGGCCGCCTGCTGAACGTTCATGTCGAACTCGACCACGTTCAGGAAGAACTGTAGCAGGTTCTGGTCCTGCCCGTCGCCCCCCTGCACCGCAAAGGAGAGGAAGGGCTTTCCGTCCTTGAGGGCGAGCGAGGGGGTGAGAGTGGCGCGGGGACGCTTGCCGGGCTCGACCACGTTGTAGGGACCTGCGCGCTCGTCGAGAACGAAGCTCTGCATGCGCTGGCTCATGCCGATCCCGGTTCTGCCCGCGATGACGGCCGGGATCCAGCCGCCGGACGGGGTGATCGACACGACCCAGCCGTCGGCGTCGGCCGCCTGGATGGAGGTGGTGCCGGCGTAGAAGGCTTCGTCGGGGCTCATTCCGGAGGGGTCGGGGGTTGCGACCGGCTCCGCGTTCCATGTTTCGATCAGGTGGAGGAAGGGGTTAGTGCCGTTCTGGAAGGGATAGGGGTCGCCGGGGAGGACATCGGGATTGTTCTCCTCCCAGTCGATTTCAGCGGCGCGCGCGGCCGCGTAGTCCTTCGACAGCAGCCCCGCGATCGGCTCCTCGGGAGGATAGTAGGGGTCGCCGTAGTAGAAGTCGCGGTCGGCGAAGGCCAGGTTCATGGCCTGGTAGACGGCGTGGATGTAGCGGGTGGAGTTGTAGCCCATCGCGGCCACGTCCAGCCCTTCGAGGATGTTGAGCGCCTGGAGGAGGACGGGGCCCTGGACCCAGGTGGTCAGCTTGTAGACGTCGATGCCCTTGTAGGAGGTGGTGACGGGCTCCTCCAGGTGGACCTGCCAGCTGTCCAGGTCCTCCATGGTGTGGAGACCGCCCTGCTCCTGCGAGCCGCGCACGAACTCCTCGGCGATGTCGCCGCGGTAGAAGCGGTCGTACGCGGCCATGATGGCCTCCTTGCGCGAGGCGCCGGCCGCGAGGGCTTCGGCCTCGGCCTCGACGAGCTTCTCGAGGGTGCGCGCGAGGTCCTCCTGGACGAAGATCTCGCCGGGGCTGGGGGCGGCGCGTTCCTCGCCGAAGTGGGGGAGGAAGATCTCCTTGGAGTACGGCCACCCGGCCAGGCGCTCCTTCTCGCGCTCGAGCGCGTCGGCCGCCTGCGCCTCGATGGGGTAGCCGCGCGCCATGTCGATCGAGGGGGCGAGGACTTCGGCCAGGCTGAGGCGGCCGTACTCGGCCACCATGACCATGAGGCCGCCGGGGGTGCCGGGGGTGACCGCGGCCAGTGGGCCGTACGCGGGCGGGATGTCCATGTCCCGTTCGTGGAAGAACTCCGGCGTGGCCCCGGTGGGCGCGACCCCGAGCGCGTTGATCCCGATCACCTTGCCGGTCCCGGGGTTGTAGATGAGCGCCTGGGTCTCGCCGCCCCAGCCGAGCACGTCCCACATGGTGGCGGTGGCGCCGAGCATGGCGGCCGCGGCGTCGACGGCGTTGCCGCCCTTGAGGAACATCATGGCGCCGGCGGTGGCGCCGAGGGGCTTGCCGGTGATCGCCATCCAGTCCTTGCCGTGAAGGACGGGCTTCTGGGTGCGCTGGGCGGTGGCCGGGGTGGCGAGGGCGGTGGTGAGGGCGCCGAGGAGGAGGATGGTGCGGGAGAGGGTGCATCGGTAGGGCATGGGCCGGGCTCCGGGTTCGTGTACTGTCCAGGGCTCCGCGGGCGATGGCGGTGCCGGTGGAATCGGTTTGTAGCCTACCAGCAAGCCCATTTCAGCGCCAGCGGTTCACCAGACTGTAAACCCGGCTTTACAAAATGTCATGCGTGGATTACTCGCTCCCCAGCCGTGCGTATGGGTTTATGAGTATATGAGCATATGTGCAGGTCGAGCCGCGTCGGGGCGGCGGTCGCGGCCGTTCACTCGCCGCCGGCTCCCTCGTCAGAGCCTCCGCATCAGCTCGATCAGCTTCTCGCCCGCCTCGTCGATCGACCGCTCGATCGCCGTTCGGCCGGCATTGAGATCCCGAAGCTGCCGTTCCAGCCTCGCGACCTCCAGGTCCCCGCCGGTGGACGCGGCAATACCCCGCCCCGTATCCCGGATCCGCGCCTCCCGCGCCATGATCGCCTGCTCGGTGTGACGGGTCACCTCGTCGAGGCGCGCGGTCTCCGCCTGGATTTCCGCTTCGGTTTTCTGGAGGCCGGCGTCGTCCTCATAGGCCGCGATCCGGTCTTCGATCGTCCGCACTCTCCCATCAAGACCGTAGTGCTTGATCCTGTCCTCGACCTTCCGGACCTTCCCGTAGAGGCCGTACGCCGAGATCTGCGCCTCGATCTCCTTGATGCGCTCCTCCCAGGACTTGATGCTCCGGTCGATGGAGTCCCTCTCGGACGATGCCGCGGTCTTCAGGCGGGGGATGATTGCGGTGATCTCGGCCTCGTATGCGGCCTTTACCTCCTGAAACGCCGCGACCCGGGCTCGGTGCATGGCGATCTCGGCGCGCATCCCGGAGACGACCCCGCGGTGGTAGGCGATCTCGCCGCGCATGCCCGCCAGTACCTCCTGGTGGTACGAGATCTCGTCCAGCAGGTCCGCGACGACGCTCCGGCGATACGCAACCTGGCGCTGGAGGCCCGCGACGACGCCGCGGTCAGAGCCAGCCGGACGGCGCGATACCCGGCGCTCAAGCTCCGATTCCTCACGAGAGATCCGATCGATCTCGATGAGGCCTCTGAGCACGGTGAGCATCCCGTCCCGCCACTGCCGGGCCGGTTCGTCGAAGGGCCGATTCTCACGTCCCACGCTCCACCAGTGTTCCACACCGACTTCGCCCGGCCGCCGGGTCACCGGCCGCATGACCAGTCGATGGAGCTTCTCACGTTCGGATTGGAGGAGGATCCAGCCGTCCTCGGCGATGGTCGGGATCCCGTCGGTTCCGAGATCCACTTCGCCGTGCACGCGCATGCAGAGTTGCACCTCTTCGACGGATGTAAGGGCAAACAGGTCCTCACCCTGCCGCATGATACCCGCGATACGCACAGTCCGGGCGTTGAAGACGGGGACGACGGAGGTTACCGGGGCCGGGTCTCCGGTCTCTTCCCGGCCTGCGGACGCTGGATCGCAACTGAACTCCTGCAAATCCACGGGCCGTGGCGTGGTCGGGTCGTACCCGGCGGCGACGATGCCCGGCGAAGCGGAGCGCGCGCTTCCTCCAGCCTCGACCACTCCGGCGATCGAAGCCATGCCCCCGATGTCCGACCGCAGCTCGTCATTCCCGGAAGCCTCGGCTCCCACGACGGTGGCCACCCGAGCAGGGCTGTCGGCGGTCTCCGCGTGCGTGGAACCGAAGTCCTGCACCTCGGGCTGCGCAGCGACGGCAGCGGCCGGCTTCTCCTCGCCGGTCTCTTGAGAGGAGGGTTGGTGGGCCTGGATGTCAGGGGTGTCGGCCTGTTCCCTGGGAACCGGGTGGGCGATGGCCGTGGACAGTCCCAGCAGGCCGGCCACCGCCAGGAGCGCGCCGGAGACGAGTGCGCTGGTGCGCGGACGGCGAGGTCGGAGTATGGCCATGATTCTTCTCTCCAGTCGTGAAAGGGATTGCCGTGCCATGGAGAGGGCGGCGACGGGGAGGCGTGAGGTGGTGGTCCCCGTGGCCAGGGACATGAGGTGCCGCGCGTACTCCGAAGGCCGCGGGCCGAGTTCCAGAACCCGCTCGTCGCACGCCTCCTCGCGGCTGGCCGCCGCCAGCCTGGAGGCGATCCAGCCGAGCGGGTGGAACCAGTAGAGCGAGAGCACGATCCCGCTCAGCAGCTGGCGGAGCGCATCGGTCTGGCGGACGTGTACCAATTCGTGCATCAGCACCACCGTCCTTCGCTCCGGTTCCCACGCCGCCGAAGACGCGGGGAGGAGGACCACCGCGCTGCGAAAGCCCCCGGTCATCGGCGTTCCGGCAGCCTCGGTCACGTAGAGCCGCACGTCTCGGCGGAGGCCAAGCCGGGATCCGACGGCTCGCAGGTCGCCGATCCAGTGTGGGTCCTCGAGCGGATGCGCCCGCCGAACCAGGGTGCGGAAGCGGAGGTGACCGACGGCAAGAGACACCAGGCCGCCCAGGCACCCGACCGCCCATAGCAGCAGGAACTGCGCGCGTGGACTCGAAGGAGCGATGGGCCCTTCACCGCGCGGGGCGGCGGGCTCTGACGCGTATCCCCTCGCCGCTGGTGAGGCGTATTCGAACTCCGCGCTCCGTGCGCCGGCGGACTCCGGGTCCGCTCCCGAGGCCGGTCCCGCCACGACTTCACGCGGCGCGGCGATCGCGGCCCTGTCGCCCAGGTCTGAAGACTCCGGTGCCATCAGCGGGATGTCGGAAGGTGGAGGCGTCGTGGCGCCCACCCCGGAAGGCGATGCCGGCGCAAACTCCGCGGGCGAGGGGCCCGGCAACCCCATGGCCTCCGCCTCCGCGGCCGGACGCGTTGCCTCTGGAAGCAGAGGCATTTCCCATTGGGGAGCCCAGAAAGCCAGCACGGGCAGAAGCAGGAGGAGGAGCAGAGTCGCGGTCCAAAGGCGATGGCGCAGCCGGGCCGACCTCCTCCGCATGAGCCAGGCAAGGGCGATTCCCGTCGCCAGCACCACCGTCGCCCGGATCACGAAGCCGGGGAGCGGCGCCGATTCGGCCATCCACTGGAAGTCCGTCATCGTCCTTCCTCCGAAGCCTTCGCGATCATCGCCATGATGCGTTCACGCTCGTCGTCGTCGAGCGGGCCCTCCTCCAGTGTGATCAGCGTAGCCACGGCTACTTCCACCGAACCACCAAAGAAGGTCTTGAGGACGTGCCTCATCGCGCTGCGCCGCGCCGCGCGGGCCGGAATGCGCGGCGAGTAGACGTAGCGGGGGGCGGTACTCCTTCGCCAGGTGGCCCTTCCGGACGAGAATCCGCAGCACGGACCGGACGGCGGAGTCCGTGGGCGGATCGGACATGCGCTCGCGGATCTGTACCGCGGTCGCTCCACCCAGTTCGTGGATGATGTCCATGACCTGTCGCTCTCGCCGGCTGAGCGGTGGCATCTCGGCCATTGTTGTTCCGCCTGTCTGGAGTGGACGGGATGCGGTCGAGGGGATTCGACGCTCGTTCCGGGTGAAGATACGCGATGGGCGGTGAAAAATCAACACTGCGCGGACCGTGCGGATGCGCGGACCATGCGGACCATGCGGTCGTCAGGTGCGGCCTTCGCTGCCGCGCCGCCACGCCCCGGCAGCTTCGAACGCCCGCCCGTTGGCCCCGACAGGGATCCGCCTGCGGGACCCAGCCCGGTTCGGTTATTTTTTCGGGCGTTCCCAGGAGCGTTCCAATCCGACCAGGCGCGACGATGGACTTCATCCGAAGCATGATTTCGCGGGACCTGAAGACCGGGAAGTACGACGGCCGCGTCGTCACCCGCTTCCCCCCCGAGCCCAACGGCTTCCTGCACATCGGCCACGCCAAGTCGATCTGCCTCAACTTCGGGCTCGCCGCGGAGCACGCCGGGGGTATCTGTCACCTCCGCCTCGACGACACCAATCCCGACACCGAGAAGGCCGAGTTCGTCGAGGCCATGAAGCGGGACATCCGCTGGCTCGGCTTCGACTGGGAGGAACACCTCTACCACGCGTCGGACTACTTCGAGCAGCTGTACCGATACGCGCTGGTGCTCGTCGACAAGGGGCTCGCCTACGTGGATTCGTCGACCGAGGAGGAGATCCGGGAGCGGCGCGGCAGCGTGACGACGCCTGGCATCAACAGCCCGTACCGGGACCGGTCCCGTGAGGAGAACCGCGACCTCTTCCAGCGCATGCGCGCCGGCGAGTTCCCAGACGGGAGCCATGTGCTCAGGGCGAAGATCGACATGGCCCACCGCAACATGATCATGCGCGATCCCCTGCTCTACCGCATCCGCCACTCGCATCACTACCGGCAGGGCGACGACTGGCCGATCTATCCGATGTACGACTTCGCGCACTGTCTGTCCGACTCGGTGGAGCGGATCACCCATTCCCTCTGCACCCTCGAGTTCGAGAACAACCGCGAGATCTACGACTGGCTCCTGGTGCACGTCGACGCGCCGGTCCCCCGCCCCGAGCAGACCGAGTTCGCCCCCCTGGTCCTCGACTACGTGATCACCAGCAAGCGCAAGCTGAAGGAGCTGGTGCGGACCGGGCACATGCGGGGCTGGGACGACCCGCGCATGCCCACGCTGGCGGGGCTCCGGCGGCGCGGCGTCACGCCGGAGGCGATTCGGAAGCTGTGCGACATGGTGGGGGTCGCGCGCACCCAGTCGCGCGTGGACTTCGGCAAGTTCGAATTCGCGGTGCGCGACGATCTGAACCGGCGGGCGCCCAGGGCCTTCTGCGTGCTGGATCCGCTGAAGGTGGTGCTGACGAACTATCCGGCCGGGCGTGAGGAGATCTTCAGCGCGCCGCGCATGCCGGGCGATGCGGCGGGGTCGGGGACGCGGGAACTACCGTTCGGGAGGGAGATCCGGATCGATCGGGAGGACTTCGCGGAGGAGCCGCCGCCGGGATTCCACCGGCTGGTGCCGGGTGGCGAGGTCCGGCTCAAGTACGCGTGTACGATCCGGTGTGACACGGTGGTGAAGGACGAGGCGGGCCGGGTGACCGAGCTGCGCTGCTCGTTCGACCCCGCGACCCGGGGCGGTCTGGCCCCGCAGGGACGCCGTGTGCGGGGGATCATCCACTGGTTGAAGGCGGATCGGGCGGTGCGTGCGGAGGTGCGTCTCATCGACCGGATGTTCGCGGTGCCGGAGCCGCCCTCCGACGACATCGTCGGGGCGCTGAACCCCGATTCGGAGCGGATTGTGGCGAGCGCGCTGGTGGAGCCGGGGGTGGCCGGAACGCCTCCGGGCACACACTACCAGTTCGAACGGCACGGGTACTTCTTCTCCGATCCCGTGGATTCGGGGGAGGACCGGCTCGTCTTCAACCGGACCGTCACCATGCGGGACAGCTGGGGCGCGCGTTTGCGCAGGCGGTCGCCGGGGATCGACGGACCCCGCGCTTCCGACCCGGAACGGCCCGATGGGGATGACGGCGGGACCATCCGGCGCCCTCTCTCGCCCGAGGAGACACTCGCCTCCGACGAGGAGAGACGCCGGTTCCGGGACCTGCGATCGCTCGGCGTCAGTGCGGCGGCCGCGGCAAGCCTGGTGCGGTCACCCACCGCGATGGAGCTCTTCGAGGCCGCGCGGGCGCGTTATCCCGAGGGGGTGGCATCGATCGCGGCCTGGCTTGTGAACGATTTCACAAGGCTGCTCGGCAGTGACGACCGGACCGATGCGGCCCGGCTCGAACCGGTGGCTTTCGCCGACCTGGTCCGCGCGGTCGATTCGGAGGACCTGTCCCACCGTCAGGGCCGCACGGTCCTCGCCGCGCTGCTCACGCGCGGAGGCTCGTTAGAGGAAGCCCGGGCGGCAGCCGACCTCGCGGAGATCGACGACGAGGGGACGCTGCGCGACATGCTGGAGGGCCTCGTCGAGGAGTTTCCCGACAAGGCGGCCGCGTTCAGGGACGGCCGCACCGGCCTGCTGGGGTTCTTCGTGGGACAGGTGATGCGCCGGACACGGGGGAAGGCCGACCCCAGGGCGGTGAGCCGGTTGGCGGAAGGGATTCTGTCGGCTCCCGGCGATTGAAGGGCGTCGACGACCGACCCGCTCCGGGGCTACCGAGCCGCCTCGGCTTTGCGGTTTCGGCGGGCGCGGAACCGCCCGGTCAGTACCCCGCCGCCGTCCCGTCCGAGTCCCGCGGATCCGGCACCCCCACCAGCACCCCGCCCTCCCCCGTGAAGATGCAGTGCGCGATCCCCTGGCGGCCGCTCCGCGTGACCTGGTGCCCCATCGCCGCGAGCACGGCCGCGTCCTCCTCGCTCATGTAGCCGTCCTCGAGCCGCGCCGCATCGGGGAGCCACTGGTGATGCAGCCGCTTCGCCGCCACCGCGTCGGCGGGGGACATTCCGAAGTCGGCCACGTTCACCACGATCTGGAGCACGGTGTTGATGATCGTGCGTCCCCCCGGGCTGCCGACCACCGCGACCAGTTCGCCGTCGCGGGCCAGGATCGTGGGGGTCATCGACGACAGCATGCGCTGTTCCGGGCGCGCCAGGTTCGGCGCGGTGCCGATCAGGCCGCGGTCGTTGGTTAGGCCGGGACGGGCGTTGAAGTCCCCCATCTCGTTGTTCAGCAGGAAGCCGGCGCCGGGTACGGTGATGTACGACCCGTACCCGCCTTCAAGGGTGTAGGTGACCGAAACGGCCATTCCATCGGCGTCCACCACGGAATAGTGCGTGGTCTCGGGACTCTCCCGGCCGGGATCGCCCGCCACGTCGCCCGGATCGGAGACGCTCGCGGCGTCGGCCTGAATGGTGGCCCGGATCTCGGCCGCGTACTCCTTGCTGGTCAGCCGCGCGACCGGCACGTCGGCGAAGTCGGGGTCGGCAAGGTGGGTGGCTCGGTCGCGGAAGGCGCGCCGCATGGCCTCGATGAGGTGGTGCGCGTGGGCGGGACTGTTCGCGCCCATCGCGGCCACGTCGAAGCCCTCCAGGATGTTCAGCATCTCCACCAGCGCGGTCCCGCCGGAGGACGGCGGCGCCATGCTGATGATGTCGTACCCGCGGTACGTCCCGCGCACCGGCTCCCGCTCCACGGCCCGGTAGCGGGCCAGGTCCTCCTCGGTGATCCAGCCGCCGCCGCGCTCCATCTCCTCGGCGAGGAGGCGTGCCGTCTCGCCGGCGTAGAAGCCGTCGTGGCCCCTGTCGCGGATGCGCTCAAGCGTGGACGCCAGGTCGGCCTGCACCAAAGTGTCGCCCGGGGCGTAGGGTTCGCCGTCGCGGAAGAACTGGGCGAAGGTGGCCGGGTAGTCGCGGAAGGCGTCCAGCCGTCCGGCCAGCGAACCCGCGAGGCGTTCGCTGACCTCGAAGCCGTCGCGCGCCAGGGCGACCGCGGACTCCACCAGACCGGCCCACGCCGCGGAGCCGTATTGCTCGTGGGCCTGTGCGAAGCCCGCCACGGTACCCGGGACGCCCACCGCCAGGTGGCTGCGGTGGTGGATCTGGTAGGAGTACTCGCCGTCCTCGTCCAGGAACATCTCGGGGTGGGCGCTGAGCGGCGCCTTCTCCCGGAAGTCCATGACCGTCGAGGACCCGTCGGGGAAGCGGATCACCATGAAGCCGCCGCCGCCGATGTTGCCCGCCACCGGGTGCGTGACGGCCAGCGCGAACCCGGTGGCGATCGCGGCGTCGACGGCGTTGCCGCCGGCCCGCAGTGCCTCGGCGCCCGCGCGGCTCGCATCGGGGTAGGCCGAGACCACCATCCCGCCGCCCGATTCCAGGGTGGCCCGTGCGACGGTGATCGCGGGGGACTCGGCGGCTGGGGCGCCGCAGGCGGCGACAACGAATGCCGCAACGAGCGGCGCGAACCGGAAGAATCGACGCGGGGTCATCTGGGTCTTCGAACTCCGTCTGGTTGTCCCCCGGGGGGGTGTGGCGATGAGTAGATCAAATTGCAGGCCGCGATGGAGACCCACAAGCGCAGCCAGCCACGATTATGTCACCCACAGTTTACAAAATGTAAAGCGTGATTGACCGGATTTGGACTCAACTCCCGGCCACCGCCGCCACCTTCCCCTCGCGCCCCGGTTCGGGCATCAGCGGCGGCACGACAACGGCGGTTCCGTCCTCGGCTTGCCGGTCCCGCCCACCCCCCACCTCCGGCTCCCCACGCCGGAAGAAGCGGGCCAGATCGCTCACCACGCTGTAGAGCACAGGAACCAGAACGAGCGTCAGGAAGGTCGCGAAGATGATGCCGACGATCACCGCCACCGCCATCGGACCCCACCACGCTGCCTGCTCGCCGCCCCAGAACAGCTCCGGCGACAGGCTCGCGAAGAGTCCGAAGAAGTCGAAGTTGAGCCCGACCGCGAGCGGGACCAGTCCCAGCGCCGTGGTCAGCGCGGTGAGCAGAACCGGCCGCAGCCGCGTCTTCCCCCCCTCCACCACCGCCTCTCGGCGATCGAGGCCGTCCCGCTTCCGCAGCACGTCGATGTAGTCGATCAGGACGATCGCGTTGTTCACCACGATCCCCGCGAGCGAGATCACGCCCACGCCGGTCATGATGATCACGAAGGGCATCTGGAAGACCAGAAGGCCGATCAGGACCCCGATCGTCGACATGATCACCGACGACAGGATGATGAGCGGCTTGACGACCGAGTTGAACTGGGTGACCAGGATGAGCGCGATGAGCATGAGGGCCATCATGAAGGCGGTCGTGAGGAACTCCTGCGCCTCCTGCTGGTCCTCCTGCTCCCCGGTGAAGGCCATGGCGTAGCCGGGCGGAAGCTCGGCGGCGAAACCGGCCAGAACCTCCTCCACCTGCCCGAGCACGTCGTTGCTGTTGTAACCGGCCGCCACCTCCGCGCTCACCGTCGCCACGCGGTCCAGATCCTTGCGGCGAATCGAGCTGTACCCCTCGCCCACGGTCCAGTCGGCCACCGACAGCAGCGGGATCTGGGTGCCGTCGGCGAAGGCCGTAAGCTGGTTGAGGTCGGTGAGCTCGCGGCGGTCTTCCTCGCGCAGGCGGACGATGATGTCGTACTCGTCGTTGCCGGTGCGGTACTTGGCCGCCTCCAGCCCGTTGATGGCCCCGCGCACCACGAATCCCACATCGTTGGTCGACAGGCCGTAGAGGCTGGCCTTCTCGCGATCCACCTCCACGCGCAGTTCGGGCCGCGCGTCGTCCATGTCGCTCTCCAGGCCGACGAGGCGGGCATAGACCGGCGCGCTCTCGATCAGGTCGACCGCCCGGTTGGCGAGCTCCTCGAGCAGGACCGGATCCTCGCCGCTGATCTCGATGTTCACGGGCGGCCCCGAGGGTGGCCCTTCGGTGACCTTGTCGACGCGCACCTCGGCCCCGGCCAGGCTGATGCCCACCCGTTCCTGCATTTGGGCCAGCGTGGTGAAGACGTCGAAGCGGCGGTCCTGGTAGTCCACCATGCTGACGGTGATCCGGCCGGCTTCCGGGCCCGACGGTCCGCCGCCGTCCATGAAGCCTCCTCCTCCCCCTCCCGCCCCCACCGTGGTCACGACGGTCTCGGCGTCGTCCAGCCCGGTGATTCCCGCGAGTTCAGCCTTCAGCCGCCGCGCGTAGCCGTCGGTCACCGCCGCCGAGGTGCCCACCGGGGCCTCGACGGCCACGTAGACGGTCGCGGGCGGGATGTCCTCGGGGAAATACTCGACCGGGGCCGCGAACCTCCCGTAGATCATGACCGTGCCCACCAGCGCGAGAACCGAACCCGACAGCACCAGCGCACGGTGGTCCAGCGCCCACCGCAGACGCCGTTCGTACCACCCGACCAGACGGGGGAAGCCACGCGCCATGAACGCCTTGCCGATGCGGTCGAGAACCCTGGCGTGAAGGAGCCATAGTGCCGTCCCGGTCACCACGAAGAGAACCGCCGTGAGCGGATTCGCGACCCCCACCGAGATCAGACCAAGACCCGCCAGGCCAAGCAGCAGCACCCGCGCCCGCCGGCTCAGCCGCCGCGGCCGGGAACTTTCCGGATCCAGAAACAGCGAACACAGCGTCGGCACGATCACCAGCGCCACGAAAAGCGAGCTCGACAGCGTCACGATGAGGGTGA
This sequence comes from Gemmatimonadota bacterium, assembly GCA_028873845.1. Taxonomy (GTDB): domain Bacteria; phylum Gemmatimonadota; class Gemmatimonadetes; order Longimicrobiales; family Gaopeijiaceae; genus Bin94. Next base: position 81,384 of record JAPPNO010000123.1, on the reverse strand, counting down.
GCGGCAGGTACTGCATGAACTGCCCCGCCATGCCGGGCCAGAAGAGCAGCGGCGTGAAGGCCGCCAGCGTGGTGGCGGTGGCCGCGATGACCGGGCCGGCCACCTCGCCGGTCGCCTTCTTCGCCGCCGTCCTGCGGTCCCACCCCTCTTCCATGAAGCGGTAGATGTTCTCGACGATCACGATGGCGTTGTCGACGAGCATGCCCAGCGCGAGGATGAGCGAGAAGAGCACCACCATGTTCATCGAGACGCCCAGCGCCCAGAGCACGATGAAGGTGAGGAACATCGAGGTCGGGATCGATACGGCCACGAAGATGGAGGTGCGCAGGCCCAGCACGAAGAGCAGCACGCCCACGATCAGGATCAGTCCCGAGATGATGTTGTTCTGCAGGCTGCTCACCATGTCGCCGATGTCGGCGGACATGTCCGAGGTGATGGAGACGACGGTGGACGGGGGGAAGAGCGGCCGCATGGCCTCGATCTCGGCGCGCACCGCCGCGGCCGTCGCGATGATGTTCTCGCCGGAGCGCTTGACCACGTCCAGGGTGACGACCGGTTCCTCGTTCAGCCGTGCGTAGCTCGCCCGCTCGGCGAATCCGAACTCCACCGTGGCCACGTCCCTTACATAGATCGGGCGGCCCCCGACCGTCGTTATGACCAGGTCCCCCACCACCGACGGATCGTCGAACTCACCGTCCACGCGAACCAGGTACTTCAACCCGTTCACGTCGATCGACCCGCCCGGGATGTTCACGTTCTCCTGGCGGATGGCACTCAGGACATCGTCGAATGAAACATTGTAGTACTGCAACTTGGACAGGTTGACTTCAACTTTTACTTCACGCTCCAGTCCGCCCCGCAGATCCACCCTGAGTACCGCCGGAATCGCCTCGATGCGCTCTCGCAGATCCTCGCCCACCTCCTTGAGCCGCACCAGTCCGTAGCCGCCCGCGATGTTGACCTGCATGACGGGCGCTTCGCTCATCGAAAACTCGAAGATGGCCGGATCCTCGGCGTCCGAGGGGATTTCGCGGCGCGCCACGACCAGCTTCGCCCGCACCTTCCGCAGCGCCTCTTCCATGTTGGTCGAGCTCTCGAACTCGGCGACGATCGAGGAGTACCCCTCGACCGAGGTCGACGTGAGCTCCTTGAGCCCCGAGATCGTGTTGAGTTCCTCCTCGATCTTCCGCGTCACCAGGCTCTCGATGTCGGCCGGCGACACCCCGGGATAGACCGTGTTGACCGCGATCGAGGGGATCTCGGTCTCGGGGAACGACTCCTTCGGGATGGCGCGGTAGAAGACCAGTCCGGCGATCGTGATGAAGAAGAAGAGGACGACGACGGACGTGCGGTTCTCGACGGCAAGCGACGTCAGCACGAACTCCTTGAAGGAGCGGGGGTCGCGTCCCCCGGGGGACCTGTCGCGGCCGTCACTCATGAGTCGCCGCCCTCCCCCGCCACCACCCGCACGCGGTCTCCGTCGGTCAGCCCCTGCTGCCCCACCACCACCACCCGGTCACCCGGCGCCAGCCCCGACCCGATCACCACGTCGTTGCCCTGGCTCGCCGCCACCTCCACCCTGCGAGCGGCCGCGACCGTCTCTCCCCCGGCCCCGTCGACCACATACACCACCTGCCCGCCCTCCATCGACACGAGCGCCTGCCGCGGCACCACAATGGCGTCGGCCAGCTCGCCCTGGGTCACCGACACGTCGGCGACCATTCCCGGCTTGATCGCCCCTCCCGGGTTTGGAAGCGTCAGCTCGACCGGAAAGGTGCGGGCGTCCGGGTCCACCGCCACGCCCGCGTAGGTGATGGAGCCGGCGAAGACCTCGCCCGGGAGCACGTCGAGGGAAACGGAGGCATCGGCCCCCACGGACACGTACAGGGCATAGCGTTCGGGGACCCCCGACATGATCCTGATCGTGTCCGCCTGGACGACCCTGGCCACCACGGTCCCCGGCTGAACCATCGTGCCCACCTCCACGAACCGGTCGTTGAGGACGCCTCGGACGGGTGCGTGGATCGTGGTCCGGTCAAGACGCGCCTGCAGCGCTTCGAGGTTGCCGCGGCTCTGCTCCGCGGTCGCCCGGGCTTCGTGATAGGCCAGCTCCGAACCGATGCCATCCTCCTCGTAGAGCCTCCTGCGGCTCTCCCACACTTCCGCGTCGTACTCGGCCTTGGCGGCCGCGGTCCGGACCTGGGCCTTCAGGATCGTATCGTCCAGGCGAAGAATCGCATTGCCCGCCCGAACCGGGCTCCCCTTGTCGCGCAGGATGCGGCGAACGACTCCCGCCTCCTCCGCCGACACCATCACGTCGCGCATGGCCAGCGCCACGCCGGTGAGCCGAATGGTGCTGGTGAAGTTCCGCGCCTCCACGCGCTGCACCTCGACGTTGACCACGCGGCGATATCCCTCGCTCGCGACTTCCGCCTCCTCCGCCGGCTCGCCCTGCGCCCCCCCGCACCCCGCCGCGCCGCCCCCCAGCGCGGCAAGCAGCAGCACCCTGGCCGTCCACGGACTGTTCATTGCATCCATTCCCCAACTCACGATCTCTCTCGCTCCGTTTCCCGCTTGCGTCCTCGTCATCGGCCTGCGGCGCCCCCCTCTCCGCCAGCCAGCGGCTCGACATCGACAAGCGGCACCCGGCCGGCCGCCTCGTCGAGGCGCGCCCGCGCCGCAAGATAGTCATACACCGCCTGGGCATAGTTGAACTCGCTCTGCCGCAGAGCCACCTCGGCGTCGGTCAGCTCCAGCCGGCTTCCCAGCCCTTCCCGGTACTGCGCACTCGCGATGTCGTACCCCCGTTGCGCCTGCCCCACGGCCAGCCGCTGCCCCACGGTGCGCGCGTGCGCCTCATGGGCCAGGTCGACCAGGTTGCGCAGCTGCACCTCGGCCCGGTCGGCCGCCATGCGCGTCTGCGTGTCGGCCTGGCGAAGCGCGGCCCGCTTCTGATCGATGCGGGCGTCTCGCCCGAACCCCGAGAAGATGGGGATGGTCACCCGGAGCCCCACCTGTTTGGAAGAGCCCCGCTGGGCCTGGCTCCCGAAGAAGTCCGGCGTACCATTCTGCTGCGCGGCCAGACCGTAACTCCCGAAGGCGAAGACCTTGGGCAGGTATTCGACCTGTTCGATCCGCAGTTCGGTGTGGCGAAGCTCGCGCGTCATCTCCAACTGGCGGATGTCGGACCGGCCGGCCGAGCTCCGGCGCACGAACGCCGTGATCTCGGCCTCGTCAACCGCCGGCACACCGTGGAAGGCCAGGATATTCCGGTTGGCGGGGGAGTTGGCATCGAAGTCGTCCAGGTCGATCCGCGCCAGCGACCCCGCCGCCTCGAAGCGCACTTCGGGGTCCAGCGCGAGTTCGACCGCCAGCTCCCGGCGGGCCGAACCCATGCGATTGTGGGCACGCCTCAGGTTGGGTTCCAGGTTGGCGAGTTCGACCTCGAGGCGCAGCACGTCGTAGACGGGCGCCAGTCCGGCTTCCTGCATGGCCCGGGTCTCGGCGAGCGCCTGGCGCACGCGTTCCAGCGAATTCTCGGTCAGACGCACCTCTTCCTGCCCGAGCAGCAGATCGTAGAAGGCCATCCGGATGCGGGTGACCGCCTGCTGCGTCCGTCCGCGCAGGGCCTCGCGCTGCACCCGTTCGAAGCGGGCCGCGGCGCCCACACCGACGAAGATGCGGGGGTCGAAGAGCTTCTGCTCCGCGTTGACCGACAGGTTCCAGATGTTGTCCGCGCCGAACTGCACCGGAATGAACTCGCCCTCGGTCGCGTTGGGATTGAAGATCTGAGCCGGCAGGAAGCTCACCTGGGGCGCCACATTGCGGGTGAACGAACTCGACAGGTCCAGGGTCGGGTAGACGGTGCTCCAGGCTTCCGCCACCTGCTCGCCGGCTACGGCCACCTGGTACTCGGCGTCCAGGACATCCCGGTTGCGTTCCAGTGCCACCCGGACGACCGTGCCGAGGAGGACGGGCGTGTCGCCGATTTCCGGCGGTGAGGACCGTTCCTGCGCTTCCGCTCGGCCGCTGGAAACGAACGTGCCGGCCAGCGCGGCCAGCAACGGGACGGTGACGCTCGGGGCCAGCCGCCCGAGGGCCCGCCGGAGTCGCTCCCGGTGGTCTTCCCGTGCGGCGGCCGCATCTCTCCATGTATCCATATCTGTATTCATATCAACGACTTGCCCTTCTCTGAGAGTGTTGCCAGAAGTCGAGACACCTACTGCCCGATGTTCGTTGAACGAGTCCCAAGTCCTTGACTGATCCTGCACCTTCGCATAGGGTCAGAAACATGTAGTCGGCGATTCGAGACACTTTTGTATACCGGTCGCCGGAGGGGTCGGCGCGAATGCGACGGCCGGAGGAAAGTACAGCTTACCTGAAGGAGCAGAGGATGCGGACCACGGGAACCGTCAAGTGGTTCAATGACGCAAAGGGATTCGGGTTCATCAGCCCGACGGCCGGCGAGCGAGATTGTTTCGTTCACTACTCGGCCATCGAGGGCGAGGGATTCCGGAGCCTGGCAGAGGGCGACCAGGTCGAGTTCGACATGGTCAACGGTCCCAAGGGACCCGCAGCGGAGAACGTGATCCGCGTGGGAAACTGAAGTAGAGACACGCGAAGCGGACGCTTCGTACCAATCACGTGAAGAGGCCGGCGGGCTCGCACCGCCGGCCTCTTCTTTGGTCCATGCGGCCCGTGGACAAAATCCCCCCGGCATTCGACCGGCGATGCATCCGGCCTGGGCCGCTTCGCTCCAGGCCTCACGATGTAATGTCTACTTTCCATTATGGAATGTGTAGTATACATTAGTTCCTCGCAGGGCTGCGCTCTGCGTTGCTCCTCGGGCGAATAGCCCTGCTATTCACCTCTCGTCGCGCCTTGCCGGCCCGGCGCCTCACCGCTCTCGGTGCTCGGGCGGCTTCAGCCACGGACTGCTTTCTAGCGGTCAAGAAGGGCCGCATGCCAGCGTTCCGAAGCCGGGCCCTCCCAGCGGCCGGCGCGCAATTCCGAGAGCGCGGTGATGGAGTTGTCGAAGACCGTCGATGCGGGCGTAACCCCGCCTCGCCGCGCAAGTTCACGAAACTCCGGACGAGATGCCCGCCGGATGGCGCCCGTGTCGTCGCGATACCATACGGCCTCGTTCCCCAGGAAGCGCGTCCCCAGCCGGTCCTCGAGGTCCCGCAATACGTGGACCAGGGCATCGATGGAGCACCCCGAGGGCGGTGCACGCTCCAGGTCCACCGCCACGATCAGGAAGCGGGCGTGGCGCCATGACCGGGCCGCCCGCAACGGGACACCGTGCGCGGCCCACTTCCGCAGGAATCCGTCGACCGCCCCGAGCAACGCTTCGGTCTCCCCGGCATCGAGTTCGCGATCCGTCCCGAAGATCCAGATCCGGGCGCTCCCGGGGAAGTCCTCCAGCCTCGCACCCCCCGGATACGGGGAGGACCTGTTCCGCGGACCTTGCGCTGTCTTCACGATGACTTCGCTCCGGCGGTGGTGGGCTCCGCCGCGGGCGCCTTGTCCAGGAGCACCGCCACCCATTGCAGATCCTTCGTGTTTTCCAGCATGATCTTCACCACCATGGTGAGTGGAACCGAGAGCACCGCCCCCACCGGACCCCACAACCAGCCCCAGAAGACCAGCGAAAGCACCACGACCAGCGTCGACAGTCCCAGCCGGCGCCCCATGAGTGTCGGCTCCAGCCAGTTTCCGAAGACGATATTGACGCCCACGTATCCGAGGCTCACGATCACGGCGTGCTGCAGGCCGAAGCCCACGAAGTCACCGCTCACGGGATCGACCTGGACGAGCGCCAGCGCCAGCGCGGGCACGGAGGCGAGGACCGACCCGATCGTGGGGATATAGTTCAGGACGAAGGCGATCAGGCCGAGGAGGAGCCAGTGTTCGAGGCCCATCACCCAGGTCCACAGACCCAGCAGCATACCGGTGATGAGGCTCACCAGCGTCTTGATCACGAGGTAGCCCTGGACCTCGTCGACGATCGCGGTCAGCCGCTCGTTGGACGCGACCGCATCTCCCGCGACGACCCCCAGCTTTCGCGGAAAGACGACGGCCTCGCTCAGCGCAAAGGCCAGGATGAGGAAGACCAGGAAGGTGCCGGACACGAAGGATAGCGCCCAGGTGGTGACTCCCGTCGCCATGGACGCCAGCCTGGACACGTCGAACAGGCCCCACACGGTCGCACGAAGTTCCCCTTCCTCGAGAAGCGCAAACCGCGCCTCGATCTCTTTCATCCACATCTCCAGCTCCGGCCGGATCGCCTCGCCCAGTTCGATCAGGCGTGCCTGCAGCCCGGTCAGCTGCTGGGTCCCCAACACGATGAGCAGGCCGAACACGCCGGCCACGGCCAGCACGGTCAGCGGGACAGCCACGAAGACCGGGACTCGCCTGCTCTTCAGCCAGAGCACGATCGGCAGACAGATTACAGCAAGGAAACCGGCCAGTGCGACCGGCAGCACCACGGGCTCGGCGAAGCGCAAACCCTGGATCAGAATGACCCCGACCGCGAGTGTGAATAGAAAGCGAAGACCCGGAGTCTGGTCCTGTTGGTCGAAAAACATCACGTCAGTACCGAACGCTCTCCCGCAGAGGTGATCTTCAGTCTATGAGCAAGGCGGCGTCACGAAAACCCCGGGGGGCGTCTCCCGGCGCTGCCGGCGAGTCGGAATCCCGTCCGTGCGCGGGGGCCGATCTGCTGGCCGAGTGCCGCGTGGACACCTTCCGGTCCGGCGGAAAGGGCGGCCAGCACCAGAACAAGGTGGAGTCCGGCGTGCGCCTGACGCACCGGCCCACGGGACTCGTGGTGACCTCGCGCAGGCACCGGTCCCAGCACCGAAACCGCGAGGACGCGCTCGGCCGGCTGCAACGGAAGCTGGAGGCGCGGAGCCGACCCGAAAAGCCGCGCGTGCCCACCATGGTGCCGCAGCGGGAAAAGCGGAAGCGGCTGGAGGGCAAGAAGCGCAGGTCCCGGTTGAAGCGGCTCCGGGCGACGCCGGACCGGGACGAGTAGCAGCCCGGCGGCAACCCGGCGGCAAGGGTTTCGGGGCTCAGCAGATGATCGGCACCAGGGGACGCCGGCGGACCGCGGTTTCCTCCGTGTACGTCACCGTGTAGATCCGGATCTGGGCACACCCCCGGATCACCTCCACCCGGTACACCTCCGTGGTCGGGAGCGTCGCGAGTTCCGGTATCCCTCCGAAGGCGGGCGCGTCGTCGATGAAGATCCGGGGGCGCTCCACCAGGGTCCCGCGGGTGCGCATGCAGTCGGGCGCCCGCCGGACGGCGCCGCTCGACGAAGCGGCACCTTCGAAGCATGGGACGAAGGCAAACCCCGGCTGGCTGTCGAGATAGCTCGCCACATTCAGGTCGGGGGCGGCCCCCAGCGCGGCCTGCTCGTAGGTGTCGACGATGTGGGGCAGCGCCCTCAGCCGAGCCTTCAGCCTGTCGACGTATACCTCGATTCCCTCCAGCACCACCGGCTTCGGGATCACGGCCACCTCGACGAACTGGCCGGCCTGGATGTCGAGCACCTGGATCAGGTCCGCGTAGCCGATGCGGGTGACCTCGACCTGGCTCGGGCCGGGCGGCACCCTCTCGATGTCGAAGTGTCCGGCCGCGTCGGTCACTCCGACGATGACCGTGCTGTCCCGGCGCATCGCGCCCCGCACCCGGAGCACCGCTCCTTCCACGGGCTTCCCCCAGTAGGTATCGACGACCTGCCCCGTGAAGGACACCGACGCCGCCGGGGCCTCCTGCGCCGATACGCCCGCCGCCGGGGCCAGGGCCCCCATGACCGCGATCCCCACGCAGACGCGCGCGCTCCGGCTCAACAGCCGGGCCAGGGCGAACCCCCGCGTCACGGGTCCCCTACCGCAGGGCGCGAACCGCGTCCACGACCTCATCGAACGGCGGCAGCACATGCGGGTCCTCACTGACCCACGAATACCGGACGTGCCCCTCCGCGTCGACCACGAACACCGAGCGGTTGGCGACGCCGCGGAGCCCCGCGATCTCCTCGCGCAGGACCCCGTACGCGGTTGCCGCCGTCTTGTTGAAGTCGGAGAGGATCGGGAACGGCACCCCCATGTCCTCGGCCCACTTCGCGTTCACGAACGGCGAATCGATGCTGATCCCGTAGACCTTCGCCCCCATCGAGCCCCACACGTCCCAGTTCTCCGCCACGTGGCAGAATTCCTTCGTGCAAACGCCGCTGAACGCCAGCGGCACGAACATCAGCACCACCGGCTCGCCCCGGTGCTCCGACAGGGTGACCGGGTCTTCGCCCAGCACCCGCGGAAGGGAGAAATCCGGCGCGTTGGTTCCTGTTTCGAGCCTGCTCAAGACTGCCTCCATGTGTTCCGGGTTTCAGTGTCGCGGCGCATGCCGCCGCGGGTAAACCGACCCGGAATCTAACGGCTCCGGTCCGCGCGGCGCTTCGACCAGAAGACGATGGCGCCGCAGTCGTTGATATCCCCGGGCCACCGGCTGAAGCGCAAGGGCGTCCGCAAGCCCGTGTAGACCTCGACCAGTTCGATGTCGTCCGGCGTGATTGGGCCAGGTGGCGTGCTGTACTCCAGGGGCATCCCGTCCCAGTAGGTCGCGATCTCGCACTGTCGGCGCCCCAGGATAATGCCCGGTCCGTAGACATGCAGACCCGGGATCTTCCTGAAGGCCTCCGTGAGGTACGGAACGCCGCCCCGCTCGACGAGATCCTCGCTGTCGAAAACGTGCATCGTCCGGTTGTGGTCCATCCTCCAGTACACCCCTTGCGCCTCCAGGAACCCCGAGCGCACCTCCACTTCGATCGGCGCCAGGACCACCGCATCGATCGACATCGCCACTTCGACGACCGTGGTACGCCCCTCGCGCAGCGTCACCGGCTCGGTACGCTTCCTGTAGCCCAGCATCTGCACCGTCACCTCGGCGACCGCCCGCTCCACGTCCCGAAACTCGACCCACCCGCTGCCGTCCGTGAGCCCCCCCTGCCCCCCGGGGAGCGACACGGCCGCCCCCTCGATCAGCCGCCCCGAGCCGAACTCCGCGACCCTCACCAGCAGCCTCCCGGGAATGTCCGTGTCCACGTCGCCCAATTCATGCATCGCGACGGTGAGCCCACTCGCGCCGATCACGCCGAAATCACCCCGCAGTGTCGCGTACCCGCCCTTGTGCGCGGTGAAGGTGTAGTGCCCCGGCGCGATCTCCAGGGTGACCTTCCCGTCCATCGCGGTGACGTACCGCCTGGACTGGCCGGACAACTCGATCAGCGCGCCCAGCAACGGCGCACTGTTCCCCGCGTCGCGCACCTGCACGGTCACGCGCACCACCTCCGCCTGCCGACCGGGCTCCTGGGCGGAGAGGACGGGCCCGGACACGAGGACGGCGAGGGACTGCAAAGTCACGATCGGCAACAGGACGGCTCGGAGCCGGCACCCGCACGGCCCGCCGGTCCCCCGCATCATCGGGTGCCGTCGGTCACGCCATGCGCAACGTAAGGAGAACATTACATTTTGTCATGTATGGTATACAGTGCGGGTCGCGATCCCCTCTATCCCGCTCCCCGCCGGGTCCAGAGCAGCACGACACCGCAGTTGCTCGCGTTCACCCCCCGGTACTGGATCGGCGTGCGCAGTCCCCAGTAGATCTCGGCCATCTCCACCATTTCCGGCGAGAACGAATCGATATTCATATCCGTGGGCATTCCGTCCACGTACACCTTCAACTCGCAGCCGTTGGGGTCCCCCCGGGCCGGCCCGAACAGCCTGGTGTCGCCCAAACTCGCGCGGTCGACCTGGACGCCCGGGACATTCGAAAAGGCATCCGACAGGAAGCTCACGGGGAACTTCTCGAGATCTTCGCGGGTGAGCAGCCGCATCACCTGCCCGCTGTCGATCCTCCGGTACACGCCGTTGACCAGCAGGTGCCGCGAGCGCACTTCGACCTGGATCGGCGGAAGCACCACCGCGTCCACCGCCATGGCAAGGTCGACAACCGTCGTGCCGTCGGAGTGGACCGATACCGGTTCCGTGCGATTCGCATAGCCGATCATCTCCGCGTTGATCCGCGCTTCCCCCGACAGCGTCGCGAACTGGACATTGCCCCGCTTGTCGGTGATTCGGGTCTCGCCCCCGACCAGCGAGACCGCCGCCCCTTCGATCGACCGCCCCGTCCCCGCCTCGCGGACCCTCACCAGGAGCGTCGCGGGCAGACCGGCTTCCACGTCCACGAGCCTCTTGAGCCGGAGCGTGACCTCTTCCGGCTGCGAGACATCGAGTTCATGTGTCAGCGTCGAGTATCCCCCCTTGCGCACCGTGATGACGTACTTCCCCGCCGGAAGCTCGAAGGCGACCTGCCCGTCCACCCTGGTGATGTACGGCCTGGCCTGGCCCGGCACCCGGACGAGGGCGCCCATCAGCGGCGCCTGGGTCGCGTCGTCCCGCATCTGCACGGTCACGAGGACCATTGCCGGCTCCTGGGCCCGCAGCGCCGGAATGGGCACGAAGGCACCGGCGGACACCAACGCGAGGCATGCAAGGAAGGGGACCCGCTCCCTGCTCCGAACGTCCCACCGGGCCCGCCGGTCAGTGTAGCGACTCATTGTTCTCGACCTCCTGTCCCGGGTGGGACCACCCGGTTCGTGAATACAAGCGCCCATGCCCTACCCCTTCCCGGCCCGCTCCCGCGACCAGAGCAGGACGGCACCGCAGTTGTCCGTCGACGGCAACACGAAACGCGCAGGCACCCGGCCCGGCTCGTAGAACTCGGCCAGCTCCACCTCCTCCGCCGGAATATCATCGATGTTCAGCCCCACGACGTAGTTCAATCCTGCTTCGGCCCCCAGTTGCCGGCCATCGAAGAACACCGGAATCGGACAACCGGTGTGAGTCTTGAGGAGTGCGAAGGGTCCCCAGTAGTCCACCCTGACCCCCGACACGCTGCGGAAAGCATCCGCCAGGCGTGGAACGGCCTGCTCGATGAGTTCCTCCCGGGTCAGGAGCTTGTCCGGCCAGCCCCGGTCGATCCGCCAGTACACGCCCTGCCTTTCCAGGAAGCCGGACTCCACCTCCACCTCGAGAGGCGCCAGGACCACGGCGTCGATCGCCATCGCCACCTCTACCACCGTCGTGCGGCCCTCGTGTAGCGAGATGGGCTCCGTGCGCGTCTCGTAGCCGAACGTCCGCACGGTCACCTCGGCGACCGGACCGCCGACATCGCCGAACTCGACCCACCCCTGCCCGTCCGTCAACCGTGCCTGTCCCCCGGAGAGCGAGACGGCCGCGCCTTCGATCAGCCGCCCGGACCCGAACTCGGCGACCCTCACCAGCAGCCTCCCGGGAATGCTTGCGTCCACGTCGCCCAGGTCGTGCATCATGACGGTCAGGTTGCCCTGGTACACGACCCTGAAGTCGCCGCGCAGCGTCGCGTACCCGCCCTTGTGCGCGGTGAAGGTGTAGCGCCCCGGTGGAATCTCGAACGAGACGTGCCCTCCCACGCCGGTCACATACCGCCTCGATCGGCCCGCCAGCTCGACCAGCGCCCCCAGCAGGGGTTCGTTGGTGTCCGCGTCGCGCACGTGCAGCGTCACCCGGAGCGATTCCGTGTCCCGGGTGGGCTCCTGCGCTTGCAGGGTGGCCAACTCGCCGACGATGACCCACAAACAGGCAGCGAAGACCCGGACGCTCATCCACCGTGCGGTCCTGCCACCCATGCCTACCTCCCCCTCGCCCGCTCGCGCGACCAGAGCAGGACGGAACCGCAAGCGCCCGGGAAGCGCGCCGGCGTCCGTCCCCTGTCATAGACCTCGGCGAATTCCACCTCCTCCGCCAGAACATCGTCGATGTTCAACCCCACCGGATCGGAGGACGTCAGCGGCCGCCCGTCCAGGTACACGGCTATCGGACAGCCCGTGTGGGTCGTAAGGGCGGCGAGGGGCCCCCGGTAATCCACCCGGATCCGCGCGAGGGTGCGGAAGGCGTCCGCCAGGCGCGGCTCGGCCTTCTCCATGAGTTCCTCCCGGGTCATGAGCCTGTCGGGCCAGCCCCGTTCGATCCTCCAGTACACGCCCTGCCTTTCCAGGAAGCCGGAGCTCGCCACGACCTCGATGGGCGCCAGGACCACCGCGTTGATCGCCATCGCCACCTCGGCCACCGTCGTGCGGCCCTGGTGCAGCGAGATGGGCTCGGTGCGCGTCTCGTAGCCGAACATCTCCACGGTGACTTCGGCGGCCGGCCCGCCCAGACCGGTGAACTCGACCCAGCCCTGCCCGTCCGTCAACCGGGCCGGCCCGCCGGGAATCGAGACGGCCGCCCCCTGGATCAGTCGGCCCGTTCCGAACTCCGCCACCCTCACGAGAAGCCTCCCGGCAATGTCCGTCTCCAGGTCTCCCAGTTCGTGCATCATGACGGTCAGCACACCCGCGCCCACCACGGAGAAGGCACCACGCAGCGTTGCGTACCCGCCCTTTTGCGCGGTCACGGTGTAGTGCCCCGCCGGGACCTCGAAGGAGACCCGCCCGTCCATCCCCGTCACGTACCGCCTGGGGTGCCCCGCCAGCTCGATCAACGCCCCCATCAGGGATCCGTTGGTGTCCGCGTCGCGCAGATGCAGGGTCACGCGGACCGCCGCGGTGTCCTGACCGGGATCCTGGGCGGCCAGGCCGGGGGGGAGCGTCAACGCACCGAGGGACAGGCATGCCGCAAACGCCGCCGCGACCGTGCGGCAACCGTCCCGACGCCGCTGCCGGGCGGACCGCGGCAACTGGGCCGGCAGGACGCCGAGCGCCGGCATGTGGGCGCGCCCACCGGCCCGTCGGTTCCCACGGCCGAGACGGACGGATCGGGCAGTCGTCACGCATTCATCTCCTGTCGAGAAGCGTAGATAGGCGATTCGTCAAAGATAGTCCGTGTCCTCATCGCCGGGTCCGGATCAGGACGACGCCGCAACCACGCCGCGGCAGCAACACGACCTCCACGCTCTCCACCCCACCCACCGGAACAATGTCGATGTTCCACCAGTCCGGCCTCCTCCCGATGCCGTCGACCCGAACGGCGAGCGTGCAATTCCTGGGCGCCACGAGCCGCGCGTCGCCCGCGGGGGCGCTCCACCCGGAACCCTTCCAGCGTGGCGAGCGCATCCGAGAGCCTGTCGGCAGCGAGTTCCTCGAGCATCCCGCGGGTGAACAGGGCCGCCCGCTCCCCCCGGCGCCCGACGTAGTTGGAGGAGAGCGCGTCCATCGCCCGGGTGCGCACAACAACCTCGATCGGCTGGGGCGGCGCCTCCGCGGCCGTCATCGCGACACGCACGGCCGCCGTGCGAAACGGGTGGAGCGCCACCGGCGCGGTGCGCATCACATAGCCGCTCATCTCCACCGAGACCCGGGCCACCAGCATGTCCAGTCCGCCGAACTCGACGTACCCCCACGGGTCCGTCCTGCCCCCCGGACCTTCCAGAACCGATACCCGCGCGCCCTCGATTCCGCCTCCGGACTCATGGTCCACCACCCTGACCTCGAGGGTGGCGGTCGCGTTGCGGTCCATCGTCCGGACGCGCTCCAGCGGCAGGGTGAATTCCCCCGGCTCGAACACGTCCAGATCCCCCGACAGAACCTCGTAGCCGCCCCTGCGCACCGTGAGCGCATAACGTCCCTTCCGCACCTCCATCTCGGCGCGGCCGTCCGGTCCCGTCACATGGCGGGCCACCAAACCGCCCAGTTCGATCACCGCGCCCAGCAGCCCCTCCTCGCTCCGGCCGTCGATGACCCTTGCGGTCAGGCGGACGATGTCCTCGGCGTGGGGGCGTTCCTGGGCGGCGACCCGCTCCAGCGGCCCCTGAATACCGATTTGCATGCAGACGGACGCCGCGACAGTAGCGAAAGACGGCCCCGGTCTCATATCTTTAGGCGGTAAGGGTGTAGCCACACCGGACAAGAACCGCGGCCGGCCCGTGTCTCCAGCCGGAGCGCCGGCGGGGGGTCGGCCCCAAACCCCGTCCTGAGGACTTCACTTGATGAGAGCATCGTCATGAGCAGGTACGCCGTCGTGCTCCTCGTGGCCGGTGCGTTCGGTATCGGCATCGCCGGGCGGGAGACCCCGGGCTCATACCCCGTACCGTTGGCGGCGGTTCCCCGGACTCTTCCCCAAAAGTCAATCGCGACGCCGGACTTCGCCACCCTCGGCCCCAACGAGATCGTCGAGAAGTACTGTGTGCGCTGCCACAACGAGCGCCGCCGCATCCAGAACCTCGTCCTTGAGGGCTTCGACATCGCGGACGCCGCCCAGAGGCGCCCCACGATAGAGAAGATGATCCGCAAGCTCCGCGCCGGAATGATGCCGCCCCAGGGGATGCCGCGGCCCGAGCCGGAGGTCCTCGCGGAGATGGCCACCGAACTCGAAAACACGATGGACCGCATCGCGGCCGGCGACCCGAACCCGGGACGGAGGACCTTCCAGCGCCTCAACCGGGCCGAGTATGCCGCCGCGGTGAGGGACCTGCTCGGGCTCGACGTGGACGTCGCCACCTTCCTCCCTCTCGACACCAAGAGCGCCAACTTCGACAACATCGCCGACGTGCAGATGCCCTCGGCGACGGTCATGGAGGGGTATCTGCGCGCGGCCGGCCAGGTCAGCCGGCTGGCGCTGGGCGACCCCGAGGCGGAGATCTCCTCCACCGAGTACCGCATTCCGCGGGTACAGTCGCAGAAGGACCGCGTGGAGGGGGCGCCGGCAGGCACGCGCGGCGGCCTCTCGGTACTGCACAACTTCCCCGCCGACGGCAAGTATGTCTTCCACATCATGCCGTACAACGCCGTCGAGGGCGAGGTCTTCGGGCGCACCTTCGGGACCGAGCAGATCGAGGTCTCGATCGACGGCGCGCGCGTGGCACTCCTCACCGTCGACCGCTGGATGTCGGAATCCGAGCCCACCGGGCTCAACATCCGCACCGACTCGATCTACGTCACGGCCGGGCAGAAGCGCGTGACGGCGGCCTTCATCCGCCAGTTCGAGGGCGTGGTGGACGACCTGATCCGCCCCATCGACCACACCCTCGCCGACGGGCAGATCGGAATCGGCTACGGCGTCACCACCCAGCAGCACCTGCAGCGGCTCACCGTGCTCGGCCCCTTCGACGTGACCGGCGTCTCGGACACCCCCGCGCGGCGAGCCGTCTTCATCTGCCGGCCGACCCTGCCCGAAGAGGCCCTGCCCTGCGCCCGCCGGATCATCGACCGGGTCGCCACCCGCGCGTACCGGCGTCCCGCCACCGAAAGCGACATCGACGGCCTCCTCCCCTTCTACGAGATGGGCGCGGCCGACGGCGGCTTCGAAAAGGGCATACGCACCGCCCTGCAGGCGATCCTCGCCAGCCCCCACTTCGTCTTCCGCATCGAACGGACCCCGGCCGGCGCGGACCCCGGCGGAATCTACGAGATCGCCGGCGCGGACCTCGCGTCCCGCCTCTCCTTCTTCCTCTGGGGAGCTCCACCCGACGACGAGCTCCTGAAGCTGGCCCGCGCAGGCGCACTCTCCGACCCCGCCGAACTCACGCGCCAGGCCCGCCGCCTGCTGGCCGACCCGCGCGCCGAAGCCCTCGCCACCCGCTTCGCCGCCCAGTGGCTGCGCCTCCAGGACCTGGAGAAGATCCACCCCGACGCGCTCACCTACCCCTACTTCGACCAGACGCTGGCCGATGCGATGCACCGCGAGACCGAGCTCTTCTTCCACAACCTCGTCGAGGAAGACCGCTCGGTCCTGGAGATGCTGACCGCCGACTACACCTTCGTCAACGAGCGTCTGGCCCGGCACTACGGCATCACCGGGGTCACCGGACCCGCCTTCAAGAAGGTGGACTATCCCGACGAGCACCGCCGGGGCCTGCTGGGGCACGGCAGCATCCTCACCCTCACCTCCCACCCCGACCGCACCTCCGCGGTGCTGCGCGGCAAGTGGGTGCTCGAGGTGCTGCTCGGCACACCGCCACCCCCTCCTCCCCCCGACATCCCCGCCTTCGAGGAGACCGCGGCCGCCGAGGAGGGGCGCTTCCTGACCGTGCGCGAGCGCCTGGAGGAGCACAGCAGGGACCCGCGGTGCCGATCCTGCCACATCGTGATGGACCCGCTGGGGCTCGCGCTCGAGAACTTCGACGTGACCGGCGTCTGGCGCATCCGCGACGGGGGCAACCCGGTCGACCCGGTCGGCGAGATGTACAACGGCAGGGAGCTCAAAGGCCCGGGGGACCTCCGCGACGCCCTCCTCGCCATCCCGGACGTCGTGCTGAGCACCTTCACCGAGAACCTTCTGGCCTTCGCGCTCGGCCGCAGGGTCGAGTACTATGACATGCCCACCGTGCGGGCCATCATCCGCGAAGCGACCGCCAACGACCACCGCATGTCGTCCTTCGTGCTGGGTGTGGTCGGGAGCGACGCCTTCCGCATGGCGCGGGCCGGCACCCCGGTGGCCGAGGAGGATCCCGGCCACGATCCCCAACGAGAGGGCAACTGACGGTGTCACATGGATGTAGAGCGAGTCACCCACCCAACCGAGGACTGATTCGATGAAATACCTGAGCGGCAAGCACATCTCGCGGCGCGCGATGCTCAAGGGAGCCGGGGCCGCCATCAGCCTTCCCCTCCTCGACGCCATGGTCCCCGCGGGCCGCCTGTGGGCGTCCACCTCCGCGGGCAGGGCCGCCGACCGCACCCGGCTCGTCTGCATCGAACAGGTGCACGGGGCCGCCGGCTGCAACGACTGGGGCGCGAGCCAGAACCTCTGGTCCCCCGCCGAGACCGGAAGGAACTTCGACCTCTCTCCCAGCAGCCTCAAGCCGCTCGAGCCCTTCCGGAAGTACCTGACCATCGTCAGCGACACCGACGCCCGCATGGCCGACGCGTACGCCCCGGCCGAGATCGGCGGCGATCACTTCCGGACCAGCGCGGTCTTCCTCACGCAGGCCCACCCCAAGCAGACCGAGGGATCCGATGTCCGCGTCGGCACCTCGTTCGACCAGTTGTACGTGCAGCGCTTCGGCCAGGACACGCCGATCCCCTCGATGCAGCTTTCGATCGAAAACGTCGACCAGGCAGGGGGCTGCGCTTACGGCTACGCATGCGTCTACACCGACACCATCAGCTGGGCCTCGCCCACCGACCCGCTTCCCATGATCCGCGACCCGCGGGCCGTCTTCGAGCAGCTCTTCGGCGCGGGAGGCACCGCCGAGCAGCGCGCCGAGCGCCTGACCACCAACCGCAGCATCCTGGACTGGGTGATGGGCGAGATGACGTCCATGCGCCGGCAGCTGGACCCGGCCGACGTGCACCGCCTGGACCAGTACGCGCAGAACATCCGCGAACTGGAGCAGCGCATTCAGCGGATCGAGGCCCAGAACGTGAGCGGCGAGGAGCGGCAGATCCCCGAGGCGCCGGTCGGCGTGCCCGACTCCTTCGAGGAGCACGTGAAGCTCATGTTCGACCTGCAGGTGCTCGCCTTCCAGTCGGACACCACCCGGGTCTTCTCGCTCAAGCTGGGCCGCGACGCGTCGCCCCGCGTCTACACCGAGTCGGGTGTCGAGACGCCCTTCCACGCGGCTTCGCACCACGGCGGCCGTCCCGAGCGCGTGAAGCAGTTCGGGCGGATCAACGAGTACCACATCTCGATGCTCCCCTACTTCCTCGCGAAGCTGCAACAGGCGACCGAGGGCGACGGAACGCTCCTCGACAAGACGATGGTCCTGTACGGTTCGGCGATGGGCGACAGCAACCTGCACAACCACATCCGCTGTCCGCTCTTCCTGGTCGGCGGCGCGGGCGGGATCCTGGAGGGCGAGCAGCACATCCGCGCCCAGCCGGGCACTCCCATGGCCAACGTCATGCTGAGCCTGCTCCACAAGCTCGGCGCCGACGACCTCGAGAAGTTCGGGAACAGCACCGGGCACTACGAGATCTAGCAACGACGGCAACCTGTGACAGATTCCCGGTCAGATTCTGGCAGGAATCTGTCACAATGGAGGCTGGAATGACCACCCAAAGTACTCGTCTCCGATCAGCCGACAGGCGTTTTGACAGATTCTGGCAGGAATCTGTCCTGAACCGCCGCAATCGGACCGCGGAGCAACGTAGGCCGCAAGGCCGCCGGTTCGCGGGCCTGGCGAGCCTCGTCGTCGCGCTGTCGGTCACCGGCGCGGCCGGGCCGGCCGACTCGCCCGTGGCGGACGCCGCCGAGCGGGGCGACGTGAAAGCCGTGCGCGCGCTGCTCCGGGACGGGGCCGACGTGAACACCGCCCAGAGCGACGGCATGACCGCGCTCCACTGGGCCGCCACCCGCAACGACGCCGAGATCGCGGGCATCCTCCTCTACGCCGGCGCGACCACGCGGGCGACGACCCGCCTGGGAGGCTACACGCCGCTGCACGTGGCCAGCCGGTCCGGCAGCACGACGGTCGCGGAGCTGATCCTTGCGGCCGGGGCCGATCCGAACGTCTTCACCACCACAGGCGTCACCGCCATGCACTTCGCCGCGGACGCGGACGCGGCCGGGGTCGTGGCCCTGCTCGCCGCCCACGGTGCCGACACCGACGCCCGCGACACCTTCTCCAAGCGCACGCCCCTCATGTTCGCCGCGGTGCGCGGAGCCGACGCGGCACTGGGCGCCCTCCTCGAGGCAGGCGCCGATCCGGCACTGCAGACCGCCCTCAAGGACTACCCGGCCATCAGCGTCGCGTGGCGCGCCGAGCAGCAGAAGCGCTCACGTGTCCGAGCCGCGGCGGAGGAGCCGAAGGAGGATGAGGAGGAAGAGGAACGGCGCGTCCAGGTACCGCAGCAACAGATCCCGCCGGTGCAGCCCCGCACCCCCGCCCGGCCAGCCCCCGCGGCGGCCAATCCGGCCACGCCCGCGGATCCGGCGGCCACCCCACCCGACTCGGCGCCGGAGCCCCCCGCCGAACCCCCCCTCAAGGCCCTCAGTTCGATCGAGCAGATCGGCAAGCAGGGCGGCTTCACCGCGCTGCACTACGCGGCCCGGGAAGGCCACCGCTCCACCGCCTCGCTCCTGGCCGACGCCGGCGCCGACATCGACCAGCGCACCGGCGGCGACCAGACCACCCCGATGCTGGTCGCGGTCATCAACGGCAACTACGACCTGGCCCGCGACCTGCTGGAGCGCGGCGCCGATCCCAACCTGGTGAGCGACGACGGCGCGGCCCCGCTCTTCGCCACCCTCAACATCGAGTGGTCGCTGCGCACCTGGTACCCGCAGCCCCAGGCGTTCCGCCAACAGGAGACGCACTACCTCGACTTCATGAGGCTGCTCCTGGAGGCGGGCGCCGACCCCAACCAGCGCACGACCACTCACATCTGGTACGCGGCGTACAATGCGGGCCGCATGGGCGTCGACTTCACCGGGGCCACGCCCTTCTGGCGGGCGGCCTACGCGGTCGACGTCGATGCCATGCGCCTCCTGGTGGAGTACGGCGCGGATCCGAACATCTGGACGATCAAGCTGCCGTCGCGGCGCTTCTTCGGGGCGAACGTCCCGCCCCAGCAGCAACAGGAGGAACGCGCGGACCCGTCGGGACTGCCCCCCGTACCCGACGGCGGCCCCGCGATCCACCCGCTGCACGCGGCCTCGGGGGTGGGCTTCGGCACCTCGCGCGTGGCCCAGCAGCATCGCAGCGTCCCCGACGGCTGGCTCCCCGCGGTGCGATACCTGGTCGACGAGCTCGGCATGGATCCCAACCTGCGCGACAAGGACGGCTACACCGCCATCCACCACGCAGCCGCGCGGGGCGACAACGCCACGATCCTGTTCCTGGTGAGCCGGGGCGCGGACGTGAACGCGATCAGCCGGCGCGGGCAGACGACGGCGGATCTCGCGAACAGTCCCGAACAGCGGGCGCAGCCGCATCCGGCCACCGTGGCTCTCCTGGAGAAGCTCGGGTCGAAGAACAACCACCAGTGCCGGACGTGCGGGAGCCGCTGATGCGGCCGGCCGGGTGGGGCGCCGCGGCCGCAGCGGTGCTCCTGCCCATGGCGGCCGCCGCCCAGGACACGACCTGGAACCGCTACACGCTGGAGGGGCTGGCCGGTGTACACGTCCGCGCCGAGACGAACCTGGGCTGCGAGGGGGCCGGCGTTTCCGCCGAGTCGATGCGCACCGACGCCGTGGCCGCGCTTGAGGCCGCAGAGGTGCCGCTGTTGACCGAGCAGGAAATGCTCGCCAGCCCGGGCATCCCCGAGCTGAGGGTGACCTTCGAGTGCGGGGGCGGGGTGGCGGGGGTGGTGGGCTACTCGGTGTCGGTGCGGGTCCAGCAGGCCACCCAGATGATCCGCGACACGCAGATCACGCTCTCGGAAGCGGTAACTTGGTGGGCCAGCGAGGTGGGGGTGGCCGAGGCGGGCAGCGTGGCGCCGGCGCTCAAGTCGCTGATGGAGAGGAAGCTGGGCGAGTTTGCGGAGGCGTTTCATGAGGCGAACGCGGAGGAGGGGTAGGGGCGGATCTTCCGCGCTCCTGGTGGTCGGCCGGTTCGCTGCCTGTGGTGATCCGCAGCCTCCCGTCGCGTGTGGCATCATACCGCAGCAGACGCTCCGTCCCCGGCTTCCGGACCTATCCCTCCTCCGCCAATCGTACCGATGGTGCGTCGCCCCTCCCGGTGATCACCGCCAGAAACTCGTCGCCGTAGCGGCCCAGCTTCGTCTCCCCCACCCCGCTCAAACGCGCGAACTCCTCCAGGGTGCGGGGACGCTGCTCCACCATCTCGCGAAGCGTGGAATCGTGAAAGATCACATACGGAGGCACGGACTGGGCCTTCGCCAACCCGGTCCGGCGCGCCCGTAGCGCTTCCCAGAGCGCCTCGTCCCAGGTTGCCGGATCGGGAGGCGGTGGAGGCTCCTTCTTCTTCCGCTTCCTCGCTGCCCTCTCCGGACGCAGATCCCGGCGCATCAGCACCTCCTCCTCGCCGCGCAGCACAGGCCGGCTCGCCTCGGTCAGCCGAAGCGATCCGTATCCCTCCATGTCCACGCTGAGCAGGCCGCGCGCCACCAGCTGGCGGAAGACGGAGCGCCACCTGTACGGGTCGAGATCGGCACCCACCCCGTGGGTCGGAATCCGGTCGTGGCCGAAACGCTGGATGCGCTCGTTCTCCAGTCCCCGGAGCACGTCGGTCAGATATCCGGCGCCGAAGCGCTGGCCGGTACGATACACGCACGAGAGCGCCTTCTGACAAGCTTCGGTCGCGTCCCAGGTGGCCACCGGGGTCAGGCAATTGTCGCAGTTGCCGCAGCGCTCCGCGAGGGTCTCGCCGAAGTAGGCGAGCAGGGTCTGGCGCCGGCAGGTGGTGAGCTCGCAGTAGCCGAGCATGGCGTCGAGCTTGCGCACCTCCAGGCGCTTGCGCATCTCGCCCGCGCTCGATCCCTCCACCATCTGGCGGAGCGCCACCACCTCCTGCAGCCCGTAGACCATCCACGCGTCGGCGGGCTCTCCGTCCCGCCCCGCCCGCCCCGTCTCCTGGTAGTACGCCTCGATGCTCTTCGGCAGGTCGAGATGGGCCACGAAGCGCACGTCCGGCTTGTCTATCCCCATGCCGAAGGCGATGGTGGCCACCATCACGACGCCCTCCTCGCGCTGGAAGCGGTCCTGGTTGCGGCGGCGCACGGCCGCGCCGAGACCCGCGTGGTACGGCAGCGCGTCCACGCCGATGCCGCGCAGCCACTCGGCGGTATCGTCGACGCGGCTCCGCGACAGGCAGTAGACGATGCCGGCGTGGCCCGGGTGGCGCTCCTCCAGAAAGCGCTTCAACTGCCGGCGGGCCCGGTTCTTTGGGACGACCGCGTAGCGGATGTTGGGGCGGTCGAATCCGCTCACGAACATGGCGGCGCGGCCCAGTCCCAGGCGGTGCACGATCTCGCGCCGAGTGGGTTCGTCGGCGGTCGCGGTGAGCGCGATGCGGGGGACGTCGGGGAAGCGGTCGCGCAGCTCCGAGAGCTGCAGGTACTCGGGCCGGAAGTCGTGCCCCCACTGCGAAACGCAGTGCGCCTCGTCGATGGCGAAGAGGGCCAGACGGGCGCGCGAGAGAAGTTCCAGGGTGCGTTCCCCGAGCAGGCGCTCGGGGGCGACGTAGAGAAGATCCAGCAGGCCCCGTTCCACCGCCGCCTCGACCTCGAGCACTTCGCGGTACGACAGCGTCGAGTTGAGGAAGGCGGCCCGCACCCCCGCCTGGCGCAACCCCTCGACCTGGTCCCGCATGAGCGCGATCAGCGGCGAGACGACTACCCCCACCCCTTCCCGCACGATCGCCGGGATCTGGTAGCAGAGCGACTTGCCGCCGCCGGTGGGCATCAGGACCAGGCTGTCGCCGCCCGATACCGTGTGCTCGATGACGGCCTCCTGCTGGCCGAGGAAGGCCGTGTAACCAAAGACGCGCTGGAGGATGTCGTGGATGGATTGGGGCATGGCGAAGAGGCTGGTGTTCCTGGTGGCGCCGGAGGTGGACGAGGGTCGTGTGCCCCGCAATCTAAGGGTCGCGGGTCAGGAAACCGTCAGCTCGGTCGAGGCAGCAATGACATCCGGCGGCAGCTGACCAACCGCAGCAGCGAACCCCGTCAAGACTACTTCGGTGGCGCCGCGGGCCGCACCAGGTCATACATCGCCACATGCTGCACACCCAGTTCGGTCGTGTGCACCCCAAGCACGTAGTCGGCCCCGAACTCGAGGATCCTGTAGTCATCCTTGTTGGTGGTCAGGAAGCACTCGAGATCGCCATCGGAACCAAAGGCCATCACCCGTGACCGGCCGGGCACACCCGGCCTGGGATACCGCCATACCCACACGGTCCCATCCACGCCCGCCTTGACCGAACTGACCGAGGGAAAGAAATCCGCCGCGGGAAGATCCGAGTCCAGGTCGGAGATTCCCAGCCGCCGCTCCTCGCCGGCTTCCCCTGCCCGGCGCCTCCTGGCCTCCCTGGCCGACCGCACGTGCGCGGCCGTCACTTCCCGGCCGGGGTCGTCCCAGCGGACGACGAGGCGCAGTCGCAATTCGTCATCCAGGACCTTGACTTCAGGATCACGGCCGTTGGCCATCGCGACCGTTCGGCCCGCCACGTCGATCGATGAGCTCGCGTCGAACAGGGGGCTGTCATAGAAGTTCGATGCGTCCCCACCCACGCGGCCGAACGTGCGCCCGGGCAGGGTCATGAGCGTTCCCAGCAGCTTCCCGTCAGGGCCGTGGGCTTCGACGTGCCAGGAATCGGGCGTCTTGAAGTCTCGCCGCCTGGCAGGTTCATACCGAACGTTGAGCGAAACGCCATTCGCGAGCACGCCGCCACCCCGGGATCGGTTCGCGTAGAGCGGATCCATCGTCACGGTCCGGACATGCTCCCCTGTCGAGGTGTACAGGTGGTAGCGCCAGGGTCTGAAATCACCCACCCACAGCGTGTCTCCCGGGAGGCGCCACATGAACCAGATGTTGTCGAACTCCCCGGGGCCCTCACCCTCCCGTCCCATCGAACGGACGTGCGAGCCGGACGCGTCGAAGATTTCGCACTTCGCGGGACTGGTCGTCCGCCACCGCCACGGAACCATCGGAGAGTCTGGCGACGCCCAGGACGCGCGAGAACCACAGTTCGTCGTGATCCTCGTCGTCGCCTACGGAAAACGTCGGTTCTTCGCCCAGGGAGCACATGGCATCCGAAGCGGATGGATCGATGGTCACCCTTCGAACCCCTGTGCTGTCGATTTCGACTTGCTGTGCCGGCGCGGGCTGTGCGTTCCAGCCCCCGACCCCCGCCATCAGCAGCGCCAACACCGGAGCGGAAGGTCGCCGCGATGCACGACCGTTCGAACTTGCGGACGACGCCGGACATCCGGCCGGCGGAATCTCCGGTTCAATTCCCATGCGCGTGCCGTTGCCAGGAAGTTTCTTCATCGGCTCCCCTCTGTTCGCTGGACCCATATGCACTGTCAACCTTGGACGCATTGGCCCGCGTGGCTGGTTGTCCGGGACCAGCACGCCGGCCGACCAGTTGTCGATCTGGTCCGAGTACTGGACGAGCGAATGCGGTGCCCGGACCACCGCTCCTGGCGACATGGAGGTGGGGGCGTGCCGCGTGTGAACCCCAATCTAAACGGAGCGGGTCAGAAAGCCGTCAGCGCGAGCGCCACACGAGTGACATCCGGCAGCTGGCAAGGGGCCTCCCTCAAGCCCGGCTATTCCGGTGTCGCCTCCGGCCGCGCCAGATCGTACATCGCCACATGCTGCACACCCAGTTCGGTCGTGTGCACCCCGAGCACGTAGTCGGCCCCGAACTCCCGGATCGTGAAGCCGCTCTTTCCTGTGGCCAGGTGACAGACGAAGTCCCCATCCGGGCTGAACGCCATCAGCCGCGGCCGGGCGGGCGCGCCGGGCCTGCGATAGCGATACACCCAAACGGTACCATCCACTCCGGCATTGACCGAGCTGACCGCGGGGAAGACGTCCGCAGCGGGGCGCTTCGGGCTCAGTCTGGCCTCTTCGAACTGTGAGATCTCTCCATCTTCCAGGGCCCGGCGCCGCTCGGCTTCCCGGGCCGCCTGAATGTCGGCGGAGGTCACGTTCGCGCCGGGGTCGTCCCAGCGGATGACAAGCCGCAGGCGCATCTCGTCGTCCAGAACCCGGACCTCGGGATCGCGGCCGTTGGCGGTTACGATCGTCCGGCCCTCCGCGTCGATTGTTGGGTAGGAATCGTACCAGGGGCTCAGGTAGTAGTTGAGCGTACCGTCATCCACCTGGCCGAGGGTGCGGCCGCGCACGGTCGCGAGGACGCCGATCAGCTTCCCGTCCCGTCCATGGGCCTCGACCTGGTTCCTGTCGGGGGTGCTGAAGTCCTGAGGCCTGGCGTACATCTGCCGCACGTTGATCGAAATGCCATTGGCGAGCACGCCCCCTCCTCCCCGGGGCGGGTTCGGATAGACCGGATCCATCGTCACCGTCCGCACCCACTCCCCGGTCGAGGCGTACACCTGGTAGCGCCAGGGCCGGTAGTCACCCACCCACAAGGTGTCACCGGGCAGACGCCAGATGAGCCAGAGCCGCTTGAACTCCCCCGGGCCCTCCCCCTCCCGCCCCATGGAACGGATATGCGCACCCGACTCGTCGAAGATGCGGACCTGCATGGTGTAGTCGTCGGCAACCGCGACGGAGCCGTCGGACAGGCGGACCGTGCCCAGGACGCGGGTGAACCACTGCTCGTCACTCTCCTCGCTGTCGCCGATGTAGAATGTCGGTTCCTCGCTCACGGAGCACGCGGCATCGGAGGCGAACGGGTCGATGGTGACGATCCTGACCCCGGCGCTGTCGATCTCGATCCTCGGGGCTGGTGCGGGTCGGTCGTCGCAGCCGACACCGAGAATCAGCGTCAAGGCGGCAGCGACAGCCGCGGACCATGTCCCCGATGAGACTGCGGTGCATCTGATCATGTCGGTTGTTCCGGGCCGATGGACGTATCGGGTGCCCGCGTCCAACTACGTGGGTTGACCGGTAAGGGGTTTCGAGGAAAGGGGATACGGTCCTTTGCCGGAAGTCGCCGCTTCGGTCCCGGTGCGGAGGCCGCGTGGACAGGCTCCCGGGCGCCGGTCAGTCGGGAGCGGCACCCGGCCGCCTCAGGCCGTACTTCGCCACCAGCTGCACGTCGAACTCGCTCTCCCGAATGCCCAGCGCGTAGTCGGGCCCCACCTCCCAGATGCCGAAGTCGCCCGGCACGTTGGCCAGGTGGCAGAGGAAGCGTCCGTCGGCTCCGAATCCCATGGGCCGCGGCGGCTCGGACTCGCCAGGGACGCTTTCCGGGAACACCCAGATGCTGCCGTCGGTGCCGACCCACACTCTCCGGACCGCCGGCAGGACATCGGCCGCGGGGCGGTCGGGACTGAGCAGCGCCCGGTCGCTGGCCGACAGCTCCCCGTCCCGCCTTGCCCACCGTTCCACTGCGTCCCGGGCGGCCCGCACGTGCTCCGGGGTCACCTGTCGGCCCGGATCGCGCCAGCGGACGATCAGGCGCAGCCGGAACTCATCGTCCATGACCCTGACCTCGGGATCGCGGCCGTTGGCGATGGCGATGGTGTGCCCGCGCGCATCAACGGAGGCACTGGAATCGAAGAAGGGGTCGATGAGGAAGGTCGGATCCTCCTTCACCTCGCCGAATGTGCGCGACGGCACCGTGGCCACCGGGCCGATGAGTTTGCCGTCGGGGGCGTGGGCTTCGACGTGCCAGGTATCCGGCGTCTTGAAGTCATGTCGCTCGGCGCCCTCGTTCCGAACGTTGATCGAGACGCCGCTCGCCAATACGCCGCCGTCGCGCGTCGGGTTCAGGTACATCGGATCAAGCTCGATCGTGCGGACCCAGTCACCGCCCGAGGCATAGAGGAAGTAGCGCATCGGCCGGTAGTCGCCCACCCACACGGTGTCCCCCGCCAGGACCCTGAGGAACCAGAGCCGGCTGAATTCGCCCGGCCCCTCACCCAGGCGGCCCATGCTGCGGAGATGTTGGCCCGTGCCGTCGTAGATCCGGAGCTGGCCGCTGCCTCTCTCGGCCACCACGACGGACCCGTCCGAGAGCGCGCCCACACCGCTGACCGAGGAGAACCACTGCGACTCGTCCTCCTGGTTGTCCCCGACCAGGAATGTCGGTTCGTCGGAGAGGGAGCACACGGCCTCCGATTGGAGCGGATCGCTGGTGACGATCCTGATCCCCGCGCTGTCCGTTTCCATCACGGCCGGCGCTTGCGCGGCATCCTGGCAGGCGGCGGCCAGAACGAGCGGCACCGCCACGGCCACCCCACGATTGAAATCACTTGCGAACCTTCGTGTCTTCCCGGCCATACCGGCGCCTCCTGGTCGGTTGTAAGTGCGTCTACCCCCCGAACACGTTCACCTGACGCGTGAACTTCAGGTACAGCGACCGCCCCAGCGGCCCCGTCAGATCCTCGATCCCCTGCACCTCGTTGTACACCAGGAAGAGCCCCGTCCCCGCCGTGTTGAGCCATCCGAAACGCACGTTGGCCGACCAGGTGTCGATCTGGTCCGAGTACTGGACGAGCGACTGGATGTAGACGCGCGGTGTGAAGAAGTAGCCCAGGTTCACCCCGGCCAGCGTTGTGGTGAAGTCGCCCTCCGGCAGCTTCACGTCGTTGTAGGCGACGCGGAGCGTGGCGCTGGCGCGCGTGCCCCCGCGGAGCGTCACGTCGGCACTGCTGGTCCGCTTGCTCCCCGACAGGAAACCGCCCCAGTTGAAGCGGGAGTTGAAGGACAGGGACCGCGACTGGTCGGTGAAGAAGACGATCTGCGACTCCCAGCCCGAATAGCTTCCCTCGGGCACGACGACCTCGGTGCCGCGGATCGTGAAGGGCTCGTAGAGGCCCTCGGTTACGTAGTTGGCGCCGGTGTGCAGCTCCATCCCGGACGGCCACTCCCAGTGATTGTCGATGTGCAGGCGCGCCGATTCGTTGAAGTTGCTCTCGACGCCGGTGCGCAGGCTGCGGTAGGTGTAGTAGGAGATATGCGGGCGGAGTTCGCGGAAGAAGCGCGTCGGCCGGATGTTGTGCAGCACGAAGAACTGCATGTAGCGGTGGCCGTTGCGGGGCACGAACCCCACCTCGGGGTTGAAGTGCTCTCCGATCTCGCGGACGGTGGCGTTGGCGCGCAGGCTGCGGCTGCTCCAACCGGCGGTGAAGTTCCAGGCGTGATCGGCGCCCTCCAGGCCGGGGGTCTCGGTGCGCGCGGCGAAGGACGTCAGGGTCAGGTTGTCGCCGATCCCCAGCTGACCGTCCACCGCGAAGGTGCGGTTGTAGTCTCCGTCCAGATTGCCGGCGCGGTTGACGAAGAGCCCGCCGAGGCGGGAGCGGTTGGGCAATTCCTTCGCGATTCGGGCCACGGAGTAGGCGTTCTCGGGCCCTTCCGGCACGTTGTTGCCGGTCAGGATGTGCAGCAAACCCACGTTCAGCCCGGCCGCGCGCCCCGAGAGCCGTCCGCCGCCCCTGATCGGCACGGGGTGCCCCCCCGAGATGCCGATCCGGCGGCTGAAGAAGAGGTCCGCGCCGCCGCCGCCGACGGCGAAGAAGCCCGCGTTCTCCAGGAAGAAGGGCCGCTTCTCGGGGAAGAGTAGCGAGAAGCGCGTCAGGTTGACTTGCTGGTCGTCGACCTCAACCTGGGCGAAATCGGTGTTGACGGTCATGTCGAGCGTGAGGCCCTGGGTGACCTGGAGCTTCGCCTCGCCTCCGATCTCGCCGTCGCGGCCGAAGGCGCTCTGCGCGGGGTCGGTGTAGTCGCGCACCGTCGATCCCAGCACGTACGGGGTGACCGTGGCGGCCCGCCGGAAGGGTGGCTCCACGCCGGCCAGCTGCCCGGCGAAGTCCAGGCGGTAGAGGCCGAACTCGCGGGGCACCGCGGACCAGAAATCCTCCTCGTTGAGGCGCCGGATGCGGCGCGACACGTTGAACCCCCATGTGTCGTTCTCCGCCCCGTAGCGGAGCGTGCTGAAGGGGATGCGGAACTCGGCGTACCAGCCTTCGTCGTCGCGGGTGGCCGCGACGGTCCAGCTGCCGTCCCAGTTCTTGTTGAAGCCGCCGCCGGCGCCGGCCTGGAAGCGCCGCATGCTGTTCATTCCTCCGCCCAGGAAGAACCCGCCGCCGCCTCCCTGCGAGGCGACCTGCCCGTCGTACTCGATCCCGGCCGGGGTGGTGCCGAAGACGAAGCCGTTCTGCTGGTCGTTGTAGGTGTCGAAGACCATGATGACCGCATCGGCGTCGCTCACCTCGTAGTCGCGGATGGCGTCGCCGGGGACGATCGCGTGCGCCTGCGAGTCCCAGGCCCAGACCGCCACGTAGATCGCGTCGGCGTCGAAGAGGATGCGCAGTTCGGTCGGTTCGGAGGCGGGCCGGCCGTCGTGGGGCTCGCGCTGGGTGAAGGCGGTGAGGGGGGTGGCGGCGTTCCAGGCCGCGTC
Source organism: Gemmatimonadota bacterium (assembly GCA_028873845.1). GTDB lineage: Bacteria > Gemmatimonadota > Gemmatimonadetes > Longimicrobiales > Gaopeijiaceae > Bin94. The sequence continues at coordinate 52,404 of JAPPNO010000123.1, read as the reverse complement.
GTCGGGGACGCCGTCGATGACCGGGGGGGCGTCGGTGCGCACGGCGGTGGCGGTGCCGGGAAGCGAGGGACCGGTGGCCGAGCCGTTGCCGTTGCCGGGGCCCTGTTGGGGGGAAGCGGACCAGGCCGGGCGGATCGCCGGCGCGGCGAGGAGCGCCGCGGTGGCGAGGATGGTGGCCGCCGGGCGTGGGAGAGAACGGATTTGTGTCATGTCAAGCTCAACCGGCCGGGCGCCCCGACCGGTCCAGCAACACGGGCGTCCCCAGTCCCAGCGCCTCCAGCCGGCCCATCTGCGTGGCCGCGTCCCCCACCACCAGCCAGATCATGTCCCCGCTCAGGTACTGTTCCGCCAACTCCGTCACGCGCTCCACCGTCATGTCGCGCACGGTCTGCTCCTGCTGCAGCACGTAGTCGGGCGCGAAGCCGTATTCGTTCACGGCGCTCACCACGCCGAGCTTGGCGCCCAGCGTCTCGAAGGCGCGTGCGTTGGCGCGCAGCAGGTAACCCTGCGTGAAGGCCAGGTCCTCGTCGTCGAAGGTGGGGCCGTAGGTCTCCAGCATGTCCCTGATGATCTCGAGCGACTCCAGCGTGACGTTGGAGCGCACCGAGCTGCTGATGCTGAAGGGTCCCGGGTAGTGGCCTCCGCTGAAACCCGATCCGACGCCGTAGGTATACCCCTTGCCTTCACGAAGCACCTGGGTCAGGTCGGAGGCGAAGCCGCCGCCGCCGAGCCGGAAGTTCATGACCGTGGCGGGGTGGTAGTCGTCATCGGTGCGGGTCAGCGCCAGGTAGCCGATGTTGAGGACGGACTGGGCGGCGCCGGGGACGTCGATGAAGTAGAGGCCCGCGCGGTCGTCGGACCACTCGGGGGGAGCGGGGATTTCGGGCGCGGGGCGATCCTCCCAGCGTTCGGCCAGTGTTGCCAGTGAGGCCGTGGCCTCGCCGGGGGACACCGCACCGGCGACGAGGAAGGCGGCCGCGCCCGGGACCAGCGCCGAGGCGTGGTAGGCGCGGAGATCGTCCATGGTGAGTGCGTTCACGCCGTCGATTGTCCCGTAGGAGCTCCGCGCGAGGATGTGGTCGCCGTAGAGCAGGCGGTTGAAGGCCTGCGAGGCGACGGCAGAGGGGTTCGCGTCGAGGCGCAGGATCAGGTTCACCACCCTCTGGCGGGCGAGCTCGAAGCGGTCGCTGTCGAAGCGCGGCTCCAGGAGGATCTCCTCGACCAGCGCCATGGTCTCGTCGTAGTTGCGGGCCATCACGCTGCCCGAGATGCTGAAGCCGGTGCTCCCGGACGACACGCTCAGCGACGCGCCCAGGAGGTCGATCGCCTCTTCCAGCTCCTCCGGGGTGCGCCGGGCGGTGCCCTCCATCATGGTCTCGGCCAGCAGGTTGGCGACCCCGGCCTTTCCGGCGGCCTCCACGAGCATGCCACCGCGGAAGTCCAGTTCGAACTGCACCATCGGCGTCTCGCGGTCCTCCACCCCCAGAACGGAGAGACCGTTGGCGAGCGTCTCGCGCCACACCTCGGGGGCCCGGAAGGTCGGGGACGGACCGAAGGGCGGCTCGACGGAGCGGTCGAAGGACCCGCCCGGCGTGCGCTCCTCGCCCCGCACCACGGTGAACTCGGCCTCGGCCCCCTGCACGATCGGCTCGATCACGACCTCGGCCAGTTCGGAGCCCTCGAGCGCCAGGTCCGCCTGACCCCGCGGCACGAAGCTGGTGGCGACGTAGTGGCGGTCCTTCAGGTAGGTCTCGTACACGCGCATGACGTCGTCCGCCGAGACTTCGAGAATCCGGCGGAGGTCCTCGCCCGCGTAACCCGGATCGCCCGCGAAGATGGCGTAGTCGGCCAGCTGGAAGGCCTTCCCGATCGCGCTGGACAGCCCGCGGTAGAAGCCGGTCTCGGTCCCGGCCTTGACCCGGCGAAGCTCGGAGTCGGGGACTCCCTCCTCCTCGAAGCGGGCGAACCCGGCTTCAACAGCCGCGAGCAGGTCGTCGAGGTCCGTCCCCGCGAAGGCGAGGGACTGGAAGTTGAACTGGCCCGCAAGCTCGTCCGAGCGGTGGAAGGTCGACACCTGCGGGGTGAGCTCCATCTCTTCGACGAGCACCTTGTACAGCGGGGTCGACTTGCCGTCGGTCAGCAGGCTCGAAAGGACATTCAGCGCGTAGGCGTCGGGGTGGTAGCGGGGGACCGTGGGCCACGACAGGGTGAGGAGCGGCAGGTTGCCGAAGTTGTCCTCGTGGTAGAGGCGGGGCGATTCGGCGAGCCGCACCCCGGGGGGTTCGGGGGTGGTGGGGATTTCGCGCGCCGGGACCTCACCGAAGTACTTCTCGATCCACGCCTTGGTCTGCTCGACGTCGAGGGCGCCGGCCACCACCAGGGTGGCGTTGCCCGGGCCGTACCAGCGGGCGTGGAACTCCCTGGCGTCCTCGAGGGTGGCCGCGTCGAGATCGGCCAGTGACCCGATGACCTGCCAGCGGTAGGGGTGTCCCTCGGGGAACATCGCGCGGTCGATCACGTACTCGTTGTGCCCGTAGGGACGGTTGTCCACGCCCTGCCGCTTCTCGTTCTTGACGACCTGCTTCTCCTTGGCCACCACCGATTCCGTCACGGTGTTGATGAAGAAGCCGAGCTTGTCCGCCTCGGCCCAAAGCGCCTTTTCGAGCCCGTCGATGGGGACGACCTCGAAGTAGTTGGTGCGGTCGCGGCTGGTGGAGCCGTTCGTGGAGCTGCCGATCCGCGTCATGAGGCGGTCCAGCCCCCCCGCGCCCAGGTTCTCCGAGTCGAGGAAGAAGAGGTGCTCGAAGAGGTGCGCGAAGCCGGTCCGCCCCTCCACCTCGCGGGCGGAGCCGACGTGGAAGGTCATCGCGACGGCCGCGAGGGGGTCGGAGTCGTCCACGTGGAGGATCACCTCGAGGCCATTGGCGAGCTCGTAGCGCTCGAAGTCGATGGCGAAGTCGGTGCCGCCGGAATCGGTGGCGCAGGCGGTGGCCAGAAGGGCCACGCAGGTGGCCGCCAGCCGGGAAATGCCGAAGGTGCCGGCCGGGATCGGCCTGTGTCTCACGTTCATGGTTCGGGTTTCTCGCTCCATCGATTTCGCTCCGTTGTTTTTCGCGTGCCGTCGCCGTGCTGCCTTCGTTGAGGCACAAGTCGTGGCGCCACAGGGATTTTCCGGTTGCGGCGCCCCATCCCGCCGCGCATGTATTGAAGATGTGAGGATCCACATCGGACAAGGAGATAACCATGGTCCGGAACGTCGCGCAATTCCCAGCCCCCCCTCACCCCACCAGGTCGATCCTGCCGATTTTCCTGCTCGTTGTCGCCGCAGCGGTTCCCGCCATGGCCCAGGACCCCCCCGACACCGTCGACCTGGGAGAGGTCGAGGTCGTGGTCGGATCCCGCGCCGGAATCACCGATCCGCTCACCCTCCCGGTCCCGGTGGACATCTACGGCGCCGAAGAGATCGCGCGGCTGGGCGAGGTGGATCTGGGCGAGGTGCTGGGGCGGATCGCGCCGTCGTTCAACTCGGCCCGCCTGTCGGCCGGAGACGGGGCGGCGCTGCATGTGGCGACGCTGAGGGGCATGAACGGCGACCAGGTGCTGGTGCTGATCAACGGCAGGCGCCGGCACCCCGCCGCCTTCGCCAAGGTGCTCGCAGCGGTGGGCCAGGGCACGACGGGCACGGATCTGCGCGCCATCCCGGTGCACGCGATCAAGCGGATCGAGGTACTGCGCGAGGGGGCCGCCTCCCAGTACGGCTCCGATGCGATCGCCGGCGTGATCAACATCGTGCTCAAGGATCACGCCAACGGGGTACGAGCTTCGTCCTACCTCGGCCGCACCTCCCGGGGTGACGGTGCGCGTTTGCTCACCTCCGCGAATGCGGGCGTCCCCTTCGCCGCGGGCTTCCTGAACCTGACCGTCGAGGTCGCCCGCCAGGGAGCCGCCAACCGCGCCAGCGAGGCGCCCACCTGCTTCGGCCCGAATCCGGACTACGCCCCCTGCGCCGACGGCGGCAAGCGAATCCTGCTGCAGCGCAACGGCGAACCCGATTACGAGTCGGCGGCGTTCTTCGGCAACGCGTCGGTCCCCGTCGGGGAATCGGGCGAAGTGTACGCCTTCGGGGGGTACTCCGAGCGCGAGGCGGTCTCCGACGGCCTGTACCGCAAGGCCGACTGGGTGCCGCGCACCGTGTCGTACGTGTACCCGGACGGCTTCTTCCCGTACGAGGAGTCCGAGATGGATGACGGCTCGGCGGTTGCGGGGTTGCGGGGCGGCCTGGGCGACTGGTCGGCCGACCTGAGCCTCGGCTACGGGCAGGGGCGGTTCGCATTCAGTGCGGCGAACTCGATCAACCCGGCGTACGCGGCCGAGTACCTGGCCAACCATCCGGGGGCGGACGGGGCGGCGATCTCGGCCAACGCGGGGCCGCGGGGTGCCTACAGCGGATCGCTCAACGTTCGCCAGTGGACCCTGAACGCCGACGCCTCGCGCGACCTCGACTTCGGATCCGCGCCGGCGTTCCTGGCCGTCGGCGGCGCATTCAGGCGCGACTCGTACTGGATGGAGGCCGGCGACGCGGCTTCATACGCCTGCGGTCCGAGCAACCACGCCGGCAGCTTCCCCGCCGCGCATCACCTCAATACGGACGGCAGCACCTTTGCGAGTTGCGGAATGCAGGGCTATCCCGGTTACAGCCCCACTTCCGCGGCGGGCAGCGAGCGGCGGCGAAACAGCTTCGGCGCATACGGGGACATGGAGTTGCGCCCTTCCGGGTCGGCGATGGTGAGCGGAGCCCTCCGCTTCGAGCACTACAGCGACGCGGGCGCCTCGCTGACCGGCAAAGTGGCCACCCGGATCGGACTCGGAGGACCGGACGCCGCGATCCGGGCAGCCGTTTCGACGGGTTTCCGCGCCCCCCGCCTGGCCCAGCGAGGTTTCAACACCCTGGGCTTCGTAGGCGGCAGCGACGGCCTGGTGACCGCCGGGTTCCTTCCCGAAGGCGACCCGATCGCCTGCGAGGATTTCGACGCATGCTCACTCGGCCACGAGACCTCGCGGAGCCTGACCGGCGGGCTCGTCTATTCGAGCGACGCCGGGCTGGACCTGACGGCCGACGCCTACATGGTCTCGGTCTCCAACGCCATCGCCCTTACCCAGTCGCTCTCCCAGGACCATGGCCTGAGGGCCAACGCGCAGTTCCAGGGGCGCCCGGTGGACGCCGTGGCCTTCTGGACCAACGCCATCGACACCCGAACGATGGGGTTGGACATCGTCGCCGGCTGGCGCCTTCGCGGAGGCGGCTGGGGCGCGGCGGAGCTGTGGACCAGCTACCACTGGAACGAGACGGAGATCACCGACAACCGCAATCCCGACTTCATGGGGACAACGCAGACCATGCTGGTCGAGTCGGCCCAGCCGAACAGGCGGCTGGGAGCCGGTGCCGACCTGCGGTTCGCGGCCGGGGTGGGGCTGAGGCTGGGCGTGAGGAGCATCGGAGAAGTCGAGACCCCCTTCATCTTCGAACAGCCCACCATGATCGAGGGTGCGACCATCGCCGACGCCGAGGTGAACTTCCGCATTGCGGACCACATCCGGTTCAGCCTCGGCGCCAACAACTTCCTGGACAGGCTCCCGAGCCGTCTCCCGGACGACCATGTGGCGCAACTCTGGTCGATGGACCATCCGTCCGAGTCGCCCTACGGGATCGCGGGGCGCGTCTGGTACGTTCGGATGGACGTGGTCGGGAACTGAGCGCGGGACCGGGCACCCCGGGAGCCCGTGGACAATCCCCGCCTTGATCCACGGACTCCCGGCACCCGGCGGCGGAGCTGCCTCCCCGGCAGCGTGTCGCCCAGCCCCGGCACTGCCGCTCCCCCTACCCGCCGGCGTTCACCGTCGCCTGTAGGGGTGTCGTCTGCAGGTCGGGGTGCCCTTGTCCCAACTCGCCATGCATGAGCTTGATGGTCACCCCTGTCTGGCCCGCCGTCTTGCCGCGGAACGTGCCCGTGAATGCGCCCGGCGCGCTCAGCACGAACTCGGCGATCGCTGCGTCGGCGACATCGACCTCGAGGTAGACCGGTTCGTCCTCGTCCTCGAAGTGGAGCTCATCGCCCTCGTCGTCCAGGAAGCGCACCTCGATCTGGCCGGTCTCCGCGCCGGCGTCGACCTCCAGCGAACCCTCCCAGGTAGTCTCGTCCACCTCGTAGGAAGCGAGGACGGTACTTCCCATGACGAGTTCGACCTCATGGGGTTCGTGGTGTTCTTCTTCCTCTTCCGGCTCGGTGCCGCACGCCGCCAGCCCCAGTGCCAACACCATCGCGGCCACTGCCGCCAGTTCACTGCCGATCAACTTCTTCATCGTTGGTTCTCCAATCCTGTTGATTTCGATAACTCGTTTGCCGAATCCGTGCATGAGGTCACACAAATCACCTCAGAACACGACTCGATAGCTCACACTCAGACCCCTCCCGGCCTCGGGCATGATCTCCTTGACCCGGGAAAGGTGGTTTCGGTATTCCGTGTTCGTGGCGTTGGCCAAGCCCACCGTGAGGACGGTCAGACGCCCGCCCAGGGTCAGCCGAACACCGGCCGCGGCGTTGACGACGCCATACCCGTCGGTCGCCGTTTCAAACTCGCCGATCCGCTCCTGCCGGGCCGACATTTCGCCCTCCCAGCGGATCCACCACGTTGGCCGCTCGTACTTGATGGCCAAGTGCCCCTTGAGCGGGGGAACGAGCGGGAGGGGATCACCCGAGTCCTTCAGGCTTCCCCTCACCGACGATACGACTCCCTCGAGTGCCAATCCGCTCCCGGCGTCCACATCGAGGGTCGCCTCGAGGCCCTTGAACACGGCATGGTTGCTTCGGTACTGGTAGATGGGAAGCAGCACGCGGCTCAGTTTGCCTGTGTCCTCCCCGTAGATGTATCCCTTGATATCGTTGTAGAACCCCGTCACCTCGCCTCGAACGCGTTCGGAGTCGTAGCGAAGGAAGAGGTCGAACCCTCTGCCGACTTCGCCGTCCAGTGACGGGTTTCCCACCTCGAAGGAGTACGCCGCCAGGTGCGGCCCCTCCGTGTAGAGTTCGTTGATGTCGGGGGTTCGCAGCGCCCGGGCCAGACTCACTCCCAGCGACAATCCCGGAACAACCTCGTACAGGACCCCCAGCGACCCCGACAGTGCGTGGAATCGGCGGTCGCGGATATTCCCGATGTTCGAATCGGGGTCCTCCCGGAGCGGGTTCGCCAGGGTCCAGTCGTACCGGAGTCCCACTTCGACGAGACCCGCGCCCAGGTCCATCTCCTGCATGAAGTACGTGGCCAACTGGCTGCGCCGCGCGTCAGGCGTGTAGATGCCGCCACCATAGGCGAAATCCTCCCAGGACGCGCGGGCGCCCACGGCTCCGGCGGTGAACGGACCCCACTCCCCGTGCTTCGCAAGGAAGTCGCCACTCAGGTTCTGCCGCTCGAACAGGGTGCCGAGGATGTCGGGCGGCTCGATTTCCCGGTGTTCGTACCAGGTGTAGGTCGCGTCGAAACGGATATCCCGGAAGAACCCGCTCGGCGCCTCGATGACGGCTCTGAACTTGGTGGCGGCACGCTCCGCCTCGACCCGCACGCCCGCCTCGTGCCCCCCGACGAAGCCGCCCGGGATGCCGTGGTGGTTTCTGTAGCCGCGAACGGAAGCTCCGAGGTGGCCCCATCCGGCGACATACGCCGCACCCGCGCCCCCACTCCACATTTCGCCATCGGTGCCCGGCAACGTGCCCGCGGGCGTACCCAGGTCTCCCGACCTTCGCACCGCCGCCTCGAAGCGCAACGGCACATGTTCGCTCACCGGGAAAACGGTGGACACCGTGCCGGCCAGTGAACCGGTGACCGTCTGGCCCTGCAGCATTGCCGACCCGGTCATGTGGTGGGGAACTCCGGAAGGAATCTCGTCGCGGATGACGTTGATGACCCCTCCCAATGCGTTGCCTCCATACAGCAGCGCTCCGGGACCGCGAACGACCTCGATTCGGCGTGCCGACCCCGGATCGATCGCGGTGGCATGGTCGGACCCGCTGTTGGACACGTCGCCTACCCGGGTTCCGTCCTCGAGCATCAGCACCCGGTCACCGCTCAGCCCCCGGATCACCGGCTGCGCAACGGTCGGTCCCATGCCCGTCAGAGCCAATCCCGGCATCGAGGCAAGAGTCTCAGCCACGGTACCCGCCATCCGGCGCTGCAGTTCGTCGCCGGCCATGACGCCAACGGGGCGCAGAGCCTCGGTGGCTCCGCGCTCGCTGAGGGTGGCGGTGATCACCATGTTCCGGATGGCGATCGGAGAGGACTCAAGCTCGATCACGACGAAGGCCGACCTGTCTCCCACCGTCACTTCCCTGGTGGTGCCGCGGTAACCCAGCCGGTCGACCCGCAGAGTGTACTCGCCTTCCTCTATCCCCGTCAGATGAAAGGTCCCGTCACCGTGGGTCACCGCACGCACCCCCGACCCCACGATCGACACGAGCGATCCCGCAAGTGGTTCTCCCGTCGTGGAGTCGCGCACCACGCCCTCGATCTCGCCGTCGTGCTCCGGAACCTGCGCATGGGCGGTCCCGGAAAGCACGGCGATCGCCACGGTCACGGCGAGCGCGGTCGCCCGGCCGGCCGTTGGCAAGGAACGGACTGGCGTTGGCAGCATGGTGGAACGGTTTCGGGTCACCGGAAGCAGGATCCTCCCGGTGAAGGTGGTCATCGGATGGCGCGACAGAGGTCCGGGGCGGCACCCCGGAATGCGTCATGAGACCGGTGGACCCCGGGGGACGACCGGGCCGCGCAGGATCGGGGCACACTTCGCTTCGTGTGCTTCAGGACCCGCTTCCACGATCAGGATGGGCGGGGTCGGAGCCGCCGCCGTCGTGGCCTGGCACGAAAAGGTCGCCTGGGAGAGCGATCGCACCACCTGGCAGAACAGGTGGTCGTGGTGGATGGCGCAGTCGCTGGCGTCGGGTGACTCGACGTGCACCGGCGATCCCATGCTCCGGGCATCCAGAAGCGCGTCCGCGTGCGTGAGTGCACTCGTCGACCCGACCTGAAACAGGGCCAGACATGCAGCGGCAGTACGCCGCAACTCCGTTGTGCCCGTATGGCGAACGAACAAGGATCAGCCGCCTTGGTCCAATAGCGAGAGCGCCGGATTCGTCGTAAAGAGAATGCTGGCGAGCCCGTATCGTCAAGTTGGAAGCGCACCTCCGAATCGCATGGGCCCAGAGGGACTTGAACCCCCGACCGTCGGATTATGAGTCCGCTGCTCTAACCGCCTGAGCTATGGGCCCGGGTAAGAATAACGCTTGAGAGACGCCCGGGGGAACGGCGCGGAGAAAGTCGAGTCCGGCCCGGCTCCGGACGGTTCGCGGATCCGGGGCCGCGCGCGCGTCCCGCGGGGCATGCACCTCCAAGTCCGGACCGCCCGCGTTCGGTTGAAATCCGTGTCCCGGGCGTGCTTCATGCGCCCGGGAGCGTTCCGAAGATCCGGTCTCCCGCGTCCCCCAACCCCGGGAGGATGTACCCGACGTCACTGAGCCGGCGATCGAGGGCTGCCGTGTAGACGGGGACATCCGGATGCGTCTCGGCCATGCGGGCCGCGCCTTCCGGCGCCGCGACCAGACACATGAGCCGGATTTCCCGCGCGCCATGCTGCTTCAATTCACTCGTGGCGGCGGCTGCGGTGCCGCCCGTGCCCAGCATCGGGTCGACCAGCAGGAAGCTGCAACCCGCCGGCTCCGGGGGCAGCTTGCCGTAGTAGCGCACCGGCTGGAGGGTTTCCTCGTTGCGAAAGAACCCGAGGTGGCCGACGCGGGCGCCCGGGACCAGCCGGAGCACGCCCTCCACCATGCCCAGTCCCGCCCGCAGGATCGGGACCACGACCAGCCGGTCCTCCCGGATGCGCCGTGCCCGCATGGTCTCGAGAGGCGTGTCGAAGGTGACCTCCTTGCCCTTCAGGTGCCTGGCGGCGTGGAAGGTCAGGAGCAGGGTGATCTCTTCCAGCAGCGCCCTGAACTGCCGGCTGCCGGTGCGCTTGTCCCTGAGGAACGAGAGCTTGTGCTCGATCAGCGGATGGCGGACGACTTCCAGCGTCGCATGGGTCATGTCAACTCCCCCTTCGGTTGGAGGTGCGCTTGTGCCGGGAGCCCTTTCCGGAGCCGGGGCTCCGGCTTCGGCGCCGCTGGCTGGAAGGATCCACGGCCGCCCGGGCGGCTCTCAGTTCGGATGGGTAGGCGGGCCGCCAGTCTCCGGGCTTCAGTGTGCCCAGCCGGAAGGGACCGAACCGCGTGCGAACCAGGGTCCGCACCGGGTGCCCCACCGCCCTCAGCATCCTGCGGACCTCGCGCTTGCGGCCCTCGGTGAGAACCAGCCTTACGCCCCACTCGTCCTCGCCCAGCTCGACCCGCCGAACGCGCTTCGGGCGAGCCGGACCGTCCTCCAGCTCCACCCCCCGCCTGAGGCGCCGGAGCGACGCGGCGGTGACCCTGCCCGCAACACCGGCCAGGTACTCGCGCTCGATCCGCCCGCTGGGATGTGCGAGCTTCGCCGCCAGGTCCCCCTCGTTGGTCAGCAGCAGGAGGCCGGCGGTGTCGCGGTCCAGCCGCCCGACGTAGCGCAGTCCGCCAGCCCGATCCGGCAGGAGATCATAGACCGTATCGCCACCGTGGGGATCGGTCCGGGTGCAGAGCACGCCCACTGGCTTGTGCAGGACGAGCCAGCGGCGGGCAGCCGGCCGCACCACCCGGCCGTCGAGCGATACGGTGTCGGTTCCGGGCATGACGCGCGCACCCGGGCTGGTCACCGGCACCCCGTTTATCGCGACCCGGCCCTCGCCGACCATCGCCTCGGCCTGCCGCCGCGACGCCACGCCCGCCTGCGACATGTATTTCTGCACCCGCATGGGGGTGGTGTCGCCCGGACTCACCCCGGGGACTCCGGGCGCCGGTCCGCGTGCGCGAGCACGGCCGCCAACGCTTCTTCCTCGCCCAGGGCGGGTGTGTCCTCCACCGCCTCCTCCTCATCACGGGCCTCCGGCCCAGCCTCCAGCGGCGCACGGTCACGCAGGATCACCGGCAACTCCTCCGGCCGCGGCAGGTGCTCCAGCGAGGGGAATCCGAAGTGTTCCATGAACTTCGAGGTCGTGCCGTACAGGACCGGCCGCCCCACCCCCTCCCCGCGTCCCACCCCCGCGATCAGTTCGCGATCCAGCAGGGTTCGAATCACCCCGGTCGAGTTGACGCCACGAATGTACTCCACCTCGATACGGCTGATCGGCTGCCGGTAGGCGACGATGGCCAGCGCCTCGAGCGCCGGTCCGGACAGGCGCGACGAGCGCGGCACGGTGTCGAAGCGCTCCAGGTACGGCGCGAACTCGGGCCGTGTCATGAGCTGTACTCCCTCGGCGACCTCGCGCAGCTCGAAGGCATGTCCGACATCGTCGTATTCGGCCTTCAGGGCGGCCAGCGCGGCCTCCACGCGGTCTTCGTCGAGCGCCTCGTCGGCACGCGAGATCTCACCGGGCGAAAGGGGCGCGTCACTGGCGAAAAGGATCGCCTCGACGATGCGTGCGTCGTTCACCCGGCCCCCTCTCCGGCACCGGCGGCACCTCTGTCCGCCCCGTCCCCGCCCGCACGGGCACCCGGCCCCTCCCCACCTGCCCCCAGCGCGGCGCCGAGCACCGAACCCCCCGACCCGTCGTCCAGGTTGCGGCCCCTGTAGAACCAGAGCGGCGAGAAGTGCTCCCGCTGCCGCAGCGACACCACGCGCCGGCGCCCCAGCTCGAGCCCCGCCAGGAGGGTCATGACGCCGTGCATTCGTTCCCGCCACGGCGCGACCAGGCTCGCGAACTCGATCCGGCGCGCCCTCCTCACGGTGTTCACGATCAGGCCGACCTTCTCGCGCATGGCCACCCGCCTCGTAGCCACAGTGTGCGCCACGTCGCGGTCGCCGGCAGCCTCCACCCTCAGCGCGGCGGCCAGTACGTCCTCCCAGGTGACACTCAGCGGCGCCTGGGCCGCCCCGGACCTCGGCCGCGGCTGAACATAGCCCTTCACGAAGCGGCGGCCGCGGTCGTTCTCGGCCGCGCGCAGCCGGTTGGCCACCTCGCGAATCATCTCGTACTCGAGCAGCCGGCGTACCAGTTCCGCGCGCGGGTCGTGGTCCTCTTCACCCTGGGGGGCGGGCAGGAGCATCCTGGCCTTGATCCGCACCAGCACCGCCGCCATTTCCAGAAACTCTCCCGCCTCGTCCACGCTGGTGTCGGCCAGAACCTCGATCGCCTCCAGGAATTGCCGGGTGATGCGCGCGATCGGAATGTCGAAGATGTCGATGTCCTGCGTGCGGATAAGGTGCAGCAGGAGGTCGAGTGGCCCGTGGAAGCGCTCGGTCTCGACCACGAGGAGACCGTCGCCCGTCATCCGGCCACCATCCGCAAAACCCACGAGAAGGATGTGAAGACCGGCGACAGCAGGACGCCGAAGGCACCCGGAAACACCACCACGGTCAGCACCAGAAGCGTGACGCCGTAGCGTCCCATCGCCCGGTAGCGGGCACCGGCCGCGGGAGGCAGGAGGTGGTAGAGTACGTGCGAACCGTCCAGGGGAGGGATCGGGATGAGGTTGAAATACGCTAGAACAAGGTTTATGAAGATACCATAAGTCGCCATTGTAGCGATATTTATACCAATTGATCCGCCAGGGAACGCAACCCCCTGGAGGGCGGTCATCGCCGCAAGCACCGCCGCGCACAGCGCCACCAGACACAGGTTCGACACGATCCCGGCCAATGACACCCTGATGTCGCCCGCACGGTAGTTGCGGTAGTTGCGCGGGTTGACCGGAACGGGTTTGGCCCACCCGAAAAGGAAATCGCCCGGCAGGAAGTAGAGGAGCAGCGGCACCAGCAGCGACCCCACCGGATCGAGGTGCCGGAGCGGGTTGAGCGTGATGCGCCCCAGATCGCGGGCGGTGGGGTCCCCTTCCCGGAGTGCCTGCCAGGCGTGGGCCACCTCGTGAACCACGACCGAAAAGAGCAGGACGGGAAGAATGAGCAGGAGTTCCATGAACCAAGTCTAGCAGTCCGTGGAGAAACCCGCACGACAAACCCGCACAAGCCCTGTCAAACCCGACACAGACCCGCTTGAGCCCCGCACGAGCCCCGTTGATCCGGTGGACCCACTCTTCTACCTTTCGTGCCGGCCCTCGTTCAAGGGAGGGCCGCGGCAGTCCGTGGACGGCATCTCCCTACCGGGGATCGGCGCTTGCGGGGAGCCGTTCTGCCAACACCGACTCCGGGGAAGTCAACCGAGATGCCCAACATCAAGAGCGCGAAGAAGCGGATGGAGTTGAGCCGCGAGGCGCGCAGCCGCAATCGTGTCACGCGGTCGCGGATCCGCACCGCGATCCGGCGGGTGCATGAAGCGGGTTCGCGCGAGCAGGCCGACGAGCATCGCCGTGCGGCCGTGGCACTGATCGACCGCGCGGCAACGCGGCGGATCATGCACCGGAACAAGGCGGGCCGGATCAAGTCCCAGCTGGATCGAATCGTTCGCGGCCACGCCTGACCGGGTCGGTCCAACCGGACTGCACGAACCCGGCCCCTCGAACCGGCCGAACGGCCGGCCGGCTCACCTTCGTCCGATCTCCAGCGGTCAGCGGCGGACACACCCGAGCGCGGGGGTTCAGGCGTCTTCGCCCAACCTCCACACGGTCCTGCCCCCCACCAGGGTTCGGACGACCCTCCCCATCACGCGTTCCCCGTCAAAGGGTGTGTTCCGCCCCTTTGAGAGGAACCCGGCGCTCTCGATGGTCCATTCCATTTCGGGATCGATCAGCACCAGATCCGCCGGCCGACCCGGCTCCAGCGTGCCCCCTTCCAGTCCGAGCGCCCGCGCGGGTCCGGTGGCAAGCCGTTCCAGCAGGGCAGCCAGCGTCAGCGCCCCCTCCCGTACGAGCCGGGTGTGCAGAACGGCGAACGCCGTCTCCAGGCCCACGGCCCCGAAGGGCGCATCGTCGAACGCCTGTTCCTTCTCGTCGTAGTGACGGGGCGCGTGGTCGGTTGCGACGCAGTCGATCGTTCCGTCCGCCAGCGCCTCCCGTAGCGCTTCGATATCTGAGGGAGTCCTCAGGGGCGGGTCGACCTTGTAGTCGGTCCCGTAGTCCGCGAGGACATCGTGGGTGAGGACCAGATGGTGTGGAGTGACTTCGGCCGTGACCCGCACGCCGCGCCGCCGCGCGCGCCGTATGAGGCTCGCGGCCGCCCCGGTGGAGACACGCTGGATGTGCAGGCGTCCCCCGGTCGCCTCCGCCAGGGCCAGGTCGCGGGCGACGCCGATCCTCTCCGCGACAGCGGGTTTGCCGCGCAGCCCCAGACGTGTGGAGACAACCCCCTCGTGCATGACGCCGCTCCGCGCGAGGTCGGCATCCTCGCAGTGCGCGAGTACCGGAATGTCGAAGGACCTGGCGTACTGGAGCGCCAGCCGCATCAGGACCGAGGATGCGACCGACCGCCCCGCGTCCGTGACCGCGACCGCCCCCGCGTCCACCACCTCCCCGAACTCGGTCAACTGCTCGCCCTTTCGGCCCGCCGACACCGCGGCCGCCGGAAAGACCCGCGCGCCCCCCGCCCTCCGCCCCTCCGCCACGATGAACCCGACCGAAGCCGGATCGTCGACGACGGGATCGGTATCCGGCATGCAACACACCGCCGTATAGCCACCCGCGGCGGCCGCGCGGGCCCCGGTGCGAATGGTCTCCCGATGCTCCCACCCGGGCTCGCACAGGTGCACGTGCGGATCAACGAAGCCGGGCGCCACCACCAGCCCCGCCGCGTCGACCACCTCGGCCCCATCGCCGTCCAGCCCGGCTCCCACCGCACTGATCCGCCCTCCCTCGACCAGGACGTCCCCTTCAAGGTCCGTGCCCGCGGCCGGGTCGATCACCCGCCCAGCCCGAATAAGCACGCTGCTCACACCGGCCACCCGGCCCCTTCGGCCCCCGCCCCACCGGCCGCCACGCTCCTCCGGACCACCCGGCTCAACTCCCGGTCCAATCCCGCGCCGCCTCCGCAAGGTGCGGCGCCCCACCGGCCAGCAGGTACAGCACCGCCATCCGCACGGCCACTCCGTTCGTCACCTGCTGCAGGATCACCGAATGGGGTCCGTCGGCCACATCCGAGTCGATCTCCACGCCCCGGTTCATCGGTCCCGGGTGCAGGATCAGGAGCCGCCGCGGGGCGCTCTCCAGGCGCTCACGGGTGATCCCGAAGACGCGGTTGTACTCCCGTAGCGAGGGCACGAAACCGTCTTGCATGCGTTCCAGCTGCAACCGCAGCACATTGATGGCATCCGCCCACTCGACCGCCTCCTCCACCCGCCCGAAAACGGTCACCCCCAGCTCCTCGATGGAGGCGGGCAGCAGCGTACGCGGCCCGCACACCCCCACCTCGGCGCCGAGCTTCACCAGGCCGTAGATGTTGGAGCGGGCCACCCGCGAGTGCAGCACGTCCCCCACGATGCAGACCCGAAGTCCCTCCAGCGTGCCGAAGTGGTCGCGCAACGTGAGGATGTCGAGCAGGCCCTGCGTGGGATGCTCGTGCGCGCCGTCGCCGGCGTTGATCACATTCGACGGGATGCGGGCGGCCAGGAACGCCGCCGCTCCCGCGGACCAGTGCCGGATCACCACCATGTCGATGCTCATCGCCTCGAGGTTGCGCGCGGTGTCCACCAGCGTCTCGCCCTTCGACACGGAGGACCCCGCCGCGCCGATGTTCACCGTATCGGCCGACAGACGCTTCTCGGCGAACTCGAAGGAGATGCGGGTCCGGGTCGAGGCCTCGAAGAAGAGGTTCACGATCGTCTTCCCCCTGAGCACGGGCACCTTCTTGACGCGCCGCTCGGTGATCTCCTTGAAGGGCTCGGCGGTGTCGAGGATGACGCGGATCTGGTCGGCCGACAGGGGTTCGAGCCCGGTCAGGTCCTTGCCCAGGGCCGGCGTCGCCAGGCTCACGGACGATCCAGGGCGCCGAGCACCACGGCCAGTTCGCCGTCCAGCCTGGGGACCAGCACGTCGATCCTCTGGTTGGCCAGGACGGGGAACTCGCGACCCACGATGTCCGGCTGGATGGGCAGCTCGCGGTCCCCGCGGTCCACCAGCACGCAGAGCACGATGCGCGCCGGGCGCCCCCAGTCCATGAGCTCGTTGAGCGCGGCGCGCGCGGTGCGCCCCGTATAGAGGACATCGTCAACCAGCACGACCGCGCGATCGTCGACGCCGCCGGGGGGCAGTTTGGTCTCGCCTACGAGCGGGCGCGGCCCCAGCGCCATGAGGTCGTCGCGGTAGAAGGTGATGTCGAGGGTGCCCGTGGGTACCGGATGGCCTTCGGCGGCCCTGACCGCTTCGCCGATCATGTCGGCCAGATCGACCCCCCGTCGCTGCACGCCGATAAGAACAAGGCGCCCTGTTCCCCCGAGCTTCTCCAGCACCTCGTGGGCCATGCGGTCGATCGCGCGGCGGACATCCGCGCCATCCATCAGCACCGTAGGCTCTGCCGGGGTCACCTGTCCGATCCGTGCTCCTGTCGGGGGTATCCGTCCTTCGCGCCGGGCGGCGTTCGCTGTTCGATCCGCCGGCGGGCGGCTGTAAGGTAATTGCCACGACAGCGCCCGGCCAACATGATCATGGAACACGCGGCCCGGCCGGGACCGGTCCGCAACGACGCGTCCCAACACCCTGGAGCCTCCATGACCCGTCCAGCAGCCCGCGGAAAGAACTCTCCCGCCAGTCGAGCGGCAGCGGCCTTGCACGGCGCCGTTCGTCCGCTGTGCATCTGCCTCGCTCTGGTGGCAGCGGTCTCCCCCGCCGTGCACGGCCAGGACGCCGTCGAGGGGCCCAGGGTCATCCTTTCATCGGTGCCCTTCTCCCTGACGGTGCGCAACACAACCGGACTTTCCGCGCTGGTCGAGGTTCGCGATGCCGGCGGGACACTTCTCGCCTCCGCCACGGTGGCCCACGGCGCGGAACGCGAACTGCGGGACATCCCGGTCGCCTCGCGCGACGCACTGCCGCTCCAGGTGCGCATCGGCGATACGGTGCACGAGGTGTCAGCCCCGTACGCTCCCGCGTGGTTCTCGATCCTTCCGCCCCTCCTCGCGATCGCGCTCGCGCTGATCTTCAAGGAGGTGATCACCGCGCTGCTGGCGGGGATCTGGCTGGGCGCGCTGGCCGTGGCGGGGTACAACCCGCTCCAGGCCACCTGGCGCCTTGTCGACGAGTACATCGTACCCGCGCTGGGCGACACCGACGGGGGACACACCCAGATCGTGGTCTTCAGCCTGCTGCTGGGAGGCATGGTCGGACTGATCAGCAGGAACGGGGGGACGATGGGGGTGGTACGGGCGGTGGCGCCGCTGGCCCGGAACCGGCGCCGGGGAAAGATCGCCACGATGCTTGCCGGTCTGGCGATCTTCTTCGACGACTATGCGAACACGCTGGTGGTGGGCAACACCATGCGCCCGATCACCGACAGGCTGAAGGTGTCGCGCGAGAAGCTGGCGTACCTGGTCGACTCGACCGCCGCGCCGGTCGCCGCGCTCGTGCCGATCTCCACCTGGGTCGGCTACGAGGTGTCGCTCATCGGGGACGGTCTGGGCAATGCGGTCGGCGAAGCCGCGGGCGCCGAGGCCACCTTTCTGGCGGGACTCAGCCCCTACGCCGTCTTCATCCAGACCATCCCCTACCTCTTCTATCCCCTGCTGGCCCTGGCGTTCGTCTTCCTGACCTCGGCCATGAACCGGGACTTCGGCGCGATGGCCCGGGCCGAGTCCAGGGCGGCCGCGGGCCGCGGACTCCACCGCGAGGGGGCCATGCTGGCAACCGACACCGGCAAGGGGTTCGTCGAGTCGAAGGAGGGAGCGCCGCACCGGTGGTGGAACGCGGCGATCCCGGTGCTCACGGTGGTGCTCGTGGTCCTGGGGGGACTGTACACCTCCGGCCGGGCCGCAGCGGGCCCCGACGCGGCCCTGAGGGACGTGTTCGGCGCGGCCGACCCGTTCGCGACGCTGCTGTGGGGATCGCTTGCCGGGTGCCTGGTCGCGGCCGCGCTGTCGATCGGGCAGCGGCTCCTGACCGTCCACGAGTGCATCGATGCGTGGGTGGGCGGTGTCAAGGCGATGATGATCGCGATGGTCATCCTGACGCTGGCCTGGTCGCTGGGCGCGGTGACCACCGACGTGGGCACGGCCGACTACCTGTCGCAGCTTCTGAGCGGCAATCTCCCCATCGTCCTCCTCCCGGCGGTGGTCTTCGTCACCTCGGGAGCGATGGCCTTCGCCACCGGCACTTCCTGGACCACGATGGCGATCCTGATTCCTCTCGTGATCCCGCTCACCGTGTCGCTCGCGGGCGGCACCGGCTTCGCGGACGGCTCCCTGTACGGCATCCTGCTGGCCACCACCAGTTCGGTGCTGGCGGGGGCGATCTGGGGCGACCACTGCTCCCCCATCTCCGACACGACGGTGCTCTCGTCGACGGCCGCGGCCTGCGACCATGTCGACCACGTGCGCACCCAGCTTCCGTATGCGGTCCTGGTGGGCGTCACCGGTCTCGTGCTGGGGAGCCTGGGTACCTCGCTGGGGATCCCGCACTGGGCCGCGCTGTTGGCGGGCGTTGCCGTTCTGGCGGTGTTCCTGCGCATCTACGGCACCCCCGTCGCGGAGATCGCAATGGACGCGGAGGTGGGCGGGCAACCCTGACGTTGCGTTAGGGGTTGAGGTTGGCGGCCTTCTCCCGCCGCGCCCGGAAGAACCCGCGCAACAGCTGCGCCGACCGGTCGGCCAGCACCCCACCCATCAGATCCACCCGATGATTCAGGCGCGGGTCCTGGACCAGGTTGCCCAGGCTGCCCGCCATGCCCGCCTTGGGGTCGTGGGCGCCGAAGACCAGACTTGGAATGCGCGCCAGGACGATCGCTCCCGCGCATTGTGCGCAGGGTTCCAGGGTTGTGTACAGGGTGCAACCTGTCAGCCGCCAATCCCCCAGGCGACGCGCGGCCGCGCGGATGGCGACCAGTTCGGCGTGGGCGGTGGGGTCACGCCGCTCCACCGTGCGGTTGTGGGACTCGGCGAGCACCGCTCCACCCCGCACGATCACCGCGCCGACGGGCACCTCGCCACACAGCCCCCCCGCCCGAGCGACCTCCAGTGCACGTGACATCCAGGCGACATCGGGGTTGCCGGGGTCGGCGGGGTCCACCGGCTGCTAGTGCGCCGTCAAGGGTCCCGCGAAGGAAAGCGGCGTCACATGACGGTAGAACCCCGCAACCCTTCCCAGGATGACCGGCTGCGCCGAGCCGTCCACTGCCCTTCTGTCGCCCCCGACCGCGCGCAGCAGCACCCGCGGGCCACGCTTCTCGAGCTGATGGTAGTCGGTGACTCCACGGACCCGGGCAACGACGATCTCTCCGTCGGCCAGTTCCTCGGCCCGCACCGGCTGGACCACAAGGAGGTCCCCTTCCCCGATTCCGGCCGCGGCCAGCCGGTCGCCGGTCGCGTACACGGTGAAACCACCGCTGCGGCCGGCCAGCTGCCGGTCGAGGCACACCCGCTTTTCGGCCCGGCCGCCGCGAAGTCCGGCCACGACCTCGGCGAGGTCACGGAAGCAGGGCAGCGATACGGTCGGCGCATTGAGGTCCAGACCCAGGATGCGGATGCCGCGGGAACGCGACGGGTCACGCTCGACGACTCCCTTGTCCGCCAGCGACTGGAGCAGTTCCGACACCGTCTTCGTGCTCTTGATCCCGAAGTGGTGGCCGATCTCCCGGATCGAGGGCTGATAGGTGTGGGTGCGGAGGTAGACCACCATGTAGTCCAGGATGCGCTGTTCAAGATCGGTCAGCGCTGGGGCGGTTCGAGGTGCAGGCGAGCTGTGGCCTGAAATAATGGACTTGGATCCGCTGGGCATGCGCTTGAAGTGGTGGGGAGAGGTGCCGGGGGCGGACATGACGCGGGCGAACGATAGGGACGCCGGCACCGGGCCGCAACCCCCCGGAAAGTGATCGGGCCGCAGGGCGACGCCACCGCTTGTTTGCGACGGCTCCAAGTCCCACATTGGCGCTCTTTTCGCGCACCTCTGTCCGGGATCAGGACTTATGGCTCTCTCCAACCCGACCGCCGGCACCGTCCGCTACGAGCCCGACGAACACCCCCCTCATGGACTGGCGCTTGCCCTGGCGCTCCAGCTCATGATGCTCGAACTCGGGGAGATCATACTCATTCCGGTGGTTGTGGTGCGCGCGGCGGGCGGAACCGACGCCTACCTGGCATGGGCCGCTTTCGCCGCGCTTGCCATCTCGGGGATCACGACGATGATGCAGGCCCGGCGCGTCGGGAGGATCGGTTCCGGCTATGTCCTTCTCATGGTCACCTCGGGGGCGTTCATCGCGGTTTGCGTCACCGCGCTCACCGAAGGTGGGCCCGGCCTCCTCATGACGCTCCTCATTGCGTCTTCGCTCTTTCAGTTCCTGCTGGCGGCCCGGCTGTCGCTGCTGCGCCGGATCATCACCCCCACAGTGGCGGGAACGGTCATGATGCTGATCGCGGTCACGATCATGCCCGTCCTGGCGGAACTCCTGGAGGAGGTGCCCGAAGGGGCGAGCGAAACCGGCATCTACGTCAGCGCCGCCGTGACCCTCCTCGTCACCCTCGTCATGATGCTGCGCGGATCCGGCGGGGTCCGCCGGTGGGCCCCGATCGCCGGCGTCGTCGCGGGGTGCGTGGTGGCGTCCAACTACGGGCTCTACGAGGTGGGACGGGTGGCCGAGGCGGCCTGGTTCGGACTTCCCCAGGGCGGCTGGCCGGGCTTCGACTTCACCCTGGGACCGGCGTTCTGGGCGCTGCTGCCGGCCTTCGTGTTCGTGACGCTGGTGGGAGCCATCGAGACGGTTGGCGATGTCGTGGGCATCCAGAAGGTCTCGTGGCGCACTCCGCGGGCGACAGACTTCCGCTCCGTGCAGGGGGCGGTGGCCGCCGACGGCGTCGGCAACCTTCTCTCGGGACTGGCGGGCACGGTGCCGAATACCACCTGTGCCTCGGGCGTGGCCACCGTCGAGGTTACCGGCGTTGCGTCGCGCAGAGTGGGTATCTACATCGGCCTCTTCTTCCTGGCCCTCACGCTTCTGCCAAAGGCGCTGGCCCTTTTCCTGGCCATCCCGGGGCCCGTGGCGGCTTCCTACCTACTCGTGATGATCGCGATTCTCTTCGCGTTGGGCATGAGGATCGTCGTGCAGGACGGAATGGACTTCCGCAAGGCCGCGATCGTGGGCCTTTCCTTCTGGATCGGCACCGGGTTTCAGCACGACATCTTCTTTCCCGAAGGCTTCGAGGGGTGGGCCGGTGAACTGTTGGGCAACGGCATGGCCGCGGGAGGGCTTGCCGCCCTGATCATGACCGGCTTCCTCGAGCTGACCTCCCCGCGCCGCAAGAGCATCGAAACGGAGTTGAGCCCGGAGGCCCTGGAGAAGATCGACGAGGTTCTCGGCCAGATGTCGTCGCGCAAGGGCTGGGGTGAACAGATGGTCCGCCGCCTGCGCCTCGTGGCCGAAGAGACCATAGCGACGCTGTCGGCCCGGCGGATCGAAGGTGTGGAGGGCGACGGGCAGCGCAGGCTCCGCCTGGTCATCCGCCCGCGCCGCGACGGTGCGGAAATGGAGTTCGTGGCCTCCCTCGGCGAGGGGAATCTCGAGGACCGCCTGGCGCTCATTGGAGATCAGCCCGCCGAGGGCCCCGAGGAACACGAGATCTCGCTCAGGCTCCTGCGTCACTTCGCTTCTTCGGTCCGTCACCAGCAGTACCTGGACACCGACATCGTGACCGTGAAAATCGCGTAGGAGCCGACAGTTCCGGGACAGGGCCGACCGGGCTGCGCGGCGGTCACGCGCCGGGTGCGCCGCACACCCGGGCTTTCGCCGCCCGGTTCCCCGAGTCGTTAGACTCAATCGGGCTCCTGGCGACGGAATCGCGGGCACCCGCGGCTGAAACCGCGTCCCGCGGCGGATCGTAGAGGAGCCAGTAACCAAAGGAGGAGCGACAGGTCGATGCGAACCGGCCGGACAACCCCCGCGTCCGATCGACGGACGGAACGGATGTTCTCGTACCTGGACGGCACGCTGAGTGCCGTGGAGCGGGACGCGTATGAGGCGGAACTGTCCGCCGACCCGGCGCTCGCCGGCGAGGTCGAGCGCCACCGGGCCCTGTTGGCCACGCTGGACGAAATGGCCGCCCATGCCCCGTCGAGCGATTTCCGTGTGCGCGTGCTCGCGTTCCTGAACACGCCCGAGTCCCGGTGGGCACGGCTGCGGCGCAAGCTCGCGGGCACGCCCCCGCCGATGTCCAACGTGTTGGCGGCCTTCCTGGACGAGGGACTGACGCCGCGGCAGGCCGGTGCGCTTTCCGCATTCGTGGCCAGGGATCCCGAAGCGGCCGTCGCGCTGGCCGGCTGGGAACGCCTCTTCGACGAGCTGGGGACGCTGCCCGCGTTCGAGCCGTCCGAGGGCTTTGCCGACCGGGTGATGGCCCGCGTGCGTGTCCACGGGCAACAGCGGGCAGCCGGCTACGAAGTGTCCCGCGCCGGTGGTTGGCGACTGGCGGGCGTACCGGTCCTGCCGGCGGCCGGCCGCTGGTGGGAACTCGCGACCGCCTGGGTCGGTGCGCGCTGGCCTACGCCGCGCGACCGGTTCGCGGCAACCTCCGGGATGGCGGTCGGTCCGGTCGCGGTCTTCCTGGTCACCCTGCACATGCTGTCGGCCAATCCGCTCCTGACCACGTCCAACGTGGCGAGTTTCCTGCGCACCAGAGTCGGCGGAGCGGCCTCGCGGCTGGCGGACGCGGTGTCCGGAAACCCCACCGCCGACTACGCGATGGGACGGGTTTCCGGTCTTCTGGACATGTGGACTCTCAGTGGTTCCAATCTCGCGGCCGGACTGATCCTTTTCGGCGCGCTCACTCTTCTCTCTGCGTGGATCCTCTACAGGAATGTCGTCAAGCTCTCACGATCGGAGAATCGTTATGTATCGGTGTAGCGATCCGGACAGGGACGCCCGCGGCGTCCGGCTGACACCCCGCCACACCACCGTGGCGGCCGGGGGCGTGCGCGCCCCCATGGAGCCCGCCATGTGCCCGCGGGGCCTTGTCCACGGACTGCTTGGTGTCGCCGCCGTCCTCTGCGCCGCTTTCGTGGCCATGCCGGCGGGGGGACAGGAGCGCGAGATCGTCGCCAACCAGATCGAGGTGTCCCGGGATCAGGCTTCGCTCCGCCTTGAGTTTTCCGACGGCGAACATCTGGCAATCACCTTCTCCGGCGGACGGGCCAGCGTCAACGGCGAGTCCCTGGGATCCTATCAGCCCGACGGTGCAGCCGATCGCGAATGGCGGGGTCTGCTCAGCCGGGTTCTTTCACTGTCCAACGGACCTCTGGCGGAGGCGTTGGCGCGGTGGCAGCCCGATCCCGGCCTCAGCGGGGCCGAGCGCAATCTGCTGGCGGCGGTCAGCGGGTACTTCGCCGGCGCACTCGGAGGTTCGGTACAAGCGGATGCGCGGGTCTCCGACGGGGGCGGCTCGCAGGAGCTGGTGCAGGCCATGGCCCGAAGCGACGACAAGGAGGCGTTCGTTCGGGCGCTGGACGGTATCGACGCCGGGTCGCTGACGGTCCTGGTGGGCCGGGACCATCTGGTGCGGGCGGGAACGCAGGTCGAGGGTGGGATCCTGCTCGTGGACGGCGAACTGGATGTCCGGGGCCGGGTACGCGGCGACGTGATCGTCGTGGACGGAACCCTGGCCGTCGGCTCCGGCAGGATCGACGGCGAAGCCCGGCTCGTGGATTCCCGGCTGCGGGGCGCGGCCGACGGGGTCAGGGGCGGCGTCGCCGACGTTTCGGAGAGGATCCGGGCCGAGGAGCGGCGGGACGTGGAGAGGATCCGGGCCGAGGTCCAGCGCGAAGTGGTCCGGTCGCTTCAGAGTTCACGGGACGGCAGCCGGTTCGGGCAGAGAGTCAGCCGGGCCTCGCAGTTCACATTCGACATCCTGGTCACCTTCGTTGTGACCGGCCTCCTTGCCTGGCTCGCCACAGGGCTGGCGGGCCGCCGGGTTGGGGTCGTGGTACGTGCCATCTCGCATCAGCCGGCGCGAAGTGCGGTGGTCGGGCTCGCCGGGGGTTTCGCGGCCGGCCCGGCCTACCTGATCGGGATCGCCGTGCTCGTGGCCACGATGCTCGGGATACCCCTCCTGATCGCGTGGGTGCCGCTCTTTCCGCTCGCGGTGTTGGCGGCGGCGCTGGTCGGTCTCGTGGGAGTGAGCGAGCACGTGGGCAGATGGGTGCTGCGGCGGGGTTACCGCTGGCTAAACCGCGGAGATCCGGGCCAGCCATCGTACGTCAGGCTGCTGGGCCTGGGCACGATGTTCATCCCCTGGGTGGCGGGATCCTGGCTGCAGGTCCTCCCGCTGACCGGGTGGGTGGGCAGCATACTCCAGGCAGCCGGCACCATGGGGTTCCTGCTGGCGTTGGCAACGGGCTTCGGGGCGGTGATTCTGACCCGGGGAGGCGTGAGGCCAACCGGCTGGGCCGTCCCCTACGATGATTTCGGCGATGACCAGGGCGGAGGCGACCGATGGTGAGACGGTACGGATGCGGCCGCGAGGCGGCACCGCGCAGGATGACGCGGAGCGTGCTCGCCGGAGCGATGCTGGCCGTTGCAGGTCTGGCGGGCCCGGCCGATCTGGACGCACAGCGCTGGAAGACCCTGACCGCCGCCCGGCAGTTGACCCATGAGGAAGACCTGCGCGTGACGGTGGAGTACGGCGCGGGAGTCCTCACGGTGCGGCGCGGCGACGACGGCGAACTCTACAATGCTCTCTTCCACTTCGATGAGAACTGGGCCGTCCCGAAGACCGAGTACGCGAACGGGCGGCTGGAGGTGGGACTCTCCGCCATCGAGACCCGAAACTCCGATTTCGGCAAGTGGCCCGCCGAAGCGTCGCTGGAGCTGGAACTCGCCGCGGGCGTCCCCATGGAGCTCGAGTTGAACTTCGGAGCCGGGCGGGCCGAGCTGGACCTGACCGGCCTGGGCGTGCGGAAGCTGGTGGTCAACACGGGAGCGTCGGAATCGGTGATCCGGGCCGGCGAAGCGAACCCGGAGCGCATGGAATCGGCCGCCATCAACGTCGGAGCCGCGGACCTTCACGTGCACGGCCTGGGCAACCTCAACGCGGATCAGATCACGGTGAAGTCCGGACTGGGGTCGGTGACCCTGCGATTGGACGGCGTGTGGGAACGGGACGGGCACCTGGTCGTGTCCATGGGGTTGGGCGCGCTGGAACTCCAGATCCCCAGGTCGCTCGGGGTCCGGCTGCGGCGGCCGGACAGCTTCCTGGCCTCCATCGAAACCGGGGGACTCAGGAAGCGGGGGAAGGCCTACCAGTCGGACAACTGGGAAAACGCGGAGCACAAGGTCGAAATCGAGATCACCGCCGTTCTGGGCAGCGTCGACCTGGAGTGGATTCGCTGAACGCACTACCCTGCCGGACTCGCCGGCCAGGAGGTGCGCCGCCCCGGGAGCCCGCGGGGATTGATCCACGGGCTGCCGGAGTTGTTATTATAGACAAGTGACCAGACGCACCGTTTCACGCCCGGAATCCCCGGCTCGGCACGGTGCCGGGCTTCTTGGGAGGTAGCATGATCGGAACCCTGTTGACATTCCTGGCGGTGGGCATCGTGAGCATCGTGGCGGTCTGGATCGTGCTCTCGGTCGTGGGGTACCTGCTTGGAATCACCCTCGGAATCGCAGGGTTCCTGCTGTTCAAGGTCGCTCCCGTGATGTTGCTGGGATGGGCGGCCCTCAAGCTGTGGGCGTGGGCGAAGGGCAACCGCGGGGTTCTTTCCGCGAAGGATCGTCGCTGGCTGGAGCGGGAATAGTCCCACGCCGACCAGCCGAGGCCACCCCTGGGTTGGGCGGGAGGGTAGTCCGCCCGTCTATCGCCGCGCCGGCAACCCGTCCAGAGCAGCCAGCAGGTCGTCGCCGATCCGCGCCAGCGCCAGGCCCGCGTCGGACCCGGGTGCCGACAGCACCGTCGGCCGCCCCTGGTCGCCGGCCTCCCGAACCGCCATGTCCAGCGGGACCCGGCCGAGAAACGGCACCGAAAGCTCTCGGGCCAGGTCTTCGCCGCCACCACGCCCGAACAGATCGAGGACCTCTCCCGTGCCCGGGATCCGGAAGCCGCACATGTTTTCGACGATCCCCATCACGCGCGTGTTCACCCGTTCGAACATCTTGACGCCGCGGCGCACATCGCCGGTCGCGACCTTCTGCGGCGTGGTGACCATCAGGGCGCCATCCAGTTCGACCGTCTGGACCAGCGACAGCTGCGCGTCGCCGGTGCCGGGGGGCATGTCGACGATCATCAGGTCGAGCCGACCCCACGACACCTGCTCCATGAACTGTTTGAGGATGCCCGCGATGAGGGGCCCCCTCATGATCGCGGGCTGTTCGCGCTCGAGCAGGAAGCCGAGACTCATGAGGCGGACGCCATGCGATTCGAGCGGCACAATCATCTCGGAGCCCTTTGCGCCGGTCACCGCCGGGCGCCGCTCCTCGCCGAACATGACGGGGATGTTGGGGCCGTAGATGTCGGCGTCCATCAGTCCCACCGTCAGGCCACGGGACGCCGCATGGGCGGCCAGGTTGGTGGCCACCATCGACTTGCCGACTCCACCCTTGCCCGAACTGATCGCGACGATGCGCTTGACTCCAGCCAGTACGCCGGGGCTGGGGGTCGGTGCGGGGACCGATCCCGGCTGCAGCCCGCGTTTGGGGGGTTGCCTGGAAAGGGGTCGGCGCGACGGCCCGGACGGCGTGGATTCAGGGGCCGCCGGACGAGTGGCCTCCCTGGACCGTGCGTCGGCGCCGGTCTCCTGCTCCGCGGCCGCGGGGCTCTGCGGAAGGCGCACATCCACCTTGACCGCGCTGATTCCGTCCACCGCCTCGGCTGCAGCCCGCGCCTCCCGTACCAGTGACCCGGGATCGCCGCGACGGAGCGAGAACACGAAACGCGCGTTGCCCCGCTCGTCGACGGTTACGCCGGCGACCTGGCCGCAGGCGATGACGTCCTGGCCCGCGGCCGGGTTGACCACGCCGCCCAGCGCACGGGTCACCGCGTCCACAAGTCCGCTGTTGCTCATTTGCAGCTCTCCGGGATTCGACGGCCGACGCCTCGGGGACGGAAACCCGGAGGCGCCGTGCGATCCCCTCCCTGAACGTGAACGATGGTCGCTCGACCGTATCCGGGTGCATCGCCGGCCGATTGTGGCGGAGATTCCGCCGGAAACCGGAAGTGAAGGTACCGCGGCGGCTTCCGGAAGGTCAACGGCGGGGACATGACGGCGGGGACGGGGAGCCTCGGGAACGCCCTGCGGCCGGTCCCCGCGCGGTGCCCGTCCACCCCGGTTGCGCAACTTGACGGGCCGCGTGAGATTGCGTGCGATTCCGGTCCGAAACGAAAGCCGGAAGTGCGCGTCCGACCCGGACCGTTACGGTGACAAGCTCCCGCGTGAGCAGGAGATGCGACAGGCGGGCGCAGCTTGCCCGTTCGCTCGGCCCTTTCGGACGCTCCCGCCAACCAGGAACCCGAAAGAGCCCATGTCCGGATCCATTCGCGTACCCGCCGCCGTAAACGAGCCCGTCCTTTCCTACGCGCCGTGCACTCCCGAACGTGCCGAACTGAAGTCCGCCCTGCTGTCGATGGCCGACCGGGACGCGGACATTCCCATCATCATCGGGGGTGAGGAGATCCGCACGGGAAAGACCCACCCGATCCGCGCCCCGCACGATCACGGGCTGCGCCTGGGCGTGTGGCACGAGGGAGGCGCCGAAGAGGCGAACCGGGCGATCGCGAACACGCTGGAGGCGCGCCGGGAGTGGGCGTCCTGGCCCTGGGAGGACCGCGCGGCCGTTTTCCTCAAGGCGGCCGAGCTGCTGTCGACCACGTGGCGCTCCACCCTGAACGCGGCCACCATGCTGGGCCAGAGCAAGAACGCCTTCCAGGCCGAGATCGATTCCGCCTGCGAGATCATCGACTTCTTCCGCTTCGGCGCGCACTTCGCCGAGCAGGTCTTCGGCCAGCAGCCCGTCTCCGAGAAGGGTGTGTGGAACCGGCTCGAGTACCGGCCGCTGGAGGGCTTCGTGTACGCGGTCAGCCCCTTCAACTTCACGGCGATCGGGGCCAACCTGGCCGGGACCCCCGCCATGGTCGGGTGCGGCGTGCTGTGGAAGCCGTCCAAGACCGCGGTGCTTTCGGGCTACTACACGTACAAGCTCCTGGAGGAGGCCGGGCTGCCGCCGGGGGTCATCAACTTCGTGCCGGGCGATCCCGTCGAAATCACCGCCGCGGCAACGGATCACCGCGACTTCGCCGGGCTGCACTTCACGGGCTCGACCGGGGTGTTCCAGTCGCTGTGGACCACCGTGGGCAGGAACATCGCCCGCTACCGGTCCTACCCGCGGCTGGTGGGCGAGACCGGCGGGAAGGACTTCATCGTGGCGCACCCGAGCGCCGACGCGGCCGCACTCCGGACCGCGATCGTGCGGGGTTCCTTCGAGTACCAGGGACAGAAGTGTTCGGCGGCGTCGCGGGCCTACGTTCCCGCGTCGCTCTGGAGGGAGATCGGCGACGACCTGGTCGCCGAGACGGACGCGCTGGCCATGGGAGACCCGATGGACTTCCGCAACTTCGTCAACGCCGTCATCGACAGGTGGGGCTTCGACTCGATCACCGGCTACATCGACCGGGCCAAGGCCAGCCCGGACGCCGAGGTGATCGCGGGGGGCGAGTACTCGGACGGGGACGGCTTCTTCATACGTCCCACGCTGATTCGGGCGAAGACACCCGGCCACGAGACGATGTGCGACGAGATCTTCGGCCCGGTCATGTCGATCTACGTGTACCCGGACAACGCCTGGCCGGAGACGCTGGACGTCGTCGATTCCACGTCGCCGTATGCGCTGACGGGAGCGGTGTTCTCGCAGGATCGCCGGGGGGTGCGCGAGGCGCTGGAGAGGCTGCGCAACGCAGCCGGCAATTTCTACATCAACGACAAGCCCACCGGTGCGGTGGTCGGGCAGCAGCCCTTCGGGGGCGGGCGCGCCTCGGGGACGAACGACAAGGCGGGCTCGGCGTACAACATCATGCGCTGGCTGTCGCCCAGGACGATCAAGGAGAACCTGGTTCCGCCCACGAGCGTGGGGTATCCGTTCATGGGAGCGGAGTAGAAGCGGGATCCGGCGAGGGTCGGCAATTCTGGCCAGCTTTTCCGGCTAGCCTGGTTTTCTGACCAGATTCGGACCGAAGTGCGATCAGCCGGGGGCGAGGGCGCCCGATGCCGCGACGACCGCCTTCGCGAAGTCGGCCCTGAGGTCCTCCAGGTCCTCGAGCCCGACCGAGATGCGCACGAAGCCGTCCGGGATTCCGAGAGCCTCCCGGTCGGCCGGTGACAGGTCCACGTGGGAGGTGTGCCGCGGCTGGGAGACCAGGGTTTCGACGCCGCCCAGCGACGGGGCCGCGGCGGCCACCTCGAGGTTGGCGCAGAATCGGTCGGCGGCCACGCCACCGCCCTCGAGGACGATGGACAGCATTCCGCCGTAGCCGTCGAGCATGCGGGCGGCGCATTCATGATCGGGGTGGCCGGGCAGGCCCGGGTGGATCACCTGCCGGACGCCCGCGACCCCGGTGAACCACTCTGCGAGAGCGAGCGCGGTACGGTTGTGCCGCTCCATCCTGGCCGGGAGGGTGCGCATGCCGCGTTCGAGCAGCCAGGCGGTCTGCGGGTCGATGGACCCACCGTACAGCTTCATCATCTTCGTGACGCCGTGGATGAGTTCGGCGCTTCCCGCGACCGCCCCCGCAATGAGGTCGGAGTGGCCTCCCAGGTACTTCGTGGCCGAGTGGATGACCGCGTCCACGCCGTGCTCGGCGGCGCGGAGGTTCACCGGGGTGGCGAAGGTCATGTCGGCGGCGAGGATCGCGCCGGCGGAGCGCGCCGCGTCGCGGGCCGGGCCGATGTCGAAGACGCGCAGGGTGGGGTTGGTCGGCAGCTCGATGAGGACGACCCGGGTGGCGGGGGTCGCGGCAGCGCGCCAGGCGGTGGGGTCGGCGGGGTCCACGAAGGTGGTGGTCACGCCGCGCCGGGGCAGCTCGTGCGAGAGCAGTGCGTGGGTGGCGCCATAGAGGTGGCGGCTGGAGACGATGTGGTCGCCCGCGCGGGTGGCCGCGAGCAGGGTCATCGAGATCGCGGCCATGCCGCTGGCCAGCGCCAGCGCCGTTTCGGTGCCTTCCAGCGCGGCGATCCTGGCCGCGACGGAGCGCTGGTTGGGGTTGTTGCCGTACCGGCTGTAGAGCAGATCGGTGCCGTCTCCGGGGCCGGACCAGTGGAAGGTGGAGCTCCGCACGATGGGAGCCACGACCGGGCCCCCCGGGTGCGCCCGGGGTTGTCCCGCATGGACCGCGCGGGTTGCCAAGCCGAGGTTGCCGTTCACGCTCGGGTCGGTGTTCATCATGTTCTCCGTTCTGGTTCGGTCAGGGTTCGTCCCGCGGCGGCACCGGCCGCGCAAGAGCGCTGAGCGACGACGCGCTTCCGGCGGGGTCGAAGTAGGCGAGTCTTCGTTCGGAAAGCCTGTGCAGCATCGCATCGCCCCGGGAGCCGAGCAGCGACGCCGACATGCCGGCACTGATCCGCTTCCTCCGCTCGAGCGTGGACCATGCGGTGCGCTCCTCGCGCGTCGTCGAGCCGAGAAGCCCGAAGGCACCTTCTCCGAAGTCGCAGACGGCGGCCAGTCCGTGCCTGGCGAGGACTTCGGCGACTGCGTGGCCGTGTATCTCCTCCACCCCGCGAAAGAGAAAGAAGACGTTGCCGGGACGTTCGGGCGGCAGGTAGCGCAGCAGGAGCCGGGCGACGACCTCGTCGGCGCAACTGAAGTCCAGGACGCGCACTCCCGTGAAGTCGATCACCGAAACGGCGACGTGGGGCGCCGAGTCGGCGATCGCGGCCTCGATCGCCTCGCGCACGGCCCTGCCCGTCGGACGTGTCACCAGGTCGGCGTTCGGCGACGCCTGAAGACCCTTCATGAGCGCCTCCAGATCGATGGGGAACTCGCTGTGGCGGCGCTCAGTCACCGGAATGCTCGGGCAGAATGATGTTGATCTGGGCGCCGGGGAAGTGCCGGAGGCCCTCTTCGACGGGGGGATTGCGGCTCCAGTCGGGAGTGTCCGCGATGCGGGCGGTTCCGCTCCGGACCGACAGCAGGCCGTTCCAGCGGGCGACCTGTTTGCGGATCTGCTGGATCCCCTGCCCCCGGCCGATGTCCGGAAACCGGGTCAGTCCGAGCAGGAACGCGGCCTCGAGCGCGGTCACGTCGCCCCAGCGGTCACCGAAGCGGTCGGCGTGTTCAGCGGTGAGCGACGCACGAAAACCGCGGCCCAGGTCCGACACGGCAATCACCACCACATGCCGCCCCAGCCGCCGGGTCCAGTTGTAGGACTGGGCCGCGACCCAGCCGGGCCCGTCCGCATGTTCGACGATGTTCTGACAGACCTCGGACAGGATGACCGAGAACTGGACCACGGCGGTCGGCGGATACCCCAGCGTATGGGACAGGATGGCGCCGGCGCGTGCCTGCACCCTGTCGACCACCTCGTGGACATCCGAGTTGGTGGTGATCGGGGTGATCTCGAGCAGTACGTCGGAGGCGCGGACGGGCCGCCGCCGGACCCGGCGCGGCAACGGCTGGAAGGTCCCGGCCGCAACGCGCAGGAAGCCCATGCGTTCGAGGTAGCCGGCAACCTCGATGCTGGTCGGCAGGGAAATCCGCGGCCGCTTTCCGCCCTGCCCGGCCACCTTTCCCGCGCCAAGCAGTCCGAGCATCCCGTTGGGATCGATCCAGCGCAGCCGGCGGGCGTCGAAGAGGACGGGACCCGTCTCGGCGACCTCGATGCGCGCAAGCAGCCTCTCGATGTTTCGATAGTCGAGCGAAGCCGGGATCTCGATCACGCGCACGTCACGAACCCGTCGACAACCCGTACAGGGTGTATATCGTACATGACAAAATGTAATGTTCTCATTACATCGCACGCGAGGCGGGGGAAGATTCGGGGGCGGCGAGGGAGGTGCGGAAGGCCTCCGCGCCGCTGGATCGGAGCTTGCCGCGCGCCATGCGGTTGGCTTTCGTCGCGGCGACGATGGGATCGTCCCCTCCGAGGGTGCCGGCGAAGAAGGCGGCGCCCCAGATGTCGCCGCAACCGGTGGGGTCGCCGGGGGCGGGGCCGTCCGGAACGGGAAGACGGTGGTGCCGCGGGGGCCCGGTCCGGGCGGCGGTGGTCATGAGTTCCACTCCGTCGTCTCCGTGGGTGACGGCAATCGTCCCGGTGCGCCCGGCCAGGGCCCACACGGCGGCCGCCCATGGGTCCCCGGCATCTCCACCGAAGAGCGCGAACTCGTCGCGGTTCATCTGCACGGTGTCGAAACAACGGGCCCACGCTTCGGCGTCGGCCAGGGGGCGGGGACGCCGGCGCCCGTCAGCGCCGATGTCCATGAACAGGGAGTGCAGGTCCGCGTATGTGGGGCCGCGAAAGACCGCGCGAACGCGGCGCGCGGCCGCGAGATCCAGCTCCCAGCCGGCAATGAAGTTCACGTACAGCGCGTCGAGGGCGGGCAGCGCTTCGCCCATTTCGGCGGCGGACCATCCGGGCACCCCTCCCGTGAGGGTCTCCGTGCGGTCGGAGGGCGTGGAATACACCAGCTCGACACGGTTGTTGGGTTCCGGAACCCGCAGGACGAATGCGGAGTCGCCGACCCGGGAGAATGAGCACAGCCAGGCGGTGGCGTCGTCGTACAGGTCGCCACCGACCTTGACCAGGGGAACCAGCGTCCACCCCGGCGGGGCGACCGCGTCGAAGGCCACGAGGGAATACGCGATGCCGCCCCACCCCTCGGCGGGCCGGTCGCTGCCGTAGCGGTGAATGGTGTCCCGGACCAGCGTGCCGAGCACCCCGAGCCGCCTGGTGCCGGAGCCCGGACGGCGTTCAGACGCCACCGTACACGGCACCTTTGAAAACTCCCGCCGCACCGATCACGCCGGCCGTGCCGGGAAGCTCGGCCGGGACCACGCGGCAGGCGCCGAGGGCGGAGGGAAATGCCCGGCGGCGCACTTCGTCACGCAGCGGCCTGAAGAGGTGGTCCCCGGCCGCGGTCACGCCGCCCGCCACGACAATGACGTCGGGGTTGAACAGGTTGACAAGATTGGCCACCGCCACCGCCAGGATGCGCCCCGTCTCGGCCAGGACCCGCCTGGCATACCCGTCCCCCCCCGCCGCCGCCTCGCAAACCATCCTGGCGGTTACGCGGACGCCGTCGGTCCGTGCGATTCCGGCCAGGCTGGAGTCGGCCGCGTCCGCCAGGCCCTCCACGGCCCGGGCCGCGATTCCCGGTCCGGACGCATACGCCTCCACGCACCCCCTCGAACCGCACGCGCAGAGCCGCCCATCGAAGTCCACCGACATGTGTCCCACTTCCCCGGCGGCGTCCGAGGCGCCGTGGTAGATCTCGCCCCCCAGGACGATCCCCCCTCCGATCCCGGTCCCCAGGGTAAGGCCGATCAGACGCTCCGCCCCCCGCCCCGCCCCCTGCCACCACTCTCCGTAGGCCGCGCAGTTGGCATCGTTCTCCAGGGTGACCGGCAGACCTGTGGCATCGGCGACCAGGTCGCGCAGCGGTACGTGCCGCCACCCCAGGTTGGGAGTCTCCAGAACCATGCCCGCCCCCCGGTCCACCGGCCCGGGACACCCCACGCCGATCCCCGCCACCCCGCCCCGCCCCACCTCGCCGACCGCGCTCCGCAGCATGTCGGCCACTTTGGCGGCCACATGCGCCGGACCCTGCCCGGCCCGGGTGCGCTCACGCCTGATCACACCCGGCGGTCCCCCTTCGAGCGGGACCAGACCCACGCGCAGGTTGGTCCCCCCGATGTCCACGCCGGCGATCCAGCGCGGCGCGCCGGCCCGATCCCGCCCGCGGTCCCCCGTCTTCTCCCGCCCGGGGCATCCGCTCCGCTCCCCATCACCGTGTCCGTGCCCTCCACCGCCGGTGCCCGCATCCGGCTGCGACGATGTCACGAGCGATCCCCGTCCAGCTGCAACACCGCCATGAACGCCTCCTGCGGGATCTCCACGGATCCCACCTGCTTCATCCGTTTCTTCCCCTCCTTCTGGCGCTCCAGCAGCTTGCGCTTGCGCGTGATGTCGCCGCCGTAGCACTTCGCGGTGACGTTCTTGCGCACGGCCTTCACATTCGACCGCGCGATCACCTGGCCCCCGATGGCCGCCTGCAGGGCGACCTCGAACTGCTGCCTGGGTATCAGCTCCTTGAGCTTGCGGACGAGCGCCCGCCCGTGCTGATAGGCGCCCTTGCGGTGGAGGATGACCGAGAAGGCATCGACGGGTTCCTGGTTCACGAGGATGTCGAGCTTCACCAGGTCGCTCGCCCGGTACTCCTGGAACTCGTAGTCCAGCGCCGCGTAGCCCCTGGTCCCACCCTTGAGCCGGCCGTAGAAGTCCAGCACGATCTCGGCCAGGGGGAGCTCATAGTCCATCTCGACCCGGCGCGGATCCAGGTAGGTCATCCCCCGGAACACTCCGCGGCGTTCATGACAGAGCTTCTGCACGTTCCCGATGTAGTCGGCGGGCGTCATGATGTGGGCCCTCACCACCGGCTCGGCCACCGTATCGACCAGGGCGCGGTCCGGCAGCTCGGCCGGGTTCTCGATCGCGAGGGTCTCGCCCTCCGACATCGTTACCCGGTACTTCACGTTGGGGACGGTCGTAACGAGCTTCACGCCGAATTCGCGGTCCAGCCGCTCCTGCACGATCTCGAGGTGGAGCAGGCCCAGGAAGCCGCAGCGGAAACCGAACCCGAGGGCACGGGAGGTCTCCGGCTCGAACCGCAGCGAGGCATCGTTCAGCTGAAGGCGGTGGAGCGAGTCCCTGAGCTCCTCGTAGTCGTCCGCGTCCGAGGGGTAGAGACCGGCGAAGACCATGGGCTTGGCCTCCTGGTATCCGGGGAGCAGTTCGTCCGACGGGTTCGCGGCGTCGAGGATGGTGTCGCCCACGCGCGTGTCGGTCACGGCCTTGATCGCCGCGACCACGTATCCCACATCGCCGGGACCGAGCGATCCGGCCGGAACGCGGCCCAGTCTGAGGTGCCCCACCTCGGTCACCTCGTATCCGGCCTCGACCGCGCCGAAGGTGATCGTCATTCCGGCCCTGAGCGTACCGTCCACGACGCGGACCGTGGGGACGGCGCCGAGGTACTGGTCGTAGTACGAGTCGAAGATCAGCGCCCTGAGCGGGGCGTCCGCGCTGCCGGACGGCGGCGGAATGCGCTCGACCACGGCCTCCAGCACGGCCTCGATCCCCGACCCCTCCTTGGCGGAGACCTCCAGCACCTGCCCCGGGTCGATGCCCATCAGCTCCGCGACCTCGTGGCGGCGGCGTTCCGGCTCCGCCCCGGGCAGGTCGATCTTGTTGAGGACGGGGAGGATCTCGAGGTCCGCCTCCAGGGCCAGAAAGAGGTTGGACAGCGTCTGGGCCTGCACCCCCTGCGTGGCGTCGACGACCAGGATCGCGCCCTCGCACGCCGCCAGGGAGCGGGAGACCTCGTAGGTGAAGTCGACGTGGCCCGGGGTGTCGATCAGGTTGAAGTGGAAGTCGCGGCCGTCGCGGGCGGTGTACGCCATGCGCACGGCGTGCAGCTTGATGGTGATGCCGCGCTCGCGCTCCAGCTCGTTGGAGTCCAGCACCTGGTCCCTCATCTGGCGGCGGTCCAGGGTGGCGGTGGCCTCGAGGAGGCGGTCGGCCAGCGTGGACTTGCCGTGGTCGATGTGGGCGATGATGCAGAAGTTGCGAATGAGGTCGGTCCGCACGGAGAGACCCGGGGTGGTGGGAGGCGGGGGGGCCATCGACGGTTGCGGCTCGAGACCCGGCGAGGCCGCGGGGCCGGCCCTCCGAAGGTAACCGGGCCGTTTTTGGGCGGTCAATCGCACGGGGCGATGATCTCCGCCGGACCGCGGCTTCGACCCCTCCGCCGGGCGACGGGCCGGACTTCGCAGGGCAGGCGCCGGAGCCTTCCGCTGCATTTGATGGGTGAATTGACCTCGCTCGCGCGGGGTCCCGTATTGCGCAGGGTCCGCATTGTGTAAGGTCCGTATTGACTTGATCATCGGTTGGCCGTCTCTTCAGATGGACGCTCCTCATTGCTTCGCGCCGGTGCCGGACCGGGCGCCACCCGTCTCCCGTACCTGGCGCACCATTTTGACGGAAGGTTGGCTTTGATGCGAAAGCATTTCCCGCGGTTCCCCGTTTCTCTTCTCGTCCCCGGCCTTCTGATTTGCGGCACGCTTCCCGCCGCCCTCGGTGCGCAGGCGACCGGCTCGATCACGGGCGTTGTGGTGGACGCTGCGACCGCCCAGCCGATTTCGGGGGCCCGGATCGAAGTGGCGGCGCTGGGCAGGGTGGTGCTGTCCCAGGAGGGGGGTCGCTTCGTCATGGGCGACGTGCCCGTGGGCACCCATGAGATTCACGTCGAGATGTTGGGGCACGCGGATCTTTCGCGAACCGTCAGCGTAACCGAAGGCGAGGCCGTCTTCCTGGAGCTGGAGATGGAGCCGGAGGCGTTCCACCTTCACGAATTGGTCGTGACAGGCACGGCCTTCGAGGAGTCGCCCGTCGAACTGCCCTACGCGGTCTCGGTGTCGGGCCGCAGAACGATGGCGGAGCTGGGTTCACCGCAGGCGTTCGACTTCTTCCGCAATCTCCCCGCCAGCCAGGGCATTCTCGGCGCGCGCCAGGGATGGTACAGCACCCGCCCGCCCGGTCTCGTATCGGAGACCGTGGCATCCGTCAATCTCCGGGGCCTCGGCGCCTCGCGGACCCTCGTGCTCCTGAACGGCCGGCGCCAGGTACCCATCCCGATCCGCCTCGCCGGGGGGCGGTTCGTCGATGTCAACGCGTTTCCGTCGATCGCCCTTGAACGGATCGAGACGGTGAAGGAGGGGGCGTCGGCGGTCTACGGTTCCGACGCGGTGACGGGGGTGGTGAACTTTCTGACCCGCAGCGGTTTCGAGGGCTTCGAAGTCTCCGGCTCGCACGAGTATTTCTCGGGAGCGGGGGAAACGAATGTCGGCGCCATCTGGGGTTCGGAGCTGGGCGAGCGAGCGCACGCGGTCGTTTCGGCGGAGGCGTTCTTCACCCGGGAACTCAAGGTCGAGGAGCGGGACTGGACGCTGGGCGGCTTCGTTCCGGGCGGCGGCGGGTGGTCGTACACCGGCAATCCGGGTGCCTTCCTCTTCCCCAGGCTGACGGGGGACGAAACGCCGGATGAATTCGTTTCGGCCCTGCTCGACGCGCACTACGGCGGCTGGGGAGGCGTCTTCGTCGACCCGCAGTGCGAGGGGTTCGGGGGCTTCCTCGAGCCGGACGAAACCTGCCGTTTCGACTACGGACCCTTCGACAACCTGACCGACGCTTCCCGGCAGATCCGGGCCTTCGCCGAGTTGAACGGGAGCTTCGGCGACGCATCGAGCTACCGGCTGGAGGCCCTGTGGGCGGAGGCCAGCACGCCCAACTGGCTCACCACACCCTCCTACCCGCCCATCTCCCCCTACAACGGCTCGCAGCTGATCGAGCCCACGCATCCGGGGCGGCAGGTTTTCTGCAACAGCTACGGGCAAGCCGCCGGATTCGCCAGCAACGACGAGTGCCTGGAGAACGACTGGTATTTCTTCGGCCGCATGGTCGGAAACTCCGGCCCGCCGCGGACGCTTCGCCGGGACTCCCGCACACAGCGCTTCGCCGCCTCCCTTGAACATGAATTCGAAGCCTTCGGGGAACGGGAGGCGGCCTTCGAGCTTGCCGCCGGCTTCTCGCGGTCGACGGGCAACGCCAACCTCCCCGGCGAATTCCTCTACCGCAAGTTCCTGGCGTTTCGGGGATTCGGTGGACCGAACTGCGGAGTCGGCGTGGTGGTCGACCCGTCGAGCCCGTCCGGCATGGCGCTGGGGTCCCTCAACGGCCAGGTGGCCGGGCAGGGCAACTGCATGTACTACAACCCGTTCAGCAGCGCTCACAGGAACTCGGTGCAGCCGGACGCGCCCTATCGCGACCGGGACAACCCCGACTACGTCGCGGGGCTCGACAACACCCAGGAGCTGATCGACTGGATCAACGGCGAAAGCAATCTGGACAACGAAGCCAATCTCCTTGTCGTGGACGCGATGCTGAAGGGTGCACTGGCGGATGAGGCGCAATACGCTGTCGGCTACCAGTTCCGCAGGCTGAGCGTGGGGGCCGAGCCGAACGATCCCGGGAACCTGGACGTGACGCCGTGCGCCGTCCCGGGGGACCGCAGTTGCGCCGACAAGTTCGGCCCCTTCCACTTCACCGGGAGCTTCTTCCCCTACGACGACGCACAGACCGTACACCGGTTCTTCGCGGAATCCGGCATCGACCTCGGGCACCGGATTCACGGGCAGATCGCAGCGAACTACGAATTCCACGGTTCGATCCGGAGCTTCGATCCCAAGGTCGCGGTGCGCGTCGAACTGGCGGAGCCGGTCGCGCTTCGCGCATCGGTCCAGACCACCTTCCGGACCCCGTCCGTCGACGACCTCAACGAGGGCGTGAACACGGGCCTGGAGTATGTGAGTGCGGCCGGGATCTACAAGGGGATCGACACCTACGGCGACAAGGACCTCGTGCCCGAGCGGGCCTTCACCTACAACGTGGGTGTCACCTTCCAGCTGCCGCGCTTCCGCGCTTCGATCGACTACTGGGACTACGACTTCGAGAACATCATCGATGTCCTGCCCTACGAGGGCGTCGCGAGCCTGTATGCGGCGGGCGGAAGCCAGCGGGAGGCGGTGAAGGATCTCGTGACCTGTCCCGGCAACAGGCAGGACGGTTCATGCGACATCCAGTCGGTGGAGCGGATCGAGGTGCGCTTCGTCAACTGGCCGGGGGTCCACATGTCGGGCATCGATTTTCACGCCAGCACCCGTATTCCTCGCGGGGAAGCCATGATTTCCCTGGAAATGGATGGCACCTGGGGCAGGGAGTTCACGGTCCGGGCGCTGGATGTGGCCGGGGTCGAAGTGCTGGGGGAACACGACGCGACGGGGAAGCTCAACTGGGCGAATCCCATCGCTCCGCCGCTGCCCCAGTGGAAATCGAGCTTCTCCGCGGGATACCATGTGGGGGACTACAGCGTTGTCAACTATCTCAATACGGTTTCGGGATACACCAACGAAGCCTTTGTGGGCACCCAATACGAGAACATCGACCGGTTCCTGACGTGGGATGTCAGTATGCTCCGGCGCGCGTCCGACCAGTTCGACGTGGGCCTGTCGGCGTTGAATGTGCTGGACGCCCCGCCGCCGCTCGTGAGGTGGGAGGCGTCCTATGACGGGTTCACGCACAGCCCCAAGGGCCGGCGGATCAAGCTCTCGCTGACGTACCGCATGGGGGGCTGACGAACCTCAACGCCCGGCCGACCCGGCGGTTCGGGAGACCTCGGTCTCATACCGGGGCATCAGGGCCCGGATCGGTGAGGACATCAGCCAGGGGCCGCGTCGGCTCGTGGCTCCGGGGAGATCGGGTCGCCCCTTCTCCCACTTCCCCACACCCCCGCCCTCGTCCACATTCAATGGACCATGGCCACCAACGAAACCGTCACGCCTCACCGTGACCGGCGCGGCGACCTCCTCGATCCTGCCACGCTGGCTCAACTGGGCGGCATCGACATCATCGCACGGCAGGTGGTGCACGGGTTCCTCCTGGGGCTCCACCGATCGCCGAACCGGGGATTCTCGGCCGAGTTCGCCGAGAACCGCGCCTATCAGCCGGGCGACGATCTCCGCACCCTGGACTGGCGGCTCTTCGCACGTTCGGACCGCTTCTACGTAAAGCAGTACGAGGAGGAAACGAACCTGCGGGCGTATATGCTGATCGACATCAGCGAATCGATGGAATGGTCCTCGCGGCCGCGCTTGCCCTCCAAGCTCTGGTACGCCAAGCACCTGGCTGCCGCCGTCTCCCTGATCCTGATCCGCCAGGGCGACATCGTCGGTCTGATGGCCTTCCACGAGAGGATCGTCCGGCAGACCCGGGCCCGTGGCGGAAAGGTCCACTGGCGCATGCTGCTGCAGCACCTGAATGCCCTGCAGGGCGGCGGCCGCACGGACTCGGAATCGGCGATCAAGGACGTGGCCATGCGGCTGAAGCGCAAGGGGCTGGTGATCCTGATCTCGGACCTGCTGGTCGATCCCGCCGCCACCGCCAAGGCGCTGATCTACCTGCAGCACACCGGGCACGAAGTGCTCGTCTTCCACCTCGTCGACCCCGGCGAGCGCGACCTGCCCACTACCGGGGAGACCCGTTTCGTCGACCCCGAGACCGGGGACTCGCTGCAGGTGTCTGTGGCGGACATGCGGCGGCAGTACCGCGACGCCGTCGAGAACGCGGTCGCCGACTGGACCACCGCCCTGACGAGCCGCGGAATCGCCTATTCGACGATCGGTACGGACGAGCCGCTGTCACATGCGCTTCGCTTCTACCTGTGGAAACGCCAGCGGCTCCCCTGAATGGGCTTTCTCAACCCTCTGTTCCTGGTTGCCGGACTGGCTGTGCTGGTGCCGATCATCCTGCATCTCTTCTATCGGCAGGAGAGCAAGACCTTCACCTTTCCGGCGATCCTCTACCTGCTGCGCACTGAACGGGATCACGCGCGCCAGATTCGGACCCAACAGCTGCTGCTGCTCCTGTTGCGAGCCTCGATCGTGGTCCTGCTCGTCCTGCTCGGCGCGCGGATGCACTTGCGGGGTCCAGGGGGAAGCCACGATCCCACCGCGCTGGCGCTCATCCTGGACAATTCGATGAGCGCCACCATCATCGAGGACGGGCGGCGGCGGCTGGACACCCTCAAGGCGGTGGCGCGGCGCAGCGTGGCGGGCGCGAATCACGAGGACGTGATCTGGGTGCTGCGGGCGGGAACGCCCTGGGAGCCGGCGGTTCCGGGCGGCATCGCCCAGGCACTCGCCACCATCGACGCGACCGAACCGGGACACACGCCCGGCGACCTCACGAGTGCCGTGGCCCGCGCCCGCGCCCTGGTGGGCCAGAGCGAACTGCCGAGCCGCGAGGTGCACGTCTTCACCGACCTGCAGGCCACCGCCTTCGCCGCGGAGCCGTTCGCCCCGGCGGACGATATCCCAGTGGTCGTCTTCGGGGCCCCGGCCGGGGACCGCGGCAACCGCGGCATTGCCGCGCTGTCCTTCGGGGACGGGCTCCCCCCTCTGGCGGGCCGGCGCACGGAGGCGGCGGTCTCGATCGCGGGCGGAGAGCCGGGTGATACGGTCGGAGTCCGCCTCTATGTCGGAGGACAGCTCAGGGCCGCGGCCACCGCACCGGCAGGCGCCACCGTCAGGCTTCCGGCGGGTCCCTTCCCGCCCGGGCGCGTGGAAGGATACGCCGAGATCGACCCCGATCCACTGACCGCGGACGACCGCCGGTACTTCGCCTTCACGGTGCGGGATCCGACTCCGGTCGCGCTCCTCGGCCCTGCCCCGTTCTTCGTCTCGGAAGCGCTGGCGGTGCTGGAGGAGAGCGACAGGATCTCGATCGGGGGCGCGGCCAGGGCGGCGACGCTCATCTGCGTGGGCGGCGAGGGCCTGGATCGTCACGGCCTTGGGCAGAGCGCCCTCGTGATCCCCCTCGCCG
Organism: Gemmatimonadota bacterium; assembly: GCA_028873845.1. Taxonomy (GTDB): domain Bacteria; phylum Gemmatimonadota; class Gemmatimonadetes; order Longimicrobiales; family Gaopeijiaceae; genus Bin94. Next base: position 10,523 of record JAPPNO010000123.1, on the reverse strand, counting down.
ATCCGTCGCGGCTTCCGGCCCTGAACCTGCGGCTGGCCGAGGCGGGAGTCCCCTACCGCTACGAACTCTCCGCCCCGGGAGGGGCGCGCATCGCTCCCGGCGAATTCGCGGTCGATCTTTCGCAGGTGGAGATCCGGCGTTACTTCACCCTGGTTTCGACTGCCCGGAACCGCGCGGGAGGCGAGTCCGGCCGGGACCCCGAAGCCGACAACGGCGCCGCATCCGCAGATACTCCCGTGCCGTCGCGCACCGCCGCTCTGGTCACCCTGGCCAACGGCGATCCGTGGCTTCTCTCCGGCAACGGCACGACCGGACCGTACATCCTCCTCGCGTCGCCCCTGGACGAGCAGGCAACCACGCTCCCCGTCTCCGCCGCCATGATGCCGCTGCTGGAATGGGCGATCGAACACGGCGCCAGGACCGGCACGGCCCCCCGCGAGGTAATGGCCGGCACGAACTTCCGTCCGCCGCCCACCGCCACGGCTGTGCACACGCCCGATGGCACGGCACACGCCGTCGATGGGGATCAGCCGTTTCTGGCCACCGCCACCTCGGGCCTGTACCGGGTGCTCGCGGGAGACAGCATCCTGCAGACGGTCCCGGTCAACCCGCCGGTCACGGAGACCGACCTGGAACCGGCGTCGATCGCCGATGTCCGCCGCGCCATTCCCGGAGTCTCCACGGTCGTCGACGATGTGGCTGCGTGGCCCCGCCACATCTTCCGTTCGGGGCGTGGGCCGGAACCGTGGCGCCTGCTGGCCGTGCTTGTCCTGGCGCTGCTGGTCGCGGAGACGGTGGTGGCCGCTTCCCGTGCGCTGCGAACCCGCCGTGCAGAGGGTGGATAGGGCCCCCACGGCGTATCCCGGCGAGATGAGGTCGAGTCCCGGCCGCGCGCCACAGGCTCCCGACCTCCATCCCGCCGTGGCCGCAGTCGCCCGGACTCCCGCCTGCCGGGCACTGAGCCGCGATCTCCCCGGTCCGAACGTGTCGTCCACCGTCGGCGGAGCAGCGGGTTCGCTGCCCCTCGCCACCCTCGCCGCCCTTGTCACCCGGCTGCCCAACCGTGTCTGGCTCCTGGCCGCCGCCTCGCCCAACGAAGCGGGCCGGCACCTGGCGGACATGGAGACCCTGCTTGGACCGGAGCTGGCCGTGCACTTCCCTCAGCAGGAAGACACGGCGCCCGTCGGCGAGGACGCCCGGGCCGCGATCGCCGGCGAGCGCGTGGAGGCGGTGGAGGCGATCCTGTCCGGGCGGGCACGCGTCATGGTGGCCACGCGGCGCGCGCTCCAGGAGCTGGCCCCGATTCCGGATGACCTGGCCGACCTCCGCTTCACCGTCGCCGCCGGACGGGAGCTTCGCCGCGACGACCTCATCGACCGTCTCGAACAACGCGGCTTCCAGCGCACACCCATGGTGGAAGCAGCCGGGTGCTACGCCGTTCGCGGCGGCCTGGTCGACCTCTTCTCGTTCGGGGCCGCCGGGCCGGCCCGCGTCGAGTTCCGGGGGGACGAGGTCGAGTCCGTCCGCCTCTTCGACATCCTCGACCAGCGTTCCACGGAGCCGGTGGAGCGCATCGATATCCTGCCCGTGCGATTCGGGAGCAGCGCCGGGAAGGCGCACCGTTCGCCCTGCTCCATCCTGGACCGGCTTCCTCTCGACACGATCCTGGTCCGTGCCGGAACCGAGCCGTGGGACGAGGGCGCGCGTGAACTGTGGCGACGGGCCGAGACCCGATACCGGGAAGCGTTGAGGGACGACAACCCCGCAACTCATCCCGGCACGCTCATGCTGCCTCCCGAAGAGCTGGCGGAACGCGTGGCCCGGCATCCGTGCCTCACCTTCGTCGAGGAGCACGTCGGGAGTCCCGTCCTCCATGCCCGCCGCCCTCCCGTCTTCGAGCGGAAGATGAACCGGCTGCGCGCGTTCCTGGCCGACGCGGCCGCCAGGGGTGCCGAGACCTGCATCCTCTGTGACAACGACGGACAGGCGAATCGACTGGACGACCTCATTGCCGACCGTCGCGGCCGACCTCCGCGCGGGTGCCACCTGGTGGTCGGTTCGCTCACCAGCGGGTTCTGTCTGGAGGACTCGCAGCCCCCCGTCAACATCCTCACCGACCACGAGATCTTCCGGCGCGACCGCAAGCTCCGTCGCGGGCGACGGTTTCGGGGGGCGGCCGCCCTGGAAAGTCTCGCCCAGCTGTCGCCGGGCGACCATATCGTGCACATGGAACACGGAATCGGCCGGTTCCAGGGGCTGGAACGCGTCGTCATCGGCGGGGAGTCGATCGAAGCCCTGGTGGTCGAGTACGACGGCGGCGAGGTCCTGCGCGTCCCCGTGCACCGACTGGACCAGGTGGAGCGCTGGGTCGGCGCGCACCCCGGCGACCGGCCCGCGCGGCTGCACCGGATCGGGGGCAAGCGGTGGAAGACCCTGAAACGGAAGACCGAATCTGCCATCCGCCGGATGACCGCCGAACTCCTGGAACTCTACGCCACCCGGCGATCGCGTGCAGGCCATGCCTTCCCGCCCGACACCCGCTGGCAGCACGCGATGGAGTCCGCCTTCCTCTACGAGGACACGCCGGACCAGCGGGCCGCGGTCGATGACGTCAAGCGTGACATGGAGTCGCGCCGGATCATGGACCGCCTCGTCTGCGGCGATGCCGGCTACGGGAAAACCGAGGTCGCGATCCGCGCGGCCTTCAAGGCCGTGCAGGACGGCAAGCAGGTGGCGGTGCTGGCCCCCACCACGGTGCTGGTGGCGCAGCACTTGAAGACCTTCGGCGACCGGCTCGCCGACTACCCCGTCACCGTGGCCTCGCTGTCCCGCTTCGATTCCGCGGCCGCGCAGCGCAGGGTCCTGGCGGGGCTGAAGAACGGCACGGTCGATATCGTCGTCGGCACCCACCGTCTCCTCTCCGGCGACGTGGTCTTCCACGACCTGGGGCTGGCGGTCATCGACGAGGAGCAGCGCCTGGGGGTCCGTCAGAAGGAGCGGCTGAAGAAGTTGCGCGCCACCGTCGATGTCCTGACCCTGTCCGCGACGCCCATCCCGCGCACCCTTTATCTGTCGCTCGCCGGGATCCGCGACCTGTCGCTCATCCGCACCCCGCCCCGCGACCGGATGGCGGTGATGACCCACGTGATCGCGTGGAGCGACCACCTGATCGCCGAGGCGTGCCAGCGGGAACTCGATCGTGGCGGCCAGGTCTTCTTCCTGCACAACCGGGTCGAGACGATCGACACGGCCGCGGCGCGCGTGCGGCGGCTGCTCCCCGAAGCGCGGGTCGACGTGGCGCACGGCCAGATGGGAGCCGCACCCCTCGACCGGGCCATGACGCGTTTCGTCGACGGCGGCACCGATGTGCTCGTCTGCTCGTCGATCATCGAGAACGGGCTGGACGTCGCGAACGCGAACACCCTGATCGTGACGCGCGCGGACCGCTTCGGGCTGTCGCAGCTGTACCAGATACGGGGCCGGGTGGGGCGGTGGGACCGGCGCGCATACTGCTACCTGGTCGTCCCGGAGGCGATCACGCCGGAGGCCGAGAAGCGGCTCAGGGTGCTTGAACACTACACCGAGCTGGGCAGCGGCTACCAGATCGCGATGCGCGACCTCGAGGTCCGGGGCGCGGGCAATCTCCTGGGCGAGGACCAGTCGGGGTTCGCGCACGCGGTCGGTCTGGACACCTACATGCGCATGATGGAGGAGGCCGTGAAGCGAATGCGCCGGGAACCGGGACGGGAGCGGTTCCCGCGTCCCGAGGTCATCATGGAGGCTGGCGCGTACCTTCCCGACGCCTTTGTGGCCGACCCGCACCAGAAGCTCCACCTGTACCGGCGCCTGGCGGGGCTGGCGGACCGGAAGGAGGTGCCGAAGCTGGCCGCGGAGATCGCCGACCGGTTCGGCAGACCGCCCCGCGAGGCCCGCCGGCTGCTGGACAAGGCGCTGCTTGGACTCGCGGGCCGCGACGCGGGCGTGGACCGTATTCTGGTACGCGGGGGTAGTGCAAGGGTGAGCTTTCGTCCAGATGTCGTGCCCCGCATGTCGGCGCTGGAGGATGCGTTCGACGGCGATGGAGTCGCCATCGAGGTGCGCCGCATCTCACCCCTGTCGCTTATCGTCCGGTGTGGGGACGAGGAAAGGCTCGCCGACGTCGCAGCGCGAGCCATGGACGCCCTGGCGGTCCGTGGGTAGGAGCTCCCGGGGCGGGACAGCCGGACGTCGCAAACGTACTTTGACTCGTGCGACCTTGCCGCGGAAATCACAGAACCGAAAGGCGAAAACGATGCTGCAACGCCCCACCGGCCCAACCCATCGAGCCGCCGGACGCGGCCGCTGCCACCGCCGCCCCGGCAACCGATGGCGGCAAGCCGTCCTGCCGGCCGTCCTCGGGTTCGCCGCCTGCGGGCCGGGACCCCTGGCCGAGGCCGGCGGGAGCCGTCTGACGGTCGAGGATGCGGCCCGGCTCATCGCCGATCACAGCAGCGTTCCCGGCGACAGTCAGGTGGTGCGGGTCGTCGCCGAACTCTGGGTGGACTACTCGCTTCTTTCCGCCAGACTGGAGGAGGGCGACGGGCTGGCTTCGCTGGACGTCGGGCCCGCGACCGAGCTGGCACTCAACGAGATCATGCTGGGACGCCTCCGGGAGGAAGCGGTCCCCGTGGACACGGTGGTCACGGACGAGGAACTCACCACGCGGTTCGCGACCGAAATGCCCGGTGCGCGCGCGACGGCCTCGCAGATACTCCTTCCCTTCCCCCGCGGCGCGACCCGGCGGCAGCGCGACAGCGTGCGCGTGGTCGCGGAGGAACTCCACGCGCAGCTGGCCGGCGGCTCCGACTTCGCCACCCTGGCCCGGCGCTACAGCGGTGATCCGGGGAGCGGACCGCGCGGAGGCGACATGGGGACCTTCGGGCGGGGAGAGATGCTGGCCCCGGTCGATGAAGCCGTCTTCGGTCTCCGGCCGGGCCAGCTCAGCGGCCCGGTCGAAACGCCTCTCGGCTATCACCTTCTGCGTCTCGACGCCCTTGAAGTACCCGACCTCGAGGAGGTGGGCACGGAATTCCGGCGCCGGATTCAACAGGAAAGGGTCGCCCGGGCCGAGACCGAGTACGTCAGCGCGCTCGGCTCCGAGTCCGGCCTGGGTCTCGCCGAAGACGCGCTGCAGATCGCGCGCTCCCTCGCAGCGGCAACGCGGTCGAGCCTTTCGCGGGGCGCCGCGCGGCGCGACCTGGTCACATGGGACGGTGGCGCGTACTCGGCGGGAGACTTCATTCGGATTTTCGAGAGCGCCCCGGACGGCTTTGCCGAGAACATCCGAAACGCGCCGGACGAAGAGCTGGAGACGGCGCTCCTTCAACTCGGACAGGAGCAGCTCATCCTCCAGGAAGCGCGCTCGCGCGGATTTGCGCCGACCGGGGAGGAGACGGATTCGGTCGCGCAGGAGGCGCGCACCGTGATCCTCGGCTGGGCGGAGGAAATCGGTCTCGTCCCCGGCACCGGCCCGGGGCCCGAAGACAGCTTGCCCGGCGCCGGCGCGGGCCCGGTGGACAGTGTCGGGGCCATATCCGCGCCGCCGGTTCCCGCGACCCCCGCCGAAAGGGTGGAGGCGGCGCTGATCCGGGTCATCTCCGGAGAGCGGCAGATCGTCCCCCTGGGTAGCGTTACATTTCTCCTCAGGGATCAGGGGTCCTGGCGGATCCGCGAATCCCGGATCGGGGCAACGGTCGCGCGCATTGCGGAGATCCGATCGTGGTAGCATGGGTCCCGGCGCACCGTACCATCCACTGACCCGAGCGGCAACATGAAAGAGACAGACTGTCACGGAGCCCGGCGCACCGCCCGCGGACGTTCCGGTTCCGGCGCGCGTCGCCCGGCGGGTTCGCGCCGCCCCCGGCTCGCGGCCATGTCCCTTGCGCTTCTCCTGTGCGCCATCGCTCCCGGCAATGCATGGGGCCAGGACAGCCTGGTGGACCGGGTCGTCGCGATCGTCGGGGACTCCGTGGTCCTCCTCTCCGACATCATCCAGGACGAACGCCAACTGGAGGCCCAGCGCGGCGCGCTCCCGCCCGAGGGAACCCCCCAAAGGGACAGCATCCGCCGGGAGATCATCGACCGGATCGTGGAGGTGCAGATCATCCTGCAGGCCGCGGCCCGGGACACGCTGCTCGAAGTGGAGGAAGAGCAGGTGGAGGAGGCGCTGAACGGTGTGATGGCGCAGGTGGAAAGCAGCTTTCCGAACCGGGCCGAGCTGGAAAGGGCCCTGGCCACCCAGGGGATGACCCTGCAGTCGCTGCGGGAGATGCGCAGAGAACAGATACGCCAGCAGCAGCTCGTCCGCCTCTATGTCCAGACCAACATCGGCCAGGGCGCGGTCGAGGTCACCGAGGACGAGATTCGGGACTTTTTCGAGGCAGGGCGCGCCGGTTTCGGGGAACGTCCGGCGACCGTCACCTTCAGACAGGTCCTGATGCGCGTCCTTCCCTCGGATTCCGGGCAGGCGGCGGCCAGGTCCCGAGCCGAGGATATCCTGCTGCGGGCGCGTTCGGGCGAGGACTTCGCCGAGCTCGCGGGCGCATACTCGCAGGATCCGGGAACCGCTCCCGCGGGAGGCGACCTGGGCTGGTTCCGCAGGGGACAGGGAATGGCGACCGAGTTCGAAGAGGCCGCCTTTTCGCTGCCCGAAGGGGCACTCAGCGAGGTGGTGGAGACCGAGTTCGGGTTTCACGTCATCCTCCTGGAACGAATCCGCGGAGCGGAGCGTAGCGCCCGCCACATCCTGATACGTCCGGTGACGGACTACTCCGACATTTCGAGGACCCGCGGTCTGGCGGAGGACATCGCCGAACGCGCGCAGTCCGAGGACTTCCAGGCCCTCGTCGACGACTACCACAACATCCAGATCCCGGACTCGTTCACCGTCCCGACAAGGGAGGTGGCACAAGGATTCCCGCCTGCGTACCTGGCTGCCCTGGGCCGGCGGGAGGCCGGCGAGATCGTGGGGCCCGTCGAGTTCACCTTCCGGGAGCGGCAGCATGTGCCCGCCTTCGGGATCGTCATGCCGGGGGAGTACTTTGCCGTCATCAGGATTGTCGAGGTCCGTGAGGCCGGCGACTACACCTACGAGGACCTGAAGGAGTCGATCAGGGGAACGCTCATCGATCAGAAGCGGTTTGAAGCACTTGTCGATGGCCTCCGCGCGAAGACCTACGTCGAAATCAAGGGGTTCTGAACTGGGGACACCCGCTGGCGGAGTCCGTCTGGCGGTCACGCTGGGCGATCCGAGGGGGATCGGGCCCGAGGTCGTGGCCAGCGCGTTGGAAGGGCTCGGGGAGATCGGCGATCCCGTGCGCGTGATCGGGCCGGTGGAGTACGGTGGGGATTTCGTGGCGCCGTGCCGTTTCGAGGCGGTGGGGGGTGGGGCGGCGGGGCTGGGGCCGGGGGAGGCGGCGGGGCTGGCGATCGAACGGGCGGTGGAACTGGCGCTGGAGGGCGAGGCCGATGCCGTCGTGACCGCGCCCGTGCACAAGCCGGCGCTGGCCGCGGCCGGATACCACCCCGGCCATACGGAGATGCTGATGGCGCTGGCGGGGGTGCCGCGGGTGGGGATGGTGATGTGCGACGAAGGCGTGGCCGGGGAACCGGCGAAGCGCGTGTTGCTCGCGACCATCCACGTGCCGCTCGCTCGAGTTCCGGATCTTGTGACCGCGGAGCTGCTCGTCTCCCAGACCCGGCTGCTCGGGCGCGCACTCCGCACCGACTGGGGGATCGTGGCTCCCCGGATCGCGCTCTGCGCCCTCAATCCCCACGCCTCGGACGAGGGCATGTTCGGCACGGAGGAGCGGGACATCTACGCCCCCGCCCTGGCCGCACTGTCGCCGGACCCGTGGTCCGTGACGGGCCCCGTTCCCGCCGACACGGTGTTCAAACGGGCCTTCACGGGCGAGTTCGACGCGGTCGTGGCACCCTATCACGATGTGGGGATGGCGGCCTTCAAGACGGCGGCATTCGGCCGCGGTGTAAACGTGACGATCGGGCTGCCGTTCGTGCGGACCTCGCCCGATCATGGCACCGCGTTCGACATCGCCGGGAAGGGCGTGGCCGATCCGTCGTCGATGATTGCGGCGGTGGGGCTGGCGGCGCGCTTGGCGCGGCGGCGGCGGGCGCCATGACCCGCCCACCCCCCCCATCCCCCGCCTTTCGCGGCCACCGCGCGCTGCGCGCATCCCTGCACCGCGCCCTCTCGCGCGGCACCCTCCCCGCGACCGTCCTCGTCCACGGCATGCCCGGCTGCGGCAAGCAGTCCCTCGCCCTCTGGATGGCCCGCACCGCCCTTTGCGCCGCCGACACGCGCCCCTGCGACCACTGCAACAGCTGCCGCCTGGCGCTGCGCCTGGAACACCCCGACATCCACTGGTACTTCCCCCTGCCCCGCCCCAAACGCGCTTCCACGCCCGGAAAGCTTGCGGAAGCCCTCGAAGAGGCGCGTCACAACAGGCTCGCCGAGTTCCGGCGGCAACCTCTCCGCCCCGAGGGAGACACCGACGTCAAGGGCATCTACCTTGCCGCCGTCCTCTCGATCCGGGCCCGGGCGCACAAGCGTCCCGCGATGGGCAGCCAACAGTTCTTCATCATCGGCGACGCCGAGTACCTGGTGCCCCAGGAGGCGAGCCCGGAGGCGGCCAACGCCCTGCTCAAGCTGCTGGAGGAGCCGCCCGACGGCAGCCGCTTCATCCTCACCTCGGGCCGCCCCGGCAGCCTGCTCGATACCATCCGCTCCCGCACCCTTCCCCTCCACCTGCCACCGCTTCCCGTTGAAGAGGTGGCAGCGTTCCTGGAAGAGGAATGCGGAGCCGATCCGGCAACCGCGGCGGAGGCCGCAACGCGTTCGCAGGGCTCCATCGGCACGGCGCTCGGACACCTCGACGGAGAGGGAGTGCACGCTGCCGAGCGGGCGCGGGCGCTGGAGCTGTTGCGAGCCGCGGTGGAGGGGAAGCGGGCCGACGCCTACCGGGCCGCTCTCGCATTCGGCCCCGGGGGCGCCCGGGGGCTGCTCGGGCTCTTCGCCGCGTTGCAGCTGTGGATTCGCGACCTCGGGGCCGCCGCCCTCGGCCGGGACGACCGCGTCGTAAACGCCGACGAACTCCGATTCCTGAAGGAAACGGCCCGGCGTCTGCAGCTTACTCCGGACCGCGTGGCGACAGCCGTCGACCGGATCGAGGCGGCCCGCATGCTGGCGCTCGGCAACGTAAACCCCCAGCTATTGATCTCCGGAGTTTTGCTGGAGCTGGAGGAAACCCTGACACCGGCGGCCTGATGGCGAAAGACCCGAATCGGCCCGGCGAGGCCCCGCTGACGCACCTGAATCCCGAAGGTGATGCCGGCATGGTGGACGTGACCGCCAAGGCGTCCACCGCCCGGCTCGCCGTCGCGGAGGGAGTCCTCCGCTGCTCCCCCGAGGCGTACCGCGTGCTCGTCGGCGGCGGCAACCCCAAGGGCGACGTGGAGCAGGTCGCACGCGTCGCCGGAATCATGGGCGGCAAGCGCGCCGGCGAACTCATCCCCCTCTGCCACGTCCTCCCGGCCGCGAGCGTGAGCGTGGACATCCAACCCGACAGTGCACTGCCCGGACTACGGGTGACGGCCACCGCCTCGATCACCGGGCAGACCGGCGTGGAGATGGAGGCGCTCACGGCGGTGGCGGTGGCGCTGCTCGCCGCCTACGACATGCTCAAGGCCGTGGATCGCGGCATGACGATCGGGCCGATACGGCTCGTCGAGAAGTCGGGGGGGCGAAGCGGGAGCTGGCGGCGGGATTCGCAGTAGCGCAGCCGGCCGTCAGCGGCCGCCCGACGGAATCCTGATCCTGTCGCCGGGAAAGATCTTGTCGTCCGCCGACAATTCGTTGTGGGCGAGCAGGCGTTCCAGCTCCACCTCGTGCAACCGCGCGATCCGCCACAGCGTGTCCCCGGGCCTGACCGTGTGAACGCGTTCACCTCCAGCGGCCGGCCGGCCGCCTGTCCGCCGTCCCTGGCGGCTGTGGGGGCGGGTCTCGCCACCGGCCCGGCCCTCGGAACCACCAGCCGCGTCCCGATCCGCATGCGCCGGGGCTCGACGTCCGGATTGGCGGCTCGCAGGTCCGCCACGGCCACCCTGTAGTTGCGCGCGATGTGCGACAGCGTCTCGCCGGCAACGACGGTGTGTGATGTGAAGGTCACCCGCCGGTCGGCGGGAATGGCGGCCAGGCGCTCGTCGAAACCGTTCCCCAGTCCATTCGGGACGCGCATCAGCGTTGAACCCTCCGCCGGAGTGAGGCCGAGCACCAGATGCCCGTTGAGGGCCCGGACCGCTCCCTCGGCGGCGCCCGCCGCGATGGCCACGACGTCGATGGAGGCCGCTCCCTCGACCATGACCGTGTCGAAGGTCCAGGGCGCGTCCTTGACGACACCGCCGAGGCCGTACGCCTCCGGGGCGGAGCAACTGAGGTTTGAATCCCGGCAGAAAATCTTCTAACTACC
>JAPPNO010000116.1 GCA_028873845.1 Gemmatimonadota bacterium | reverse complement strand
CCCGGGTGGTTCCGGGTGATGGACGCGACCGAGACACATGTATGGGGTGTGTGGAAGGACGAGATGGATATCGACTACGTGGTCGGGCGGCGGCTGGTGCCCGGGTCCTGACCCCGGAGTCGATCGAGGACCACCCGCCGCCGTCCTGTCGACCCCCGGCTCAACCGAAGACCCCGGCCACGATCTCCACGATCGTCTCGAACACGCCTCCGGCCGCTTCGCCCACCGCATCCAGCGCGGCCGGCGCCGCCTCCGCGGCCGCGCCCGCGCCGTGCAGAGCCGCGTGCCCTCCCAGAAAAACGAGATCCGGCGTCCAGAAGAGCGTCTCGACGAGGATGTCCCCGCCCGTGTCGCCCGCTCGCCGCGCGAGTGTCCCGCCCTTCCCCCGCTTCGCGACGAACCGGTCCAGTTCCAGCTTCCAGATCTCCTCGAGTTCATGGTGGTCGAACCACACGCCCTTGCAGCGTTTGCACACGTCGAGGGTCAGCGCGTTCCGCCGCACCTGCAGCATCCTGGTGTCGCAGGCCGGGCAGTCGAGGCTTGTCTTCGCTCCGCAGCCGCCGCACCTGGGCGCGTCGCGGTCCAGGAACCCACGGCATGAGTGACATTGCGCGCGGTGCGGCTCATCGCGAACAGCGATCCTGGCCCAGAGCGACTCGGGCCGTTCGAAGCTGAGCCGCTGGACTTCTCCCAACTCGAACCACATGCCGCCGCAATGGGCGCAGTGGTCCAGCGTCAGCGAGCCTGGCCCTTCACCGCCCGCCCCGAGCGTTGTCTTCTCCATCTTCACCCCGAGGCAGACGGGGCACGGCCAGCGCGTCTCGGTCGCGGGTGCAGGGGCCTCCTTGTCGCGGGCAGTCCTGCTCATGGTTCGAGCAGCCCCCGCGCGGTCTCCTTCCCGGTGAGGTGCCGCACATCGTGGAACGCATACACCAGCAGACCCGAGTCCGTGATCTCGATCTCGGCCACCTCCCGCCTCATCAGTTCGTTCAGCAGCTCCTCGGCCATCGTGGCCGGCACCGCCAGCTCCCCCGCCACCTCGACGGCCGTAAGCCGGCCGCCGTGGCGCTCCGCCATCTTCAGTATCTCGGCTTCGAGCGTGTCGCGGCGCAGTGCCTCCCGCCGCTGGCCGATGCGACGGCCGACCCCGAAGTGTCGTGCCAGCAGCCAGCTGCCCCCGGCCGCCGGCAGACCTGCACCGATCAGGAGCGCGACCATCGTGCTCAGCGCCGCCGGATTCACGTCCGCGCGCAGGAACCCGACCACCATGAACAGCGCCACGGCAAGCAATGCGATACCTCCCAGGAGTCGGCCCACCGGTCAGCCTCCGATCCACGAACGGTTCACACCAGTGTCATGTCATACGTGATATGTCGCCGCGGCGCAATGCCGACTTCGCGGCGGGGATGACGCCAGGCTGGGAGCGGAGTCGATCGAGCCGAGGCGTCCCAATCGAGCATGCGGCTGTCCCTGGATTTGCCGCGGCGGCGGGCTGGGGGTCCGACTCCGGTCCGGTCCTCCATCGCGGTTCCGCAATCGCCGGCTGGCGGCAGTCCCCTGCGGGCATGAGTGTCCCGATTCGCGGATCCCCAGGCCCATTCGAGCATGAGTGTCCCAAATCGTCCGATCACAGGCCGATCTGACTATGTACGGTTTCGGAATCGAGCATTCGCGAGGTCCGGGACCACCCTCCAGGATGCCCCCCAATGGCCCTCAGAAGCCCCAGGATCGAGCCCGAGCCCCTCGTGAACCATCGGTGTTGCCTCCGCCCCGGGTTTTCGCGTCCTGAGCCGTCCTGAGAGGCCGAAATCACGCTGCGTATATTGTATCCGGGCGCACACCCGTGCCCCTCGAAAACCCTTTGCCACACTACCATTTCAGGAGACTTGAATCATGTCCGACGACCTTTTCGAACTCGGCGAACGCATCGCCGGTCTCGCCGCCCGCATCAACATCGCCACCTTCGAAATGCTCACCCTCGTCGCCGAATTCGACCGGCGCGAAGGATGGGCCGACAGCTTCACGTCGTGCGCCGAATGGCTCGCCTGGCGCACCGGGCGGACGCTGGCCGCCGCGCGCGAGAATGTTCGGGTCGCCCACGCGCTCGAGGAACTTCCCCTGACCGCCGAGGCCATGAAGAGCGGCCAGCTCTCCTACACCAAGGTGCGCACCATGACCCGGGTCGCGAAGCCCGAGACCGAGGCCACGCTGCTCGAGTACGCGCAGTCGACCTCGGCCGCGCGGCTCGAAAGGCTGGCGCGGGGGTGGAAGAAGCTGTCACGCGACGGCGAACTCGCGGCCGAGGAGGTCCGCCACCGGAGCCGCACCTTTTCGGTGGCGATCGATGCGGACGGGATGTATGTGGTGCGGGGGCGGCTCGAGCCGGAGGTGGGTGCCGTGCTGATGCGCGCGATCGAGGCGGCCGGTGATGCGCTGTATCGGGGGGAGGATGGGGAGGCGCGGCCGCGCAACCGGCAGCGGCGTGCGGATGCGGCGGGGCTGGTGGCGGAGCGGGCGCTGGCGGCGGGGTTTGGGGGTGGGGGTGGGGATGTGGGAAGCGGCAGCCGCGCCGAGCGCTACCAGGTCGTGGTCCACGCCGAGACGGGACGGTCCGAGCTCGACGGGGTGCGGGTCTGCGCGGAGACATCGCGGCGCATGGCGTGCGACGCCGCGCGGGTCGCGATGGGTCACCGGGACGGCGAAGTGGTGAGCGTGGGGCGGCGGACGCGCACCATCCCCCCGCACATCCGCCGCGCGCTGGAGGAACGGGACCGCGGCTGTCGCTATCCCGGATGCGCGAGCCGCTTCACCGAAGCCCACCATGTGAAGCACTGGGCCGATGGGGGCGAGACGAGTCTGGCCAACACGATCCTGCTCTGCCGCCGGCACCACCGCCTGGTCCACGAGGGTGGGACGCGGATGGCGCTGGACCGTGACGGAAAGGCCGCATTCTTCACGCGCCAGGGTCAGGTGATCGGGGGCTCGCCCCCGTTGCCGGAGGTCACCCGGACACTGCCGGAGCCGCCGGCCCCACCCCCCGACCGCCTCTCCAACGGCGCCCCCCGCTTCGTCGACTCGGCGGTGCCGCTGCCGCTGGAGCTCGAGGCGCTGGAGGCGATGGTGTGATCGGGCGCCCACCCGTCGCCGCGGCAAAAGCCGGGACGCGAGCATGTCGGATTGGGACATCGGCTGGATCAGCCCGTCGCCGCGGCAAAACCCGGGACACGAGCATGTCAAAATGGGACAGGCCACCGGCGGGATTCGTGCCGCTCCCCGGAAGTCAGGTGCGGCGGGTGCCGTCAAACCGTGGCGGCGCGCCGTTCACCACGGACGACGCACGCGTCAAGCACCTCTATCCGACGGGTGAGGTGTGACATGACGCTACCGCCCGATCCTACCCCGCTCGGCCTCGATGGCCACGACCCTTCGCGCCCACGACGAGTCCTCCACGCCCTGGTACGCCACGGTCAGTTCCCGCTTGAGGTCCAGGCCGGAATCGTAGGCGTAGACCGCGATCTCGCTGGTCTGCACCGAGAGCCTACCTCTCCCCCACCCGGGGGTGATCGGACGAATTGCCAACGGGCGCTGCCGCAGTCCCCGCGAGAGCATGTGCAGGTCGTCCGGCTGGAAAGGGGTACCCTGAGAGCGGGTCGACAGCGACACCAGGAAGAGGACGGGTTCCGGGACGCCGGTGCGGCGGGCCAACTCGATTCCGTGCGCCTCGGCAATGCGGACCAATCGGTCACGGGTATCGGGGGCCGCGGCCTCCAGCACCCAGTCCGCGAGGGGGGTGACCTCGATTCGAAGCGCGCGGGCGGCCAGCCGCACCGAGATCTGGGCCTGAGTGAGCGTACCCGCGCGGGCCGGATCCACCTCCTCCACACGGCGCGGCTCCGCGACCGGCCCGCCCACCGCTCCGGGCGCTGGAGCGGGCGCGCATCCCGGCCACCCCGCCACCACCATGGCCGCCACCGCCACCCTCCACCTGGCGCGGAGCAGCCCGCACGCCAACCCCGGCCCCCGCCCGCCGGGAGAGTCACCGCGCCCCGACAGGCCCCGGCGCGTCGGCCCACCATTCGAACATCCCATCCAACTCACGATCCTGCCTCCATTTCCAGCAGCGCCCCGATGGCGTCCAACAGTTCCTCCGACCCCTCCCCCGTCCGCGCCGAGCTCGCCACGACCTGGTCCTCCGAAACACCCAACCGCTCCGTCACCCGGCGCGCGACCCCCTTCTCCCGGTCCCTCGCCTTCAGCTTGTCCACCTTGGTCAGCGCAATCAATGTCGGCACCCCCGTCTCCGCCAGATACCCCACGAACTCCAGGTCCCCCGCGGTGGGCGCGTGCCGCGAGTCCACCAGGTACACGACGCCCCGCAACTGCTCGCTCCCGGCCAAATAGCCCCGCACCAACCCCCGCCACCCCTCCCGCACCGCCTTCGGCGCCTTCGCGTACCCCGACCCCGGCAGGTCCACCAGGAAAAACGACCGGTTGACCTCGTAGAAGTTCAGCGCCTGGGTCTTCCCCGGCGACGCCGACACGCGCGCCACCCCCCGCCGCGTCCGCCCCAGCACCCGGTTGATCAGCGACGACTTGCCCACGTTGGACCGTCCCGCAAAGGCGACCTGGGGCAGATTACCCGGGAAGGGCTGGTCGTTCGAGACCACCGACCCGGCGAACTCCACGGTGCGGATGATCACGACTGCCGGTCCCTGGTAGCGAAAAAATGTATACTGGACATGACAAAATGTAACCTTCGCCTTACGTCAGGAAGGACGCGGGCCCACTCCTTGAGCGCCAGCCGCCTGTCCTCCGCGCCTCGCCCGCCCTCCCGCCAACGCCTCGCGCAGCACCGTGTCCATCGTCTCGACCGGGACGAACTCCACGCCCGCGCGCACCTCGTCCGGCAACCGCTCGATATCCATCACGTTCTTCGCAGGGAGCAGCACGCGCCGGATCCCGCCCCGCAGCGCCGCCACCGCCTTCTCCTTGACACCGCCCACCACGAGCACGCGCCCCCGCAGCGTGATCTCGCCGGTCATCGCCAGATCCGCCCGGGTGGGCGTGTCGGTCAGCGCCGAGATCAGCGCCACCGCGATCGTGATCCCCGCCGACGGGCCGTCCTTCGGCGTCGCGCCTTCGGGAATGTGGATGTGGATGTCGACCTCCCTGTGGAACTGCTCGGGCAGCCCCAGCCGGCCCGCCCGCGACCGCGCGTACGTCACCGCCGCGAACGCCGACTCCTTCATCACATCGCCCAGCGTGCCGGTCAGCTGGATCTTCCCCGACCCGGGCACCACCGCCACCTCGACCTCCATCACCTCGCCCCCGGCCGCCGTCCACGCCAGCCCGCAAGCGATGCCCGAGCGGTCCACCCCCTTCTCCCGGCTGGGCGGCAGGTGCACCGGCGGCCCGAGCAGCTCCTTCAGGTCCGCCGCCTCCACCCGCCGCGGGTCCCGCACCTCGCCGGTCGCGACCCCCCGCGCCAGCTTGCGGGCCACCCGCGACAGCCGCCGCTCCAGCTCGCGCACCCCCGCCTCGCGCGTGTACTCGGCCACGATCAGGTCGATCGCGTCGCCCGTGATCTCGGGTGCGAACGGCTCCAGTCCGTGGCGCGCAACCTGCTTGGGCCAGAGGAACTGCCGCGCGATCACCTTCTTCTCCGTGTCGAGATACCCCGGCAGCCGGATCACCTCCATGCGGTCGCGCAGCGGCCCCGGGATCTCTCCCAGGGTGTTCGCGGTGGCGATGAAGAGGACGTTGGAGAGGTCGAACTCCAGCTCGAGGTAGTGGTCGGTGAAGCCACGGTTCTGCTCGGGGTCGAGGACTTCCAGCAAGGCCGCGCCGGGATCGCCGTGGAAGTCCCGGGCCAGCTTGTCGACCTCATCGAGCAGAAAGACCGGATTCCTCGAGCCGCTCTTGCGGATCCCCTGGAGCACGCGGCCGGGCAAGGCGCCGACATAGGTGCGGCGGTGGCCCCGGATCTCGGCCTCGTCCCGCACGCCTCCCAGGCTCACGCGGACGAATTCCCGCTTCAGGCACCGCGCGATGCTGCGCCCCAGCGATGTCTTCCCCACCCCCGGCGGCCCCACCAGGCACAGGATCGGCCCCTGCAGCTTGCCCACCAGCGAGAGCACCGCGATGTGGTCCAGGATCCGCTCCTTGACCTCCTCCAGCCCGTAGTGCTCCCCTTCGAGGACCCCCTCGGCGCGGCCCACATCCAGGCTGTCCGCCGTCTCCCGCTCCCACGGCAGCGCCAGGATCCAGTCCAGGTAGCTGCGGATCACCGCGGCCTCGGGCGCGACCGGGTTCAGCCTGCGCAGCCGGTCGAACTCCTTGTCGACGCGGTCCCGCGCCTCGGCCGTGAGAGCTGTGTTGCCGATCGTGCGCTCCAGTTCATCCCACTCCGAGTCGGTGCCGCCGGGGTCCGGGATCAGCGATTCGATCTGCTCCTCGAGGGGGATCCGCGGAGCGCCCTGGTCCGACTGGAGCCGGATCTGCTCGTCCAGCTTCTCCTGGATGCGCAGGATCTCGACTTCCCGCATGAGCAGCTCCCGCAGGATCTCGAAGCGGGTCGCGGTGTCGGTCTGTTCCAGCAGCTCCTGCTTCTCGGCGGTGCCGATCATCAGGTGTCCCGCGATCAGGTGGGTCAGGCGCACGCGGTCCGAGACCTCGGCGGCCGCGGCGATCACCTCGTTGGGGATCCTTGCCGACAGACGCACGTATTCGCGGAACAACCCCCCAACGGTCGCCGCCAGCGTGTCCAGCCGCGGGTCCTCGGGCGGATCGGGCTCGAATTCCCACTCGGTCAGGAGCGCCACCTCGGCCCGGAAGCCGGTCTCCGAGGGCAGGAAGCGCTCGGCCCGGGCCCGCCCCATCCCCTCCATCACCACCCGCGCCGTTCCGTCGGCCAGGTGCGACACCTGCACGACCCGGATGACCGTCCCGGCGCGGTAGAGGTCGCCGCGCCCCGGCTCGTCCACCGTGGCGTCCTTCTGCGCGACCAGGAGCGCGAGCCCCCCCTCGCCCCGCGCCTCCTCGAGCGCGGCCACCGACGGCGCGCGCCCGATCAGCAGCGGCACCACCATGTACGGAAAGAAGACCAGGTCGCGAAGGGCGATGACCGGGAGCGCGGCGGGGATTTCGAAGGTGCCGTCGAGCCGGTTCAGGGTCGCCATCGCGCCCTCTCTAAGCCTCCTTCCGCTGTGCCTCGGGCCTCAGGACCAGGAGCGGAGGAACGCTCCCGGATGCGCATTCCGGGGTGACCACGACCTCGCGCACGTCGTCGCGCGACGGCAGTTCGAACATCACGTCCCGCATGATGCTCTCCATGACGGCGCGCAGTCCGCGCGCACCGGTCCCGCGCGTGAAGGTCCGGCGGGCGATCTCCTTGAGCGCGCCCGGGTCGAAGGTCAGCCCGATATCCTCCAGCTCGAACATCTTCTGGTATTGCTTGACCAGCGCGTTGCGGGGCTCCTGCAGGATCCGCACCAGCGCCTCCTCGTCGAGGTCCTCCAGCGCGACCGTGACCGGAAGCCGCCCGACCAGTTCGGGGATCAGCCCGAAGCGCTGCAGGTCCTCGGGCTCCAGGCAGGTGAGGGGATCTTCACCGGGGTCGTAGCCGGTGTCGCGCGGGTCGCCCCCCGGGTCCTCCTCGTCGCCGAACCCGATCTTGCGCCTGCCCATACGCGTCTCGACGATCTTGTCGAGCCCCTCGAAGGCCCCGCCGCAGATGAAAAGGATGCTGCGCGTGTCGATCTGGATGTACTCCTGCTGGGGGTGCTTTCGGCCCCCCTGCGGCGGCACGCTCGCCACCGTGCCCTCGAGGATCTTCAGGAGCGCCTGCTGCACCCCCTCGCCCGAGACGTCACGCGTGATGGACGGGTTCTCCGACTTGCGCGCGATCTTGTCCAGCTCGTCGATGTAGACGATCCCCTTCTCGCAGTCCCCCAGGTTGAAGTCGGCGGCCTGCAGCAGCCTGACCAGGATGTTCTCCACGTCCTCGCCCACGTAACCGGCCTCGGTCAGCGTGGTGGCGTCGGCGATGGTGAAGGGAACCTGGAGCACCCGCGCAAGCGTCTGCGCCAGCAGCGTCTTTCCCACCCCCGTGGATCCGACCAGGAGGACGTTGGCCTTGTCGATTTCGATGTCGTCCAGCGAGCCCTGGCCATGCACGCGCTTGTAATGGTTGTAGACCGCGACCGCGAGCGAGCGCTTCGCCTGCTCCTGCCCGATCACGTAGTCGTCGAGAAAATCCTTGACCTCACGCGGTGTAAGTGTTGTGGCGGCAGCTTCCTGTCCCTCTCGTTCATCCTCCTCGGCGAGGATCTCGTTGCAGAGCGAGATGCACTCGTTGCAGATGTAGACCGAGGGGCCCGAGATGAACTTCTTGACCGACTCCTTCGATTTTCCGCAGAAGCTGCAGCGGAGATGTTTGTCGCTCGACATGCCCGCCTCCTATCAGTCCGTGGATGAATCCGCCCGAGCACCGAGAGCCGCGAGGCGCCGGGCTGGCAAGGCGCGACGAAAGGGGAATAGCCGAGCTATTCGCCCGAGGAGCAACGCAGAGCGTAGCCACAAGGGGGTGAAAGGTATGGTAAACATAACATAATGTACATTGTAGTTGACATTGTAGTCCGGTGGGCGCAGCGGCCCAGCGCGGATGCATCGCGGGTCGAATGCCGGGGGGATTTCGTCCACGGGCTGACTATCTGGAGTTGGAGGCGGCCTTGCGGCCGTCCCCCTTCCACAGGACCTGGTCGACCAGACCGTACTTGACCGCCTCCTCGGCGCTCATCCATCGGTCCCGGTCAACGTCCGCGTTGATCTTCTTGAGCGTCTGCCCCGTCCGCTCCGCCAGAATGCGGTTCAGCCGCTCGCGCGTCCCCAGGATCTCCTTCGCGGCGATCTCGATGTCGGCCGCCGTGCCCTGGTACCCCGAGGACGGCTGGTGCAGCATGATCCTCGAGTTCGGCAGCGCGTTGCGCTTCCCCTTCCTGCCCGAGGCCAGGAGCAGCGCGCCCATCGAGGCCGCCATCCCCACGCAGTAGGTGGAGACGGGTGCGCGCAGGTGGTTCATGGTGTCGTAGATCGCCAGCCCGGCGTAGACGCTGCCGCCCGGCGAATTGATGTAGAGGTAGATCTCCCGCTCGGGATCGTCGGCGTCCAGGAAGAGCAGCTGCGCCACGATGATGTTGGCGACCTGGTCGTTGATCGAACTTCCGAGAAAGACGATCCGGTCCATCAGGAGCCGGCTGAAGATATCGTAGCTGCGCTCGCCCCGGCTGGTCCGTTCGATCACGTAGGGCGGATATGTGGACATTGGGTCAATACTCCCGGGTGAATCTCATGAAGCTACGGTGATTTCGGACTGTTCCCGAAGGAAGCGGAACAGCTTCGCATCCGTGAGACGCCTTTCAAGCGTGTCGAGCGCGCCCGACTTGCGGAGACGGGCGCGAACCCGCCCGACCGGCTCTCCCCGCTCCCGCGCCACCGCCTCCAGCTGCGCGCCCACTTCGTCGCACGAGGCGAGCAGGCCGTGCTCCTCGGTGATCCGGCTCGCCAGCAGGTCCCGCCGTACGGCGAACTCGGAAGCCGGCCGCAGCTCCGCCCGGAGCTCGTCGAGCTGCTCGGGGTCCACGTCTTCGGCCTCGCCGAGTACGGCGTCCGTATACCGCTCGACCATGGACGCGGGAACCTCGAAGGGGTTGGCCTCGACGACCATGCGCATGAGGCGGTTGTCGACCTCGCCCTCGGCCTGCGAGCGGGCCTCGCGCTCCAGGTCCTCTCCGACCCGGCTGCGCAGCTCGTCCAGGTCCTCGAAGTTCCCGACCGAACGCGCGAAGGCGTCGTCCACCTCCGGCAACCGCGGCACGCTGCGGGACAGCAGTTCGATCCGCACCCTGTGACGCGCACCCCGCCGGCTCTCGTCGGGGAAGTCGTCCGGGAAGGCGACGTCGAAGTCCCCCTCATCACCGGTCGTCAGGGTCCGGATCGCGTCCTCGATGTCGGGAAGCGCCTGTCCCTGGCCCAGAACGAGCTCGTACTGCCGGCTGGCGTCCCCGTCATCCCCGTCGCCGTCCAGGCGGGTCATCACCACGGTCACCGCGTTGCCCGCCTCGGGCCTGCCGTTCTCGGCCGCCTCCCACACCGCCTGCTCGCCCCGCAGCCGCTCGATGAGCCGGTCGACCGCTCCTTCCGGCACCTCGACCGGCGGCCGCTCCACGCGAAAACCGCCCAGCCGTCCCGTCGGGACCTCCGGCCAGACATCGAAGATGGCCTTGAAGGTGAGCGGCTCTCCCGGCCGGTAGCGCACCTCCGTCACGTCGACGTTGTCGACCGGACGCAGTTCCCGAGTGGAGATCGCTTCGTCGCACGCCTTGCGCACCGCCCGCTCGACGGCTTCCTCCTCGATCGCGCGACCGAAGCGCTTGTCGATCACGCTGGGGGGCACGCGGCCCTTGCGGAAGCCCTTCAGCTTCATCCGGGCGGCGTACTTGCGGGTCGCAGCCATCCGCTCCCGGTCCACGAACTCCGCCGGAGCGGACACGTCGAGGGTGCGGCGGCAGCGCTCTCCCTCGGTGACCTTGACCTCGAGGCCGGAGGCGGCGCGGGGACTCATGGCGTGCGGTCCCCCGTCGCGGATCGTGTCGCGCGGCTCACGCGGCGTGCCCCGGTGAATGCGAAAGGGGGGACTCGAACCCCCACGGCCAGGGGCCACAAGATCCTAAGTCTTGCGCGTCTACCAGTTCCGCCACTTTCGCTCCTCGCCGTGCTCGTTACGCAGGGATGCGGGCCGCGGCGTGCGGCTCCGCGTCGCCCACCCGGGCTGGTGGATGGGGTATAGAAAGGTAATGCCGGGCGGGTGGGCACCAAGGGGGGGCGCCGACGCGCGTGGTGCCGACGCGCGAAGGGCCGGTCCCCCACGTCTTCGGGAGAACCGGCCCTTCGGCTGTTGGGGTTCGCCGCTACCGCGGAACGCGGATGTTGTACATCCTCTCGGTCATTTGACGGCCATCGGGACATGCCGCAATCACGGTGACCACGTCGCCGTCATCCACATCGTCGAAGGCGTCCTCCCAATCGGCTCGGTCACTGATCGCGCGCCGGTCGACCTCGCGGATGACGCAGAACCGCCCGAGGCCCCGCTGCGCGGCGGGACTTCCCGGCTGGGCGTCCACTACCACCACCCCCTCGGTACTGTCCAGTTGCAGGTCCCGCGCAAGCTCGGAATCGATGTCGCGCACTTCGACGATCCCGATCTGGTTGGCGACTTCCCGGGTGGGGGGCGGGGCGGTTGCCACGTCTTCGGTAAAGGCTGCTTCCCCCAGTCGCGCGGCGATGTCGCGTGGCTGGCCGTCCCGGAACACCGAGATGATGACTTCGTCACCGGGAGCCTTCAGCGCGATCTTGTGTTGCAGGTCGTTGCCCGAGATGACTTTCTCGCCGTCCACGGCCGTGATCACGTCGTACTTTTGCAGGCCGGCGCGATCGGCCGGCGCGTCCCTCGTCAGAGTCTGGACCAGCGCGCCGGACACGTCGGGAAGACCGAGGCTCTCCGCGTCGGCTTCACCGACCGGGTCGATGCTCACCCCCAGATAGGCGCGCCTGACGCGGCCGTGCGCGATCAGGTCCTCCATGACGCGATGCGCCAGGTCGATCGGAATGGCGAAGCCGTAGCCCTGGTAGACGCCGGTTCGGCTCACGATGGCGGCGTTGATCCCGATCACCTGCCCCCGCAGGTTCACCAGGGGTCCGCCCGAGTTGCCCGAGTTGATCACGGCATCCGTCTGGATGAAGTCTTCGATGGCGAAGCCCGTGTTTCCGGTGAATTCCGGATCCTGCCGCAGGCTCTGGTTGATCAGCTGTAGCGACCGGCCCAGCGCCGACACGATCCCCGCGGTCACGGTATGGTCCAGATCGGGCGAGGGAGCCCCGCTCCGCGCGAAACCCGGGTTGCCGATGGCCAGCACCCATTCGCCCACCTCGACCTCGGCCGACGAGCCGAGCGAAGCCGTCGGGAGCCCCTCGCCGTCGATCCTGATCACGGCGATGTCGGTGGTCGGATCGGTGCCCACAACCTCGGCCCGGAACTTGCGCCCGTCGTGCAGCGACACGGTGATGCGCTCCGCGCTCTCCACTACGTGGTTGTTGGTCATCACGTAGCCGTCTTCGGAGATGATGAAGCCGCTGCCGCCCACCGGTACGATGTCCGGCACCGCGCCGCGCTGGTTGTCGTCGGGGGGGCCGAAGAACCGCTCCATCCGGCCGGGACGCCGGACGCGCTGCCGTGTGGCTTCGATCGTCACCACCGCGGGGGTGACCGCGTCGGCGATGTTGACAAAGGCTTCGCTCAGGTCGAGCGCGGGCTGTACCGCCGCGCGCGAGACTCGGGGCCCCGTCTGCACCGTCAGCGTCGGATGGGTGGACCCGCCTTCGCCCGAGGAGGTGCTCGCCGCCGACTCGGTGAAGCCGAACTGCGACGCGAGCCCCAGCCCGGCCAGGAAGGAAACCGCCACCCCAAGAGCGACCTTGGCCTTGGCTTTGAGTGGATCGTACATGGCTACCGCTCCTTCTTATGATTGCGTGCGTTCAAGTTAGGTGTTCAACCGCAATCTTTCGATGTCCGTGGGGACTCTGGCGTTGCCCGTCCTATTTCTCCTCCTCAACGATCTCGTAGTCGGCTTCGACCACGTCCTCGTCGCCCTCCTCTTCGGCGGTCGCCTCGGCTGACCCGGCGTCGTCCCCTCCGGACGCCTCTTCCTCCGCCGCGGCTTCGGCCGCCTGCTGCTGGTAGACCTCCTGGCCAGCCGCGCTGAACGCCTGCATCAGCTCGTCGCGCGCTTCGTTGATCTCGGCGGTGTCGTCGCCCTTGAGCGCGGTCCTGCCCCGCTCCAGCGCGGCGTCGAGCCGGCTCCGCGTATCCCCGGAGACCTTGTCGCCCCACTCGCCCGAGTCCTTTTCGACCTGGTACACCAGCGAGTCGAGGTGGTTGCGCGCCTCGGCCGCCTCGCGCCGGGACTCGTCCTCCGACGCGTGCTTCTCGGCGTCCCTCACCATGCGGTCGATCTCGTTGTCGCTGAGCCCGCTCGACGCCTCGATCCGCACCTTCTGTTCCTTGCTCGTGGCGCGGTCCTTCGCGGTCACGTGCAGGATGCCGTTGGCGTCGATGTCGAAGGCGACCTCGATCTGCGGCACGCCCCTCGGCGCCGGCGGGATGCCGGTCAGCTGGAACTTCCCGATCGTGCGGTTGTCGAGCGCCATCTTGCGCTCGCCCTGGAGCACGTGGATCTCGACCGTGGTCTGCGTGTCCTCGGCGGTCGAGAAGACCTCCATCTTCTTGGTGGGGATGGTGGTGTTGCGCTCGATCAGCGAGGTCATCACGCCGCCCAGCGTCTCGATCCCGAGCGACAGCGGCGTCACGTCGAGGAGCAGTACGTCCTTCACGTCGCCCGCGAGCACGCCGCCCTGGATCGCGGCGCCCACAGCCACCACCTCGTCGGGGTTCACGCCCCGGTGGGGCTCCTGCTCGAAGAACTCCTCGACCACCTGCTGCACCTTGGGAATCCGGGTCGAGCCGCCGACCAGCACCACCTCGTCGATGTCGTCCGGGGTGAGCCCCGCGTCCTCCAGCGCCTTCTTCATCGGCGGGATCGTGCGCTTGATGAGCTCGTCGACCAGGTGCTCGAAGCGGGCCCGGGTCAGCTGGTAGTTGAGGTGCTTGGGCCCTTCCTGCGTGGCCGTGATGAAAGGCAGGTTGATGTCGGTCGAGGTCCGCGACGACAGCTCCATCTTGGCCTTCTCGGCGGCCTCCTTCAGCCGCTGCAGCGCCATCGAGTCCTTCGACAGGTCGATCCCCTGGTCCTTCTTGAACTCGGCGACGAGCCAGTCGATCAGGACCTGGTCGAAGTCGTCGCCGCCCAGGTGCGTGTCGCCGTTCGTGGCCTTCACCTCGAAGACCCCGTCGCCGATCTCCAGGATCGAGATGTCGTAGGTGCCGCCGCCCAGGTCGAAGACCGCGATCTTCTCGTCGGCCTTCTTGTCCAGACCGTAGGCCAGCGCGGCCGCGGTCGGCTCGTTGATGATCCGCTTCACCTGGAGTCCCGCGATCTTGCCCGCGTCCTTGGTGGCCTGCCGCTGCGCGTCGTTGAAGTACGCCGGCACGGTGATGACGGCCTCGGTGATCGAGGTGCCCAGGTAGTCCTCGGCGGTCTGCCGCATCTTCTGCAGGATGACCGCCGAGATCTCGGGCGGCGTGAACGACTTGCCGCCGTTCGGCAGGTTCACGACCACCCGGTCCTGCCCGTCACGCGCGACGGAGTAGGGGACCCGCTTCCGCTCGGTCTCCACCTCGCCGTAGCGCATGCCCATGAAGCGCTTGATCGAGAAGACGGTGTTCTCGGGGTTGGTGATGGCCTGGCGGCGCGCGACCTGGCCCACCAACCGCTCGCCGTCCTTCGCGAAGGCGACGACGGAGGGGGTCGTCCTCCCGCCCTCGGAGTTGGGGATCACGGCGGGCTCGCCGCCCTCCATGACCGCGACAACCGAGTTGGTCGTCCCCAGGTCGATCCCTATGATCTTGCCCATTTGCTGTTCCTTTCGTTGCCGGCGCCCGGGCCGGTCGCGTGGGTGCCGGGTGGTGCCGGCGGTTGAGTGTTCGCGAAGGTGGATTTGGAAGGTAACTGGGGTTTATGGGGCAAGGGGCGTGCCGGGGGGGAGGGGGTGGGGGAGGGGGTGAGAGGCGGGTGAGTGTGGGATTCCTGCCAAAATGGCCGGTTTTGGCGTGGGGATTCTGCCATTTTGGCAGACTACCACAGGCCAGTATTACGGCAGGGAATCACGTAAGTTCAATCAGGGCTGCGCGATCTGCGTTTCCTGTCCTCAGGCCACATCTGACCTCGCCTGCCACGAACAGCGGGGAAATCGTCACCAAATGGCGGGACTTCGGACGGCATCCGAGCGGATGCGAACGTACTCCAATGAGCGCCGGTTGATGGGAATGCTCCGTCCTTTCCTACTCGCCCAGCAGCAAGCCCGACTTGAGCGCCAGATCCACCCAATCCGACCGGTCGTGCAACCCGAGTTTCTCCTTGAGGCGGGCACGGTAGTTCTCGATTGTCCTTCGCGCCAAGGACATCTTGCCGGCAATCTGGCTTGCCGTATAGCCTCTGGCGGTGAGTCTCAGGATTTCGCGTTCCTGATCGGTCAGGGCGGCCAGCGGGGATTCCGGCTGGGCGTCGAATTCCCGTCGTCTCCTCATGTAGAGTTGGGACGCCACGCGTGGCATCGTTGTCCGTCCGGCGGCGACCAGATCTACAGCCCGGACCAAGTCTTCAGGCCCCCGGCTCTTCCTGATGAACCCCATTGCACCTACGGACATGACGGGTTCAAGATACTCCTCGTGGTCGTATCTGGTGAGTATCAGGACCCCTCCGCCAAGCCCCAGCGCGCTTATTCGCCGGGTTGCCTCGATGCCGTCCAGGCGAGGCATGTCGATGTCCATCAGGATCACGTCGGGTTCGAGTCTCTGTGCCAGCCGAATCCCGTCCTCGCCGTCGGCAGCCTCCCCAACCACCTTCATTCGGCCTGTACTCTCGATGATCGCCCGAAGACCCGCCCGAACCATCTCATGGTCGTCAACGATGAGCACCTTCGTGTCCCAGCTCACAGCTCTTCCTCCGCCGTAGCACGCTCGGCCACCGGAACGCGAACCCGGATTCCAGTGCCACCGCCGAGACTACTGCGCACCTCGAAGCGCCCGCCGATCATGGCGGCGCGTTCACTCATCCCGAGGAGCCCGATACCGCACCCCGAGGAGCCGATGGCGGCGGTATCGAAGCCGACGCCAGCGTCCGTCACTTCAACTTCAATCCAGTCGGAATCGCGGGTCAGGGTTACGGTGGCTTCGTCCGCTCCCGCATGCTCACGCGCGTTGGCAAGGGACTCTTGGACGATGCGAAACACGGCAAGCGCCTTCGCCGGGTCCAAGTCGCGCCCCACATCGATGAGGTTGCAGTGAACCGCGAACCCGGCTTCGGAATGCTCGCGAAACAGGATCCTCAACGCCAAGCTCAATCCGAAGTGCTTGAGTTCCAGCGGCGTCAGGCCTCGGCAGATCCGCTCTATCGACGCGATGGTTTCATCTATTGCCGAACTCAACTCCAGCATACGGTCGTCGTCGCCGGACAAGCCCTCCGTGCTCCGCAGGGTCGTGAAGCGGTGCTTGATGAAGACCATCCGCTGGACGATGTCGTCGTGCAACTCGGCAGCCATTTGGGTCCGCTCCGCTTCCGCTGCCTCCACCCTCGCCATGGACATGCTGCGCCAACGGTCGAATCGGGACAGGTCTCGAACCGTGCAGACAACCATCGATCCGTAATCGGCGGGTTGCCATGGCGTGAGCGCGATTTCGGCCGGGAACTGACTTCCGTCTCGGCGTTCCCCGTGCAAGAGCAAGCCGTGTCCGATTGGCCGAGCGCGGGGTCGGAGCGCGTATTCGGCCCTCAGTTCCGCGTGGCGGGCGCGATGCTGGAAGGGCACCAAGAGGTCGACACCCAGTCCGACCATCTCATCGCGATGCCACGCGAACATGGTCGTAGCGCGCTCGTTCACATCCCGGATGACGCCAGCGTCATCCACCACCAAGATGGCGTCCGGCGACGCATCAAGGACTTCTCTGAGGAGGGTGTCTGCGAGCATGACGGATTGTAGCAACCCAATCGGCATTCTGCCAACGTCGGAGGACTTGAAGCGAGCGGACGCCCGGAGGATGCCGGATTCCGCCACCGGAGGGCGTATCCGATGGAGGACTCCCCAGCACCCCCGGTTGCGGAGTGCTGGGGAGTTGGCACCCCTCTAAGGCCTTCGGATCGGGCGCACTTCCATGATTTGAACGTCGAACGCGTCCAACATGATCCCGGCCACATGGGTGTCGCCGACCCACAGAAGCCGGAAGCGCTCCGGTAGGTCCACAGTGGCCGTCAGCGCACCGTCGGCGGCAAACACCTTCCAGTGGGAGGGCCGTTGTTCCAGATAGGATACTTGGAAACTCTCAACCCACACCAGACCGTCGTCCGACGCCACGACCTTTGAGTAGGCCGGGAAGTGCGTCGGATAGGGGTATTCTCGCCAAAACCGCCGCGTCTCCGTGGTGGGCCGACCGGCGTCTCGATCTCTGCGTACCCTTCGCTGTACATAGGCCGTCCGGTGCGACTCAGAGACGACCCTGCGCCCCTCTTCCAGCGCGAGCGTATCCAGAGGAACCCCATCCATGTCGTACTTCACCAACGACCAATCGTCACTCGTACCCAGTACGAATCCCCATTGTGAGGATCCGAGAACCGGATTCATACCCCACAGGAGTGGCAAGTCGCTGTACCGGTTGGGAACCCTGCTGGGGCTGCGGTATCTCTCTCTTCCCGGGAAAGGACCCATGGAATCCCGGTAGCTTCCGTCTTGCGCGAAAAAGACCACGTCGAAGGTCGAACGGTACGGTATCATCGGTGGGATGCCGCCGCTGCCGCCACTCAACAGGGGATCCCGATGGCGGATGATCCCAATGAAGCCACCGGAACCAGCACACTGGATTGCCGAGAGATTACCCTGGGGAGACTCGACCCGAAATGTTCTTAGGTGATCGAGTTCCAGCGAGTACACGGATACTCGATTCAGGACCCCGTCAGACGCGAATATGCTGTCCCCACCACAGTCACCTATCCACTCCAGACCCTGGAACTCGCCCGGACCCTGTCCTCTTCGCCCAGTGGTGGCTACGCGGTGCCCCGTCGCTAGAGCGAACGCGTGGATCTGCCTGGACCCAGCGTCAGCGACGTAAGCGAGGTCACCGCGAACGAGGATGCCCACGATTTCCTCAAACGGTACCACCGGGTCTTCGCCGACTCCGACCCTTAGTTCAGCCGGACCCAAGCTCCACTGAGCTTCAGCGGGCGCCGCGAGGAAGGCGCCCACCGCCACCGAGAGCGTCGCGCCCACATGTGCGACGCCTCGGTGGCGACGGGGACGGCGAGTGTCTACTCGGGGCCGCATCCGTTGCTCTCCCAGTCGCAGCGGTCGTCCCTGATGACTATCTCGCCACCGACCGAGACGATGCACTCGGCACCGGTGTACTCCTCGCAGGTCGCCATGCCTGCGGCCCCGCACGTGGCGGGGGCGGCTGTGATGGTGGTGGTGGCGTCGCCCGGAACGGCAGCTGTGGTAAACAGCGCCAAGGCGGCCACCGCGAGGGCGACGGTGGAACGTCCAATCGTCTGCATCATGTGTCTTCCTCCTCCGATGGAAGTGGTGTGTCTTGTCCAACGCACCGATTTGCGCGGAGGACACGAGCAGTATCGCCCATCGGGTATCCGGGCAGAAAGGGGAGAAAACCGCATCCCGTTGCGGAAAAACACCCTGCCTTCTGGGGGAATCTTCCGCACGTGTCGAGGGACCCGCAGATGGGAACTCTCAATGGCGTAATGAGCCAGCCGCACCGACATGACATCTCTTGGGGCACTATGGACACTCGGGAATCCCTCACGGCTTGACTTCCCTCCAAGCGGCCCTTCACCGTTTCGGGCATGGAGACGACGAAACAACGGTTCGACCTGACGGAGGACAGAGCGGTCCCCGGTCTCAGGGAGCGTGCAGAAGGGTTGAACCCCTTCGGCTGGAGGGGACGCCGCGCGGAATGGATCGCGCTCGCCTGCTTCCATGGCGGCGTGTTCACGCGCGCGCAGTGGACGAGCTTCCTCGGGTGCCACCACGAAAAGGTCGGCCGCGCCGTCCG